>NZ_JAGQBK010000025.1:0-17998 GCF_024345595.1 Synechococcus lacustris Maggiore-St4-Slac | reverse complement strand
TGCCGATTTCAGCCAGGGTTTGGGGTGAATCGTTATCCAAGCCAAACCGCAAACGGATCACCCGCGCTTCCTTGCCGCTCAATTGATCTAGCAGTGCCTCCAGATCGTCGTGCAATTTTTCACGGCTTAGCAGCTGCTCTGGCGTGGGCATTGGATCCTCCAGCAGCTCCCCCAATTGCGTTTCTTGGCTGCCGCCAACGCGGCTATCGAGGGAAACGGCATGGGGCAGCTTCTGTAGCGTTTCGCGGATCACAGCCTCAGGCAGATTTAGCTCAAGGCTGAGATCCTTAAGGCTGGCGCTGCGGCCATGGCGCGCGGCGATCAGTTGTTGGGCTTTTTTGATCCGATTTAATTTTTCGGTGATGTGCACCGGCAAGCGAATCGTGCGGCTTTGGGTGGCAATCGCCCTGGTAATTCCCTGGCGAATCCACCAATACACATAGGTGCTAAAGCGAAAACCCCGGCTGGGATCAAATTTCTCCACCCCCCGCTCCAAACCCAGAGTTCCCTCCTGCACTAAATCCAGCAGTTCCATGCCGCGGTTTTGATATTTTTTGGCAACGGCTACCACCAAGCGCAAATTGGCTTGGATCATCCGTTCCTTTGCCCTGCGGCCGCGGTGGAGTTGCTGTTGCAATTCGCTGCTGCTGATGCCTAGCTGTTCCGCCCAGGCTTGATTGCCTTCCTGTAGGGCCTGGCGCAGGGCGGCCAGATTTAGCTGGCAGGCCTGGGCCCATTGTCCTTGGGAGGGTTGATGGCCCAGGCGTGACGCCTCCCTTTGGCGTTGTTCATCCAAATGATCAAGCCGGGCTAGGCGGGGGTTGCCACCGGCCAGCTGCTGGCGTTGGCGCAGCAGTAGTTCACGCCTTTGCACCAGCCGGGCCAGGGTGAGTTCCTCCTCCTGGCTAAGTAGATCCACCCGGCCAATGTCTTGCAGGTAGAGGCGCACCAAATCAGCCGTGGAACGGCGCGATCTGCTGTGTTGACGCTCTCGCTCTAGCAACCCTGCAACCATCGCCACTTTCAGCCTGAACAAATTCGGCGGCAGCGAAAAACTTTGCGTTAGTTATCTTCCGGTTCTACCCAGGTGCTGGCCACGTTCAATTCCGCTAATTGGGCCGTGCTGGCGGCACCTGGGGCGCCGGTGAGCAGGCAACGGGCCTGTTGGGTTTTTGGAAATGCAATCGTGTCGCGGATTGATTCTTCACCCGCCAACAGCATCACCATGCGGTCTACCCCAAAGGCGATGCCGCCATGGGGTGGTGCACCCAGCTCCAATGCTTCGAGCAAAAAGCCAAATTGCTTTTCCGCTTCCTCAGGCTCCAGGCCAATGGTGTGGAGCACCTGCCTTTGCAATTCAGCTTTATGGATGCGCAGTGAGCCGCCACCCAATTCGAGGCCATTGAGCACTAGGTCGTAGGCCTGGGCCCTGGCGGTGGCCAGATCGTGGGCGTCCTCAGGGTTTGGCGCACAGAAGGGGTGATGGAGCGCCTCAAGCCGATTTTCTTCGCTGTTGCGCTCAAACATCGGGAAATCAACCACCCAAAGGAAATTCCAGGCCCCCTCGGGTATGAGCCCCAACTCCTTTGCCAGGTATTGGCGCACCCGATCCAGGGCTTTATTCACCGTTGCCGTGTCGCCGGCACCAAACAGCAGGAGGGTGCCTGGGGTGGCGCCAGTGCGCTTGAGCAGCTCCGCTTTGGCAGTTTCTGTGAGGTTGTCTTTGATCGCACCGATCGTGTCGATTTCACCCCCTTCCCTAACGCGAATAAAGGCAAGGCCCCCGGCCCCTGCTTTTTGCGCCTCTGAAAACACATCACCACCGGGTTTGATCCGCACATTGCTCACCGCCTCATTGCCACCAGCAACGGCAATGCATTTCACGCTGCCCCCTGCAGCCACAGCACCGCTAAATACCTTGAAGCCCATGGTTGCCACCAGATCACTCACATTCACCAGCTCCATGCCGTAGCGGGTGTCGGGGCGGTCGCAGCCGTAGCGCTCCATCGCTTCATGCCAGGTGAGCCTCGGCAGTGGCAATGGCAAGGTCACCCCCTTCACCACCTGCCAGATCGCAGCGATCAAGCGTTCATTCAAATCAAGAATTTGCTCTTGACCCAGGAAGCTCATCTCCAGATCCAACTGGGTGAATTCCGGTTGACGGTCGGCCCTGAGATCTTCATCCCGAAAACAGCGGGCCACTTGGTAGTAGCGCTCGAGGCCACCCACCATCAGCAGTTGTTTAAACAGTTGCGGTGATTGGGGTAAAGCAAACCATTCCCCACCACATACCCGTGATGGCACTAAATAATCGCGGGCACCCTCAGGGGTGGAACGGGTTAGCACCGGTGTTTCCACCTCGATAAAACCCTCAGCTTCCAGGAATTGACGGGCGGTTTGGATTGTTTTATGGCGCAGGGTGAGGTTGCGCCGCATCCTTTCGCGGCGCAGATCCAGGTAGCGATAACGCAGCCGTAGTTCCTCGCGGGTATTTTCTTCATCGTGCACCGACACTGGAAATGGCAGGGGCCGGCTGGGGGCGTTGAGCACCGTGAGCTGTTGGGCAAGCACTTCCACTGCCCCGGTAGCCAGCCGTTCATTCAAGGAAGCAGCTGGCCGAGCCCGCACGCAGCCCTCCACCTGCAAAACGGTTTCAGAGCGCAGATGCTCTGCCACCGCAAATGCTTCTGGACCCAGATCGGGATCCACGGTGATCTGCACGGTGCCGCTGCGGTCGCGCAGGTCGATAAAGATCACCCCGCCATGGTCGCGGCGGCGATCAACCCAGCCGCAGAGCAGCACCTTGGTGTTGATGGCGTTGGTGCGCAGGTCGCCGCAGGAGTGGCTGCGCATGGCGGTTGTTCAGCGAATCGGATGATCCCATGCAGGCGGTTCAGCTGCGGCGATAGAAGGGGCGTTTCACCACTTGGGCCGGTTCCTGGCGGCCGCGGATATCAACGCTTAATTCAGTGCCCAGCTTGGCTAAGGCCGTTGGCACATAGGCCAGGGCAATCGGTAGCTCCAGGCTTGGTGCCCAGCTGCCGCTTGTGATTTCCCCCACCACCTCGGAGTTGTGCAGCACTGGATAGCCGTGGCGGGCGATGGCCCTGCCCTGTAGTTGCAGCCCCACCAAGCGTTGCGCAACGCCTTGATTGGTTTGTTGCTCCAAAACTTCCCTACCGATGAAATCAATCGGCATCTCCAAATGCACCAACCAGCCAAGGCTGGCTTCAAGGGGGCTTGTGGTGCTGTTCATGTCACTGCCATAGAGATGCATGGCTGCCTCTAGGCGCAGGCTGTCGCGGGCACCAAGGCCGCAGGGGGTAACGCCAGCCTCCAGCAATTGTTGCCAGAGGGCTTGGCCCGCTGGGGCGCTCAGCAGCAGCTCAAAGCCGTCCTCCCCGGTGTAGCCAGTGCGGCCTGCAAATACTGCTGAACCATTGATCTGCAATTGGCGATGGCCAAATCTGGGCAGCCCTGAGAGATCTTCACCCGAGAGCTGCTCCAGCCTTTGGGCGGCCTCAGGGCCCTGCAGGGCCAGCAAAATGCCACCAGCTTTGTGGTTGCTGATTTCGATGCCAGCAGCCAGCAGATGCTGCTCAAGCCAGGCCGTATCAGCATCGGCGCAGGCGGCATTAATTACGGCATAGAGCTGATCAACACCAGCCACCACACCGTTGTCGTAGATGATCAGGTCGTCGATGATGCCGCCCGCTTCATTTAGGAGAACGGTGTAGGCGGCTTCCCCAGGGCCAATCCGCTGCAGATCAGAGGGCACGAGCCCTTGCAATTTGTCTTTAGCGCCGGGCCCTTCGAGTTTTAAAAACCCCATGTGGGAGATATCAAACATGCCGCAGCTTTGGCGTACGGCCTTGTGTTCAGCGATTACCCCGCCAAATTGCACGGCCATCTCCCAGCCGGCAAAGGGCACCATTCGGCCGCCAGCAGCGCAACACAACTCATGGAGGGGGGTGCGATGCATCGGCTGGATTTAGTTGCATGGATTCTGCTGCCCTGGCCCCTGCAATTGCTGCGCTTTGATTCGCATTTCCGCAGGAAACCTGCAATTAAGTGCCCAAACTTTGCTATTGGATGCATCCTCCCTAGGTTGAACCGCCTAAATAGATGCCATGGCTGGCCGCAGCAGCTGCCGCAGTTGTAAACATTGCCAACCAGCTGCTGGGTTGTCTTGGTGTGCCCTGCGCCAGGTGCCGTTGCACCCTGAACTCACCGCCGACCTCAGCTGCCACCACTGGACTGCAAAAGCGCCGGAACTACCGCTTTTGCACCCAACCCACCGGGTGGGTGTTATCCCAAACGACAGCCACCAGCTGCCATTAGTTGAAATTAATTAGTAAGTTAATTAATTAGTAATTTCCGAGGCTTAACAACAAGCTGCGTACAACTTTTGCCGCTAGCACGCTGCTAACGCCACTGGGATCAAGCATCGGTGCCAGTTCCACCACGTCGGCGGCAACCAGGTTGTGCTGGCTTAGCTCAGTTATGAGCTCGGCAAAATGGTTCCACATAAATCCCCCCGGTTCAGGGGTACCGGTGCCGGGCAGCACCGCTGGATCAAACCAATCCAAATCCACGGTGAGGTAGATCGGCTTGCCCCTGAGGGGCTGCAGGGTTTGCACCAGCTGCTCGATTGCCACCAGTCGGCCCGTTGCACGCAGCTCGCTGAACTCCTCGCGGGTGCCACTGCGGATGGCGATCTGGAGCAATTGCTGGCTGGGCAGCACCTCCAGGCAGCGGCGCATGGCGCAGGCGTGGCTGTGCTTGGCGCCAAGCCATTCGTGGCGCAGGTCGGCATGGGCATCAAGCTGCACCAGCACCAGATCGGGATGCTGCGCCGCCACCGCCGCCACGGCGCCAGAACTGATCGAATGTTCGCCGCCCAGCATTAGTGGTTTAAGCCCCAGGGCAAGCACCGCCTCCGTGGCCCGTTGCACCGCCATCACCACCGGCTCCGGTGCGCCGAAGGGGATATCCAGCGCGCCGAGATCGGCAAAGGCGAGATCCTCTAGATCCAGATCGAGCTGGGGGCAATAGCTTTCCAGGCCGCTGCTCACTTCGCGGATCGCCGCAGGCCCGAAGCGGGTGCCAGGGCGAAAGGAGGTGGTGCCGTCGTAGGGCACGCCAAACAGGCCCACGCGGCAACCGGCTGGATCCCGCTGGCTGCCCATGTAGATGGCGCCATCGGTTTCAAATAATTCGTGGCTGAAGCTCGCGCTCATTGGTTTAAGGCCCTTTCCATGAAGGCTGGGATGGCATCAAAGGCGCCCCGCTGCCAGCGGGGGCTCCAGATTTCACAGCCGGCGGCAATGGCAGCAGCGCGATCGGCTTGAACTTGGCGGTAGCGGGCCCCATCGGTGGCGGCAAAGGTCCAACTCCACCAGCCACTTGGATACATCGGCACCCAGCCATACATGGGATCGGCGTAACCAAATACCTCCCGCAGCAGTTTCACTGTGTCGATGTGCACCTGGCGGAAGGCTTCCGGTGATTCGCTTTGGGTGGCAAACACACCGCCTGGTTTGAGGATGCGGCGGCAATTTTCAAAAAAGGCGCGGTTGAAAAGGCCTTCGGCTGGGCCCGCTGGATCGGAACCATCAACGATCACCACGTTGTAGCTGGCATCAGCTGCAGCAGCGGCCCAGGCGATGCCATCACCAATGGTGAGCTGGAAGCGGGGATCTGTCCAACAACCGCCGCCAAGGCTGGGCAGGTGCTGCCTACTCCAATCCACCACCAAGCCATCGATTTCCACCATGTGCAGCTCCTGAACGCTTCCATGGCGCAGGCATTCCCTAGCGGTACCGCCATCACCGCCACCGATCACCAGCACCCGATCAATCGCTTCGGCGCCGCATAGGGCTGGATGCACAAGGGATTCGTGGTAGTGGCGCTCTTGACCTTCCGCTGTCATCCAGCAGCCATCAAGCAAGAGGCCCTTGCCATAGCGTTTGCTTTCAATGATCGACACCCGTTGAAAGGCGGATTGCTCCTCTGCCACCACCGTGCCTTCGAGGCCGTAGCGCACACCGTCAAATATTTCATCAATCCAGCCGGGTTCGGGCATGGGGGGATTGCATTGGTTACTAATACAGCTAAACCTTTGGCCAGGGCACTTGTCAGGTGAGCTATGGCACCAAGCCGCAGGGAACTATTGGAAAAGGCGGCCTTTTTAGGGGCGGCCTTGGGGTTTGGCCAGTGCTGGCCTGGGTTAGCCCAGGCTGCGGTTGTTGATGGTGACCTACGCGCTCAGCTTGAGGTGTGCAAACCAAGCTTGAAACCGCTGCAGCAATTAATTGCCGGCAACCAGCGATTTATGAAGGCTTGGGCGGCAGCGGGGGAAGCAGAGAGCCCAGATTTAAGGATGCAGGCCCTGCAGCTGGCCTATGGCGATGGCGGTTGCGAAATAAAACCCCAGGCATTAGCCAAAGGCCAAAGGCCATGGGCGGCGGTGCTCACCTGCGCCGATTCAAGGGTGCCGTTGGAATGGTTATTTAATACAGGTGATGGTGAATTATTCGGTGTGCGCAGCGCCGGTAATACCGCCTTTAATGAAGGTGTTGCTTCCTTGGAATATGCGGTGGCAAATCTGGATGTGCCATTGATTATGGTGCTGGGCCATAGCGGTTGTGGTGCCGTAACTGCCGCCATGGCAGATGCAATGCTAACGCCATTATTAGAGGATTTAGTTACACCGATACGGGCTTCATTTGTGCCCGGTAATAACCTCACTGAAGCGATAAAAGGCAACGCTTGTTATTCGGCAGCCCAGCTACCGAAACGCAGCGAATTGCTGCGCAAGGCGCAAACAAGTGGCAAGCTGAAAATCCAACCAGCTTATTTTGATATTGAATCAGGGCAAGTTAGTTTGCTTTTGGTATGAGTTTTGAAAATCATCCTGCAACACATAGGCAATGCCATCTGCTTTGAGTTTTGAATCTTTGTTTAGGATTTTAACTTGGTATTTCCAGCCTTGGGGAAGCTTTAAGCGATCGCCTAGGGAGTCTAGGTTGTTGATATTAAGGGAGGGATCTACGATCTGAGCATAGCTTTGCATCCGAAACACCTCTCCCGTTGGCGAGCTTAATTCATATACTTTTTTACCTTTTAAATAACCAAAAACAGTATTGCGCATAACGCTGTGGGCCTGGTATGGCTTTTGGAGGTTAATAATATCAACTAGGTTCAAGCTAATTGTTGCCCGCTCTCGCATTTGCAGGCCATTAAATTCCACTACCCTGCCGGATTCAGTTGTTTTTTCTGCCTTGATGAAATCCATTGTCCAATAGCGTGGACCATTAATTTCACCATGAATGCATTGTATTTTTTGGCGATTTCTGTTGCATTTTGACGTGCCCATAGATCGGCGGGGCAATCATTAAGGCCAGCGGTATTAAAAACTGGAATTTGAAAATTTAGGCCGCGGCGAAAGATTGGAACAATTTCACAATATCTTGAATCCCGCAGGTTTTGGGCTGGCTTAAGAAATTGGGTTTGTTTAACGCTTGGTATTATTTGGCCAAGCAGCAGGGGCAACAGGACGGCAAGCACGCGGAATTACATCATCAAGCCCTAACATTAATTGATGCTCAACAAGATGCGGGCATGGAACTCGATCGCTTACGGCTCAGCCCGGATCTGGTGATTCCAGCGGCTGAACTCAGCTGGCGCTTTTCCAGGTCTTCGGGGCCCGGTGGCCAGAATGTAAATAAAATTGATTCCAGAGTGCAATTGAGCTTTGATCTTGCCCGTAGTGAAGCAATGCCAAGGCATTTAAAAGCAAGGGCAATGCAGCGCTTGGCCGTTGATTTGCTAGATGGGGTTGTGGTTATAACTGCTTCTGAATACCGCTCCCAATTGCGTAACCGTGAGGCAGCCATAGGGCGATTGGTTGAATTATTGCGGGCAGCAATTGCACCACCTCCACCACCAAGGCGTGCCACTCGCCCCAGCCGTGCTGCAGTGGAAAGGCGCCTGCGGGCAAAAAAGCAACGCAGTTTGATTAAAGATCAACGCTCTGCTTTGATTTGAGCTTTTGCCTGTTGCCATAGTTTTTCTAGTTCAGTGATTGAGCAGCCTTCAATTTCACCAGCAAGGGCTGCTTCCACCCGGGAGAAACGATCAAGGAAGCGATGGTTAGTGCCACTTAAGCCGGCAGTTGGATCTAATTCACACCAGCGGGCCAGATTGATCAATGTGAAAAACACATCACCCAATTCCTCCTGGGCGTGGGCGCGATTGCCACTGGCAACAGCTTCTTTTAGCTCATCTAGTTCCTCTTCTACCTTTGCCCACACGCCATCGAGATCGGGCCATTCAAATCCGGCCGCGGCAGCTTTTTTAGAAATCAACATCGCAGCGGCCATCGCTGGCTGGCCGCGCACTTTGCGTTGTAGTTGGGCGCTTAAACCGCCATTGGTTTCACCGCGGGCTGCCCGTTCCTCTGCCTTGATTTCCTCCCAGCTGCGGGCCGGCCCCTCTGGGTTAAACACATGGGGATGGCGGCGCTGCATCTTGGCGCTGATGGTTTCAATCACCTGCCCTAAATCAAAGGCACCCCGCTCCTTAGCGATTTGGGCATGGAGCACCACCTGCAGCAATAGATCACCCAATTCATCCATCAAGGCGTTGTTATCACCGTGTTCGATGGCATCTGCCAGTTCATGGGCTTCCTCCAGGGCATAGGGCGCTAGGGAAGCATGGGTTTGCTTTAGATCCCAAGGGCAACCGCTTTCTGGATCCCGCAATTTCGCCACTACAGCAATTAATTCATCTAGGGCCATTTGTTTGGTTAGTTGGTGGAATTACCGGCGCCAGGGCAATGGATCACCATCTTGGATCAGGTGCAGCCAGGCACTTGCTTCTAGCCCCCCGAGGGCAGCAATGCACAGGCCCCGTTGAAGTAGCCAGCACTGTTGCAGTTTGATCGCTAAATGTTGTGGGGCTGGGGCACCTAAGGGCTGCAGCAACCAGCAGGCCAAAGCGATCATGCTGGCCAGGTAAAACAGCCGGCAGGTACTACCAAGAATTGGCGTGTGGGACAACCAACCTCGATGGCGCACCAGTTTTCTGTAGGGCGTCCATAGCCATGCCAGCGGTCCCCAACGGCGGCTTGGCCTGGAATTTGTATCAAGATCTGGCGATAACCAGCGGCCACCAAACCAAAAGGCAAAAGAACCCACTAAAAAACCAGCTAAACCCAGCCACAGCAAGCAGATCAAGCCATAGGGCAGGGCGAGATAACTGGTGAATTGATCGTGGCGGCGGCCTGTAGCCACATATCAAGGGGCACTTACCTCAGTGTTACGGGTCCCACGGTTTGGCACAATGGTTAGATCGCCCGGTTAGCTCAGCGGTAGAGCGCCTGCCTTACAAGCAGGATGTCGCTGGTTCGAAACCGGCACCGGGCATAAGTAGAAACATTGTTAGAAACTTGCTTCTACAGCTTCTAATCCCAATGAATTTATTGTGAGTAGCTGGCTAACTCGTCCACATGGGCAAGTAGTTCAGTGCAGAGTTGGTTCCAGGCAGTGCGATTGAGGTGTTCTAGCTCCGGGTCTTCGTCGTATCGCCACACCACAGCAAAGAGGGTGAAGCGGCTGAGTCCTAGGAATGGCTCAACAGCGGCATCCTGGTCGCGAAGCATCAAAAACAACAACCTGAGGTTGTGACTGAAAGGTGGTTGCTCAGGCGAGAGCACCAGGAGCCAGGCCTTCAAAGCTTTTTCTATTGCTTGTTGCAGATGAAAACCCCAGGTTGATTCTTCAAAAAGTGATGAATCTGCCATGGCCATTGCGGTACGCAGATCGCGGTGTGCAATGCGCAGAAAGCCGGTTGAGGTTTCAGCCGGGGCCATGCAGTGGCTCCGCCGGATCCAGCCGTCGCCCATAGCGGAAGGCCTCGGCGATCACATTGATCCCGCCATGACGACGATGCTCCACTTCGCTTGCGGAGTAAAGCAGTAGCTCGATCGGCAGGCGGTGATGGGCCAATTTCCAACCCAAGGCATCCGTTTCGTTTAAACGCGAATGGTTGGCCAACCAGGCATCCGGCACTGTTATCAGCAGATCTAGATCGGAATCGGGGCGGGCAGTGCCGCAGGCGCGGGAACCAAACAGGCGCACTTCAGCGCCGGGTATGGCTGCCTGGATCTCGGCCGCAATGGTGCGCAGCAGTGGCTCATCCACTCGGTAGTGATAGCTGTAATGGCGGGCTGAGGTGCTCATTAAAGTTAGGTTGGATTGCGCAAATGTTGAACTAGTTGTAGTTAGTTAGATTAAAGTTATCATATTCCGCGGCACCGGGCATTAATCAAAACATTGTGTCGATTGCCCTAGCAACGATAATGATAAAAATTGCGCTCATGCACAGGGTGTGAAATAAATGGGCCACCTTGAGGCGAGAACCCATTAGAGAATGTCCCTCTGCAATACCTAGGTTGATGCCTGCTACCATCGCCAAGAAAAAATAATCAAGCAGGCCAGGCTGCCAATTATTTACTGAAGATCCCATTTCTTCGGGGAAAGATATGCGATTAACCTTTGCCTGAACATCTGTGGATAAACCTATGCTTCTGGAAGGGTAGTCGAAAAACCAATACCAAAATACAAATATAAATCCGATCATAAAATATAGCAATATACCCTCCATAAGCAAGTGATAAGACTTGATGCTTGTATTCATGGTATCTATAAAAATAAGCAAAAGATTGTCAAGAAACTGAACGGTTGCGAGCAAACCAATTGTTCTTAATAACCTTCTGTTTAGGTTTGTGCGGCCGATGATTGCAGGAAGAATTTTTAATATGAAATAAATCCAAAAGCCAGCGCCTGTAATCCATAGCATCCCTGAGAGAATACCCAGGTAGGGTGATACCGCACTAAAAGAAGCCTTGTGGGCAAGTTCCAGATCCACCAGGAAGCGATTATGCAGTCCAAATAAATCCAGACAAGCCGATAACATCAGCATGCCTATATATGGCGCTGTAGTGCGGATGGCTGGAACTGTGCTCATTGGTGTGTTGCCTTAGGCCTCTGAACCTGTTTCTCTCAAGAGCAGGGCACGATTTAAGGCCTGCCGAGCTGCTGCAATTAGTGCCAAGCGCTAGAAAGGAGGCCCTATGGCTTGGCCAGCAAAAGGAATTTGAAGTTTTAGTGGGATCGTTAGAAATAACCCCCCAGAGTTAAAACTTTCCTTTAATCCTCAGGAAACAGCAGATCAGCTAGTTCTTCCGCATCCACTTCATAGGCGCGGGCGAGGGTGGTTTCCACCGCAGAGGTCACTTCCGATGGCAGGAAGCGCAGGGCGTTCATGGCGTCCTCGGCGATGTCTTCATTGTTGAGCTTGTCGCCCTCTGGATTGAGCTTTTCGTCGTTTAAAACGGCTAGCACCCAGCTTTGGTATGCATAAACCAGATCGGCAAACTCGAGATCTGGATCGTTGAGGTCTAGGGCCATTGGTGCACGGCTCGGCCTTCCTAGTGTGCCTGCAATAGGCCCATCTGTATGCCTGTAAGCACCGCATGCATGCGTCTGCTAACGCCAAGTTTCTGAAATAGCTGCTTTTGATAACCCTTGGCGGTGTTTGAGCTGATGCCTAAACGGGTTGCAATTCCTTTGGTATCAAAGCCGAGATGCAGTTCTTGCAGCACCTCTAGCTCCCTGGGCGAAAGCTTGTTCGGCTCAAACGCAGCCCTATCCCGCAGGCCCTTATCGATGTAGCAACTTCCCTGCCTAAGGCATTGCAGGGCCTGCAGCACCGTGCCTTGGCCGATGCGATCGGCGGCGCAAATTGCATCGGCGCCAGCGGCAAGGGCAAGCTGCAGCTGGAAATTACCTGGCTGGCACACCACCAGCAGGGTTTTTAGGCTGGGCTGGCTTGCTTTACAGCGTTTGATCAGTTCAATGCCATCACCTGGCAGCAATTTGTCGTGGCAAACCAAGAATTTCGGCCTGTGCAATTTCACCAAATGCACCGCTTCCTCCTCGGCGCTGCACAGCCCCTTGAGCAGTGCTTGATGGCTTGGGTTGAAGCTATGGCTGATCAATAAATTCTGATCGCCGAGGCAGAGCACCACCGACTCCCCTTTGATCAATTCAATAATTGCCTGGTTGCGCTCCTGCAACAGCGCTAGGTGGGGTGTGAGATCCACTGCCAAAAAGGCGTATTTTTAACTGCTAAAAAGTGCAGATTATCAATTATTTAAGGCTGTGATTAAGGCTGGTTTCAGAAGCTGCGAACCTTGCTTTGCCACGATGGCCCCACCGCCATATTTATGCCGTGCTTGAGGACCAGTCGCCCGCTGAAGCTTTAGCCAAGATCTACGACCCGATCAGCACAGAAGCCCGTTGGCAGCAGGCCTGGGAGCAACAGGGTGCCTTCCACCCCGATCCCTTGGCCCCGGGCGAGCCCTTTGCTGTGGTGATCCCACCGCCAAACGTAACCGGCAGCCTGCATATGGGCCATGCCTTTAATACCGCCCTGATCGACACGATCGTGCGTTTTCAGCGCATGCAGGGTAAAAACGTGCTTTGCCTGCCCGGCACCGACCACGCATCCATTGCGGTGCAATCAATTCTCGAGAAGCAACTAAAAGAAGAAGGCAGCAGTAGGAAAGCGCTGGGGCGCGAGGCCTTCCTCGGCCGAGCCTGGGCTTGGAAAGAGGAGAGTGGCGGCAGGATCGTTGCCCAGCTAAAGCGGCTTGGTTATTCCGTTGATTGGCAGCGCCAGCGGTTCACCCTGGATGCCCAGCTCAATCGCGCTGTTGTTGAAGCCTTTGTGCGTTTGCATCAGCAGGGTTTGATCTATCGGGGTGAATATCTAGTGAATTGGTGCCCGGCCTCCGGTTCGGCCGTTAGCGACCTAGAGGTGGAGATGAAGGAGGTGGATGGCTTCCTATGGCATTTCCGCTATCCACTCACCGGTGGCAATGGGTTCCTCGAGGTGGCCACCACCCGGCCTGAAACGCTCTTGGGTGACACGGGTGTGGCGGTGAATCCCGATGATTCCCGTTATGCCGCCCTAGTTGGCAAAACCCTCACGCTGCCCTTGGTGGGCCGGGAAATTCCAATCGTTGCCGATAGCCATGTGGATCCCGCCTTTGGCACCGGTTGCGTGAAGGTAACCCCCGCCCACGACCCCAACGACTTCGCCATCGGTAAACGCCATGGCCTGACATTGATCACTGTGATGGCTAAAGATGGCTCGATGAATGCCGCCGCTGCTCAATTTGCGGGGCTAGATCGCTTTGAGGCCAGAAAGGCGGTGGTAGCTGCCATGGAAGCGGAGGGCTTCCTCGTGAAGGTGGAGCCCTATCGCCATGCGGTGCCCCATTCAGAGCGGGGCAAGGTGCCGGTGGAGCCGCTGCTTTCAACCCAATGGTTTGTTAAAACCGAACCATTGGCGGCCCGTTGCCGCGAGGCGTTAGCGCAAAGCAAACCCCAGTTTGTGCCGGAGCGGTGGAGCAAGGTTTACCTGGATTGGCTCACCGATATTCGCGATTGGTGCATCAGCCGCCAGCTCTGGTGGGGCCATCGCATCCCCGCCTGGTTTGTGATCAGTGAAACTGCCGG
This sequence comes from Synechococcus lacustris Maggiore-St4-Slac, assembly GCF_024345595.1. NCBI lineage: Bacteria > Bacillati > Cyanobacteriota > Cyanophyceae > Synechococcales > Synechococcaceae > Synechococcus > Synechococcus lacustris. The sequence continues at coordinate 4,409 of NZ_JAGQBK010000025.1, read as the reverse complement.
CCGGGTAAGCGATGCCACCCCCTATGTGGTGGCCCGTGATGAAACGGAGGCCCTGCAGCTGGCCATGGCTCAATACGGCGCCGATGTGCAAATCGAGCAGGATGAAGATGTGCTCGATACCTGGTTTTCCAGTGGGTTGTGGCCCTTTTCCACCCTTGGCTGGCCCGATGGCTCGGCAGCTGATTTAGCTAAGTGGTATCCCACCAGCGTGTTGGTAACCGGTTTCGACATCATCTTTTTCTGGGTGGCTCGCATGACGATGCTGGCCGCTGTTTTAAATCCCCGCGGCGCAGAAGAAGCTTGGATTCCCTTTGCTGATGTTTATATCCACGGCCTGGTGCGGGATGAACAAAACCGCAAGATGAGCAAATCAGCTGGTAATGGCATCGATCCATTGCTGTTGATTGATCGCTACGGCGCTGATGCCCTGCGTTTTGCTGTGGTGCGTGAAGTGGCGGGTGCCGGCCAAGATATCCGCCTTGATTACAACCGCAAAACCGACAGTTCCGCCACGGTGGAAGGGGCCCGTAATTTCGCCAATAAGTTGTGGAATGCCACGCGCTTTGCCCTGCTAAACCTCGGTGGTGAAACGCCGCAAAGCCTTGGTGCGCCTGATCCAGCCCAGCTGCAACTTGCCGATCGTTGGATCCTGGCGCGGCTAGCGCGGGTAAATCAAGAAACAGCCCAGCGCTATGGCAGCTACGCCCTCGGTGAAGCGGCCAAGGGTTTGTATGAATTCGCTTGGAATGAGGTGTGTGATTGGACGATCGAATTGCTTAAGAGGCGCCTGCAGGATCCAGCCCAGCAGCGCACTGCCCGCCAGGTGTTGGCAAAGGTATTAACTGAGTTATTTGTGATGTTGCATCCTTTGATGCCGCACCTCACGGAGGAGTTATGGCATGGGCTAACGGCTCATGGGGAAGAGCGCTTATTAGCCCTCGAGCCATGGCCCCAGGTAGACGTTGCAGCCCTTGATCCCAACTTAGAGCTCACATTCGCTGAATTAATCGAAGCGATTCGGGTGGTGCGCAATTTGCGCGCTTTAGCTGGCTTGAAACCAGCCCAAGGGGCCCCTGTGCTATTTATCACCAGCAGGCCAGCCCTAGCGGCGGTGCTGCAGCAAGCCAGCGCTGATATCAGCGCCCAAACCAGGGCTGAATCCGTTCAGGTGTTAAGCCCAGAGCAGCTTGAGGCCAGTGCTAACCAACGCTGTTTAGCTGCAGTTAGCGGTGAATTACAGGTGCTGTTGCCCGTTGAAGGGTTGGTGGATATGGATGCTTTGCGGGGGCGTTTGCAAAAGGATTTGAGCAAGGCAGAAAAAGAAATTGCTGGCCTTAAGGGCCGCCTTACTAATCCAAATTTTGCTGATAAAGCACCAGCTGAGGTGGTGCTTGAATGTGGCGCAAATCTGAGGGAAGCAGAAGCCCAGGCTGATCTGGCGCGCAAGCGATTAGGGGATTTGGATTAATGTATTTTCAATGGCTATCACCAGGCTTTTTCGGTTTTCAGGCCTATTCTCGATTGCAAATTATAATTAACCCCAGAGGCTTTTCGGCAGGGCCAGGAAGCCATTGAGCAGCAGGATAAAGAGAATTATCAGCGATGAAAGCGCAAAGCAACGTTGCCAGCGGCCGAGGTTTCCCTGGAGCCAATTACTGTAAATGCGGCTTACAATGGGAACTAATATCCAAGAAGTTGCTGCTACGCATAGGGAATTACTGATTAACATTTTAATAGGATAAGCAACCCCCTTAAGGCTGAGATGCAGCAATGGTGTTAGCACCATCACTGTGGGATAAAGAGTGAGCAAAACCAGCAGGCTTACCTTCCACTTTGGTGTGGGTTTAGTAATGCTGCGTGCCAGCCAGCGTGAATAGCTCTGCCAGTTTCCATGGCCGCTGTATTGAAAGTAATTTTGTTCTTCCTCCTGGCGCAAAAGCCTGCGCCTTTCTGGATGCTCTAGCCAATTGATGCAATTTTCTGGGCTATCAAAGCGCAAAATGGTTTGAAAGTTGCGAATCTCACCGTCACCCGCCAACAAGCGCCTCTCGTGGTAGATGTAACCGGGTTGCTGGCTAGCTAAGAGGTGCAGTTGTTCGCTGAATTTGTAATAGCTATCAAGCTTCTCAGCTCTTACATGCTGTTCAAATGTATATTCAAAGGGTTCAAAGGCGTTGGCATTGCTAGCTGCTTTCTGCATGGTTGTTTATGGAATCAGTTCCCTACGCACCATGGCATGAACACCCCGATTGCGGTTAACCATGGATGATTCATCTCCCTGGCTTAGCCAGGTGCTGCCGTTGCTGCAATCCCCCTTGGGGGCGGTTTTATTTGTACCCCTTTATGCGGTTTGGGTAACGCTGTTGTTGCCTGGGGTGTGGGCTTCGATGTTGGCGGGTGCCCTTTATGGGCCATGGTGGGGCAGTTTGGTGGTGTTTATCGGTGCTTGCCTTGGGGCGGAGGCGGCCTTCCTGCTGGGGCGCCATTGGCTGCGGGATTGGGCCCGCCGCCGTTTAGCAGCAGTGCCTAAATTGCAATCGCTTGAACAAGCTGTTAGCAAAGAGGGCTTAAAATTAGTTCTATTAACTAGGTTGTCCCCTGCATTTCCATTCAGTTTACTTAATTTTGCCTATGGCTTAAGTGAGGTGAGCCTGAGGGATTACAACATCGGTTTGATTGGTATTTTACCGGGCACGATCTTATTTTGTGGCCTCGGCGCATTAGCCGGAGATGTGGCCCGTTTTGGTGAGGTGCTCTCCGGCAGGGCAGATCCACTGGGCTGGGCCGTGAGGATTATCGGTTTATTTGCAACCCTTGCTAGTGTTTGGTTTGTTGGCAAGGCTGCACAAAGGGTATTAAGTAATAACGAGATTATTGATAATTAAGGCAACTTAGCATCGCGAATAGCGGCAATTAAGATAAACCAGTAAAGCCTTATTTTCGCAAGCGGCCCACTCCTCCCAGCCAGTTCTTGATATTTAATTCTGCCGCATTCAGCTTTTATCCATTTAAATACAACGGGTTCTGAAGGTGGGAGCATTAAGCAGTGGCCTGTTTGAAATTAAAGCTTACAATCAGATCGTCATGGTCTTGGTCGCCCCCACCTTTAAGGTCTTCTAGGCCATAGGTATTGCTTCCAAGCGCGCGGAAGTGATTAAGACCATCGCTGTTGGCTTTGCCAAAGGCAAAGAAGGTTTCACCAGTGCTTGTAACATTTGCGTAGGGGGCAAGCATTCCAGCATCACTAAATATTGCCAGATTTGTGGTGGAATTAGAGCCATTGGCTGCAGATAGTGAGCCAAAGTTGCTAAACAGGTTATTTGCTTTCAAAGCAGCAGCCTGATAGCCAGCATCGCCAGGTTGAATCAATAAATTTGTGACACTATCTCGAACAGCGCCAGTGGCGTTCTCAATTTTATAGAAACCAACAATTGAATTGTAACTTGCTTCTCTTGCAACTGTTACTGTTCCAGCAAGTGAAATTCCAGAAAGAGGGGTGAAATCAAAAATTGGTGATTCTTGAGTTTCAGCAGAAATTAGATCACCGATCGCAAGAGAAGAATCAACTAAATCACCTTTAAGAGTATTGCCGCCATTGGTTGAGCTGGAAGTTTTTGTACTGCCTGTGAGGTTAAGAGTGCGGAAGCTTGAACCAAATCCAGCAACACTTATTGCATCTGCCATAAGTTTTTCTAGCGTTGTATCAACGATCTCAAAGAACACTAATTTTTGCCCATTAATAATGCTTATATCTTTGTTCAAATTTATATTTGCTAGAGATGGAACATCGCCGGTTTCAAGGTTTGCAAATAAAATATTTGCTCTCTCTTTAAGAATGTCGTATGTAATGGTTGTGGAAGTTTCATTCTCACTAAAGGCAACATATCCAAGCTGATTTACGGTGTTGGCTCGGCTGCTGATTGAAGTGCGTAAAATTATAGCTGCGGGAGAAATTTTATCTGTTGGATCTGCAACGGATAAAACTGATCCAGTGCTAGTAAATACAGGTGATAAAGTTACTGCGCCAGCAGCTGATGGATCAACAATAACTCCATTTTTTGTATTATCTTTATCGCCATATCCACCATCAATAAATTTCAAACTTACTGTATCTGCAATATTATCTTTATCTCCGTCTAAATCATAGAATTTAGCGCCAGCTTTTTTAACTGGATCGTATGTGAAGGTAGTAGCAACAGGGGCGCTTCCATCTGTTGGAGATGTTGTTGAGAAGTACGCCATTTTTTTATTTGTTATATTTATTTCATCAATCATTGGTGCAAGATTCATCGCAATAGAGGTAGTGGTTAAACCAGTGCTCGGTTTTATGTTGAAGCTTACAGATGTTTTACCTATTTCAAGATTTGAGTTGGCTGGTTTTGTAGCGAGTAAAGGCGCTTTCTCTGCAC
>NZ_JAGQBK010000024.1:0-18189 GCF_024345595.1 Synechococcus lacustris Maggiore-St4-Slac | reverse complement strand
CCAAGCCCTTGCCGCTGGCGCTAGCCAGTTAGTAATCGGTAGACCAATAACAACCGCTGCAGATCCCGCTGCAGTTTTCAGCCAGTGCTGCCAAAGCCTTTAAGCAGCTAATGGAATAGGTGAAATCAAATCCGTATAAAGCTGTTCAAGGGCGTCGATATTGCCCTTGAGGGTGTAGCGCTCCAGTACCCGTTCCCGTGCCCGGCGACCCAATTCTCTGCTCAAGATCGGTTGTTCCCGCAGCACTGGCAAAAGCGTTCGCAGTTGGGTTGTTACCCCTTGGGTGCTGATCACAATGCCCGCTCCACCCTCCAACACCTCGCCATCGGCGCCGGCATCGGTGGCTACGCAGGCTGTGCCACTGGCCATGGCCTCCAGCAAAGCAAGCGATAAACCTTCAACTAGGGAAGGCAGCATGAAAACCTCTGCCACTTGCAATAAAGCAAGCCTTACTGCTTGATCTGCTTCGTAGCCCCACCAGATCACATCATCGTTGCTGTAGTTGGCTTGCAGCGCTTGGCGCAACGGTCCATCACCAACCACCACAAGAACGCAGCCGGGCAGTTGCACTAATTTCCAGGCGCGTAGCAGTGCTTCCACATTCTTTTCTGTTGCCAACCTGCCCATATAAAGGAAAACCCGTTTACCTCTAAAGCGTTCGCTTAATTGGGAAGCACCAGGCCGCCAAATATTTGGATCCACCCCATTTGGAATAACAGCAAGGGTGCTTTTAGCAACACCAAGGCGGATTAATAGCTCCGCCTGCAGCTCTGAAAACACCACCACCCGATCAAATTTTGCTAACGACGATGCATAGAGTTGATAGGTGAGCTGTTGTCCACCGGCTGTGATGTTGCGCAGCCCGGCATCAAAGGGCGGGTGGAAGGTGGCTACAAGCGGCACACCCAATTGTTGGCATAGTTCGGGCAGGCGGAAATCAAGCGGTGAAAGGGTGAGGCTTGCATGCACTAAATCGGGCTGAAATCGCTCCAGTGATTCCCTTAATTCGCGACTAGCCCGCGGTGATGGAATCGTATACATCTGGGATTTCACCAGATAGGGCAGGGCTACCTCCGGTTCCTGATCGTTGTGGCTCTCTGAATTTGCCTGAAGGCTGGGGGTGTTGAAGTGGATAAAACTAATGCCATGGCCTCGTTCCTTCAGGGCCTCAGTTACGGCAAGGCCATAGGAAACATTCCCGCAAAAGGGTGATTTTTTGCCAAGCCAGGCAATACGCATTCAACGGCAAGGGCACTCCAGCTAAGAAAATTAGCAGCGGTCGATGGGTTTTATGCCCCAGGGGCGCTCGAGCAGCACTCCGGCAAAGAGGATCAGGGCCAACATCAACAGCACTGGTTTCAGCCCCACACTGCTTACTAAGGCCCCAGCCAGCACTAAAGGCAGGCTCAAGGCAATATTCACAAGATTGTTTTGCAGGCCAAAAACTTTGCCCCGCAGATGTTCAGGTGTGTCTTCCTGGATGGTGGTTTGGGCTGGAATGCCAAGCAGGGCAGCCCCAACTCCTAAAACGCAGCAAAGCAGCAGGGTGGGCCACAGGTAGGGCTTCAACTGAGCCAGTAGCACCAATGAAAAACCCATGGTGCCCAAACCAACGCTTGCCAGTGAGCGGCGATGGAATTTATGGCCCATTTGTGCCACCAGCAGGGCGCCAAGGGCGAGGCCAAGGCCACTCATGGCAAGTAATACGCCAAATTTGGTGGGCCCCAACTGCGCCACCCTTGAAGCAAGGCTGATTGAAAGCACATAAAGGGCTGCTAGCAGGCTGTAGAGCACCACCAGGTGCAGCACAGCCCCCCGCACGCTGCTGCGATCGGCCAGAAAGTTGAACCCTTCTTTGATATCCAGCCAAACGCTATTGCCGCTGCTTTCACGCACCTGCTCATTTGGTTTAACAAACAACAAAATCAGGGCGGCGCCGCCGTAGGCAAAGGGCACCAACAGGAATTCACCCCCCTGCAGGCCAAGGGCTAAACAGCCTTGGTGCAGCAGCTGTAATACCGGTTCACCAATGGCATAGCCCACGATTGTGGCCGCCATGGTTGTGGCGGTATACAAAGAATTAGCTGGCAGCAATAGGGATCTATCCACCAAAAGGGGAATGGCTGCCTGTTCCGCCGGCGCAAAAAATTGAGTAAAGCAGGATTCCAAGAAGGTAAGCACCACCAAACCCCAATAGCCCCAGCTGAGCCCCAGCCAGGTGGGGCCTGGCAGCAACATCACAGGCACAGCGAGTGCTAGTAAGGCCCTCAGGGCATTGGATGCCACCATCACAGCCCGTTTTGGCCAGCGGTCTGCCCATACACCAGCAACGCTGCCAAGCACCATTGCCGGCAGGGTGTTGGCGGCGTAGATGCCTGTGGCCAGCAAAGTGATCAGCTGGGCTTCATTGGCCCCTTGGCCGGGGGCCAAATTTGAGCCTGAGCTAAGGCCCCGTTCGCGAATTAATTCCGCTGCTCCCGCTAGGGGGCCGCTATCAACGCCAGTGCTCTGGGCCCAGGTTTGGGCGATCAGAAACACCATCAACACGATCCAAAACTTATCGCCTAGCTGCGAAAAAATTTGGCCAAGCCAAAGCAGCCTGAACTCCCTCAAGAGCAGCACGGCCTCTAGGCCATTTGGTTTGTTTTGCTGCTCGCTCACCTGCTGATCTGTCCCCGCCCTGCGGCTAATCCTGCCTCAGCAGGGCAAGGGAACGGGGGCTGCGCCCTAGATGTTCGCTACACCAAAAGCTGATCAGGGTTAAAAGCCTTTGCCACACAGGAACGGGTCCCATCAAACTGCCATCGCCGCAGCGGGGTAATTGGGGGCGGGGCAGCCGTTGTAGTAGTGCCAGTTCAGAAGCGTTCAACAGCAACACTGCCCCTGGTTGGGGACCAATGCAAAAGCCTTCGGCGGGGATCACGCTGCAGCGCCAGCTCCAGTTGCCAAGGGGGGGCTCCAAGGGCTCACCGCTACGGCAATCGCAGCTAAGGGGTAGGGCATAACCAGCCAGTTGCATTAATTGCACTGCTGTTTGCACGGCTGTGGCAAGGGCTTCAGCTTGGCGTTGGGCCGCTGGCGCCTCAAGCAATTGCTCTAGTTGATCTAAGCGGTGTAACACCAGATCAAGAAACCCTTCCAGGGGTTGGCCCTGGGGCACCAGCAGTAAACAAAGCTCCAAAAGCCATTGGGCGGCGGCCAAGGTATCCAGGTGCTTGCCAAGGCGGCCATAGCTATGGAAAACGCTTATTTGGCCCAGGCGATCAAGGCTGCGGCCTCGCTTTACTTCACCCCTGAAATGGGTGAGCACATTGGCGGCAGCAAGGCGGCTGAGCGGTTTACGGGCACCACTTGCGGCAATGCGCACCAGGCCTTCCTCGGCGCTTAGCAGGGTGAGCAAACGGTCTTGTTCGCCTAGGGCACTTGCCTGCAGGCAGAGGCCCTCCACCTGGCGTTCATTCATCAGCCCCGTTGTTCCTTGGCAAGGGCTACCCCACGGCTGGTGCCAAGCCGTTCAGCGCCCGCCTGCACAAGGGTTAGGGCCTGTTCAAGGTTGCGAATGCCGCCTGAGGCCTTCAGCTTTGCTTGACCCCTGGCCAATAATTTGAGGCGTTCCACCAGGGCTGGTGCCACCGCAGGGCCATAGCCACTGCCGGTTTTGAGATAGGCCACGCCTGCATCTAAAGCCACTTCCACAAGGGCTTCTAGCTGGCTTGAGCTGATTTGATCGGCTTCAAGGATCAGCTTTACCGGTAAACCCAGTTCCACAATTGCAGCGATTTCATCGTGCAGGGCCGTGAGTTCGCCGTCGATCAACAGGGCAAAATCGGGCACTAAATCAAGTTCATCAGCCCCGGCTTCGGTGGCGAATTCAGCCTCCACCCTTTTTATTGCGCCAACTACGGCACCAAAGGGAAAGCCCACCACACTCACCAATTTTGTTTTGCTAGGGCTGCGATCCCCCAGCAAACGGCGGCCTAGGGGCATCCAGCGGGAAGCAAGGCAAACCCCGGCAAAGCCGTAGTGCAAAGCCTCTTGGCAGCATTGCTCCACCGCCTGCTGGCCCTGGCGGGGATCCAGCAGGGCATGGTCGATAAGCGGGGCGAGATCAGGGCTTTGGGAAGGGGGCAACTGGTTTAGCTGCGGGCTTGGATCACACCGTATCCGCCGTGGTTGCGTTGGTACACCACCTGGAGTTGACCCGACTCCTTTTCACGGAATACATAAAAGTCGTGGTCGATCACCTCCAGTTGATGGATTGCTTCGTTCACACTCATCGCAGGCATGGCGTAGTACTTATTGCGCACTACCGGGGCCGGTAACTGTGGTGTGCGGCCTGCGGTTAGGTCGCCTTGGAGATCTACTGCTTCCGCTTCAAGGCTGCTGGGGCCGTGGTGATGGTCGCTGCGGCGATCTTTATGGCGCTTTAGCTGGCGGGCAAGTTTGTTTGCCACCAGATCGATGCTGGCGTAGAGGTTTTCGCTGCGTTCTTGGGCCCTGATAACGGTGCCAGCGGCAAACAGTGTTACCTCCGCTGTTTGTTGTGGCACCCTTGGATTACGGGCTACGGAAAGGTGCACATCCGCCTCCTGCACCAAACCATTGAAATGGCCCACGGCACGGGAGAGCTTGTTTTCGGTGTAATCCCTCAGTGCTGGGGTGAGCTCGAGATTGCGGCCATGGATCAGAAGCTTCATGGGTAGACCTCCTGGTGGGTGTTATCAATGTATGGAGGAAGCCATGGATCGGGTATTGCCGGCTGCATTCCTTTGTGCTCTCTCTAGGTTTGTGCCCCTAGAACAGGCATGGCAGTGGCAGAGGCAATGGCAGCGCTTATTAATTCGCAATCAAAACCAGGCTCAAATACCAGAACTGCTGCTGCTGCTTGAGCACCCCCCTTGCTACACCCTTGGCCGCGGCGCATCTGAGCAATTTCTTGGCTTTGATCCCGCCACACCGCCGGCCCCCCTAGTAAGGCTTGATCGCGGTGGCGAAGTAACCCATCACTTGCCGGGCCAATTGGTGGCTTACCCGCTGCTGGATTTAAAGCGCCATCGCTGTGATTTGCACTGGTATCTGCGTGAATTGGAGGGGGCGGTAATCGATGTGTTGGCTCAACTTGATTTATTTGGCGAACGGCGGGCGGGGCTCACAGGCGTGTGGCTTGAGGGCAAAAAGGTTGCTGCCATTGGTGTTTCCGCCCGTCGCTGGGTTACCCAGCACGGTGTTGCCCTGAATGTGAATTGTGAGTTGGCCGGTTTTGCTGCCATCAAACCCTGTGGCTTAGAGCTGCCGGTGGGAGGGCTGAACCAATGGCGGCCAGGTTGCAGTGTGGCCCAGTTGCAACAACCTTTTGCCGATGCATTGGCCCATCGGCTGCAATGGCGTTCGTTGCAGCCAATCAGCGAGCAGAATCTGCTCACCTTTATTGATCAAGATGGGCTTGGCCTGGGTGCGCTGGAGTGGTGATCGCCAGGACCAACGGGCCCTAGCGGCTCAGCCTGATTACTCAGATCTGCAGGGAATAGATGGTTTGTGGCCCCGTTTAGCCCAAAGCCATGGGAACCTGCTGGCCCTTGATCAAGCCCATGGGCCAGCACCTGAGCAGCTCAGTTTTGCCCAATTGCATCGCCAAATTGGTTTAGTGGCTGCGAGTTTCCAGCGCTTAGGGGTTGGGGCTGGAGATGTGCTGGCCCTATTTGCTGAAAATGGACCCCGCTGGTTAGCGGCAGATCAAGGTTTGATGCGGCTTGGGGCTGCAGCTGCGGTGCGAGGTAGCCAGGCGCCCGTTGAAGAATTGGCTTTTATTCTCAGCGATGCCAAGGCCAAGGCTTTGGTGTTGGAAGATCCCAGCCTGTTGCGAGCTTTGGCGCGAGCTGGCGATCTAAAGGAGATCGCTTTTGTGTTGCTGCTCCATGGGGAAGCAGTGGCGGAACAAGCTTTGGCAAAACAAGGTTTTGATGCACAAGAGTGCAATTTGCCAGCGGTTTACAGCTGGCTTGATTTCCTTGCCCTTGGCGCTGGTGCCAGCTGTGACAAACCTTTTGAAGCAGCAACTAGCCGTTTAGCAACGGTGCTCTACACCTCTGGCACCACAGGCCGCCCCAAGGGGGTACCCCTTAGCCAAGCAAATTTGCTGCATCAAATTCGCAGCCTTGGGGTAGCTGTTAATCCCAGGCCAGGCGATCGGGTGTTGAGCATCTTGCCGATATGGCATGCCTATGAGCGCAGTGCCGGTTATCTGTTGCTATCCCGCGGTTGCAGCCAGAGCTACACCAATATCCGCCAGTTCCGCAGCGACCTGCAGCGGGTGCGGCCCCACTACATGATCAGCGTGCCGAGGTTGTGGGAATCAATCCATGCTGGTTTTTGCACGGCCCTTGAGGCCATGCCACCCCTGCGGCGGCAACTGCTCACTAAAGCCCTAGCGATCGCAGAAGCCCATGGGAATGGCTGGCGTTGTTATCGCAACCTGCAGGAAATGCCCCAGCCCCTAGTGGCAAGGCTGATGGGCCTGCTTAAGGCGCTTGCCACCTGGCCGGCAGCTCAATTGGCGGCGTTGCTTTTTTGGCCTGCGGTGCGGCGCCAGCTAGCTGGCGGCAGTTTGTTAACGGCCATCAGTGGCGGTGGCGCCTTGCCCAAACACATCGATTCTTTTTTTGCTGCAATCGGTATCCAGCTATTGGTGGGTTATGGCCTCACTGAAACCAGCCCCGTGCTCACCTGCCGCCGTGCTTGGGCCAATCGCACCGCCAGTGCCGGCCGGCCACTGGGCAGCACGGAACTGCGGATTGTGGCAGTTGAAAGCACCGCTGCCCTTGGGGAGCGCCCGATTTTGAATTGGGGTGAAAGGGGTTTAGTGCTAGCCCGCGGACCGCAGGTGATGGCTGGCTACCTGGGGCGCCCCGAGGCCACAGCAGCGGTTTTAGACCCTGAGGGTTGGTTTAACACCGGCGATTTGGGGCTGCTGCTAGCCGATGGCTCCTTATTTCTCACCGGAAGGGCAAAAGACACGATCGTGCTCAGTTCTGGCGAAAACATTGAACCGGGTCCCCTTGAGGATCAATTGGCGTCATCTGAGCTGGTGGAACAGGTGATGGTGGTGGGCCAGGACCGACGTCAATTAGGGGCATTGGTGGTGCCTAGGCAGGAAGCACTGCAGGCCTTTGGCTTGGCGCAGGGCCTGCATGATCAGGCCTCACTGCTAAAGGCGCTCACCAGGCGCTTAAACAAGCTGCTTTCAGAGCGCCGTGGCGCCCGCGGGGAGGAACGTTTGGCGGGGGTTGCCCTGGTGGAACCATTCAGCCTTGAAAACGGTTTGCTCACTCAAACCCTCAAGCAAAAACGCGATCGAATTGCCGAAAGGGATGCTGCGGCGATTGACCAGATCTACGCAGGCTGAGAGGCTTGGGCGTCGGAATTCCACCAGCCATGGCAAATCAACTCTCGATTAAACGCAACATCACGATTCGGGCTGTGGTTACGCCCCGCTGGAAGGAAGAGGCCGAGCGTGAAATCAGCCAGGCGATCTCCACCACAGATCAACAGTTGGCCCAGTTGGAGCAGGAGGGCCAAGAGGTGGTGAATGAAATTCGCCGCCAGAGTGCAAATCCCCTCGACCCCCGCATCCAAGAACAAGTTGCTGGGGTGCAGCAACAGGTGGCAGCTAAGCGGGCTGAACTGGAGGAACAAAAACGCAACTTGTTAGATCAACAGGTGAGTGTGCAAGGGCTTGAAATGGAGCAAATCGTTGACCAGGGGCAGCTGGAAAGCAGCTGCACCGTTGAGGTGGGCGACAATTTGGTTGAAAAATTACAAGCCTCAATCGTGGTGAGAGATGGGGTGGTGGAGTCGCTTAGCGAAGGTGCTTGAGCTGCGGCGATAGGATCCGCCAAACGCAGTGCTGAAGCAGCGGATGGCAACCTTCGAGATCTTCATGCCGGCCCTCAGTTCCACGATGACTGAGGGAAAAATCGTCGAATGGCTTAAGCAGCCTGGCGATCGGGTGGAACGGGGTGAATCGGTGCTGGTGGTGGAATCGGATAAGGCCGATATGGATGTGGAGTCGTTTGAGGCGGGTTTCCTTGGGGCAGTGCTACTGCCTGCTGGTAGCACCGCCCCGGTGGGTGAAACGATCGGCTTGGTGGTGGAAACAGAAGCGGAATTAGAAAATTTGCGGGCTAACGGCACAGCCACTCCTTCTCCAACAGCCACTCCAACAGCAACAGCACCACCAGCTGCAGTTCCACCCCCTACACCGGCACCAGAAGTAAAAGTTGAACCCATAGCAGAGGTTGCCGCTGTGGGGGGCAACCGTGTAATTGCTAGCCCCAGGGCCCGCAAGCTGGCCCAACAGCTTGGTGTGAAGCTTGAGGGCTTGCAAGGTAGTGGTCCCCATGGCCGTTTGGTGGCGGCAGATGTGGAAAAAGCAGCCGGCAAGGTGCCAAGCATTGCTCCAGCATCAGCAGCTCCAGCAGCAGCAGCAGTTGTGCCCCTGCCCGCAGTTGTTGTGGCTGCTCCAGGTGAAACAAAACCCTTCAGCACGCTGCAGCAGGCGGTAAATCGCAACATGATGGCCAGCTTGGCCACCCCAAGCTTCCGGGTTGGTTACACAATTACCACTACTAAACTTGACGCTTTCTATAAACAAGTAAAGCCAAAAGGCGTAACCATGACTGCCCTTTTAGCAAAGGCAGTGGCCCTCACCCTGGTGCGCCATCCCCAGCTGAATGCCGCCTACAGCGACGCTGGCACCAGCTTCCCAACAGCGATAAATGTTGCGGTTGCGGTGGCCATGGAAGGTGGCGGGCTGCTTACGCCCGTGTTAGCCCAAGCGGATCGAGTTGATCTCTATAGCCTTTCGCGCAACTGGGCTGATCTTGTAGCTAGGGCCCGCACAAAACAACTCAAGCCAGAGGAATACAGCAGCGGCACTTTCACCCTTTCCAACCTGGGGATGTTTGGAGTTGATCGATTTGATGCAATCTTGCCCCCGGGCACTGGTGCGATCTTGGCGGTGGGAGCATCCAGGCCTGTGGTGGTGGCAAACAGCGACGGTTCAATTGCAGTTAAAGCTCAAATGCAGGTAAACATCACCGCTGATCACCGGGTGATCTACGGGGCAGATGCTGCTGCGTTCCTTAAAGATCTAGCCCTATTAATTGAAAACGATCCAGAAAGCCTGGCCCTTTAAAGGAGTGCTGATTTGATTTTACGTTTGCTGCAAACACTTGTTGGTAAGCCACTACAGCGCCATCAAACGGAGGCAGCAACCCTGCCCAACTTTGAGGCACTTGCAATCCTTTCGTCCGATGCATTGTCATCGGTGGCCTATGGAACGGAAGCTGCCCTAGGGGTATTGGTGCTGGCGGGCAATGGCGCTTTAAAACTGTCGATACCAATCACCTTGGCAATCATTGCCTTGGTGGCAATTGTGGTGCTCTCCTATCGCCAAACGATTGAGGCCTACCCCCAAGGCGGTGGCTCCTATGTGGTTGCGAGGGAAAACCTTGGCACCACAGCTTCTCTGGTGGCAGCGGCCTCGCTACTTATCGACTACGTGCTCACCGCCGCGGTGAGCCTGATGGCAGGCACCCAAGCGCTCAGTTCCCTGGTGCCCCAACTGTTGCCCCATGAGGTGAGCTTTTCATTGATATTGCTGGTGTTGGTGGGTTGGGCAAATCTGCGGGGCGTTAAGGATGCAGGCCGCTTATTTGCTTATCCCACCTATGCCTTTGTTGTGATGGTGGCACTTATGGCCATAGCGGGTGTGCTGAATTTGGCCTTTGGCCATGGTTTCCATGCTGATCCACCGCCACCGATAAAAGCATTGGAGCCATTGGGTTTGTTTTTGATACTGAGGGCCTTTAGTTCTGGCTGTTCTGCCATGACTGGCATTGAGGCCATCTCCAATGGGGTGAAGTTATTTAGGGCACCGGCTGCTGCCAATGCACGGCTCACGATGGTGGTGATGGGGGTGATACTTTCGCTGATGTTTTTCAGCGTTAGCGCCTTGGGTTATGCCTATGGCATTGCCCCAAATCCCAACCAAACTGTGATGGCCCAAATCGGCGGCCGCGTATTTGGAGAGGGCAGTATTTTGTTGTGGGCTTTGCAAATAGCTACGTTATTGATACTTGCCCTTGCTGCTAATACTTCATTTGCTGATTTCCCTCGGTTGGCAGCATTGCTGGCAAAGGATAGATTTTTGCCTAGGCAGATGGGCTGGGTTGGTGATCGATTGGTATTTCAAAATGGCATTTTATTTTTATTGTTAGCAGCTGGCCTTGTGATTGTTATTTGCCAAGGTGATACAAATATGGCGGTTAATCTGTATGCCCTTGGTGTATTCACGGCGTTTACATTATCCCAGGCGGGTATGGTGCGCCATTGGTGGCGCTTAAAGGGTGAAGCATGGCTACAGCATTCACTGATGAATGCCCTTGGCGCATTAACAACATTCCTCGTTTTACTGGTGATTATTGTTAGTAAATTCAATGAAGGAGCGTGGTCTGTTGTAGTTGCTGTGCCACTAATTGTGTTGCTTTTAGCTGGGGTTAGGCGCCGCTATCGGGAGGTTTACGGGGCGATGGCATTGCCCGAGGGCTATAGGGCGAATTTGTGTTTACCAAAACGCACGGAACCAATCGGTAATCGCTCCATAGTTTGGGTGCCTTCAATCACAGAACCAACCCTTGATGCCTTGCGCTATGCCGCAGCTATTTCTGATCATGTGCTTGGAGTGTGGGTTAAATCAGACGAGGAGGATGCAGCTGAGATAGAGGCGGCCTGGATTGCGGCTGTTGGCATTAACCCTGGCTTGGAATTACGCATTATGGAAAGCCCTGGTTCCTCTTTAGTTTCACCATTTGTGGATTGCGTTGAAGCCGAGGAAGACGCCTATCCAGAGCTGTTGCAAACGATTGTGATGCCCATGGCCATCCCCCGTAAACCATTTGATGGCCTGCTTTTAAATCAACGGGCCATCAATATGCGCCAGGCTCTTGTTGATCAGCGCAACCGGGTATTTACGGTTGTTCGATATTATTTAAATAAATAGATTTTATTTGTTTGATCCAGTAATTAAGTTTATGCAGCAATTAAATCAAGACCAATTGCTCTCGAGTTATAACTTTGAATTGCCTGTTGATGCGATCGCCCAGCGGCCCCTGGAGCCCCGCCATCGGGCCAGGATGCTGAAGGTGGAGGGCGGCGGCCAGGGTTGTAGCCATTTGCAGGTGTGGGATTTGGCGCAACAATTGCGTAAAGGTGATTTATTAGTTGTTAACAACACAAGGGTTTTGCGGGCCCGCCTTAAGGCACGCCGTGCCACTGGTGGTTTGGTGGAGCTTTTGGTGTTGGAGCCGGCAGCATTAGGCGGCGGCCAGTGGATATGCCTTGCTAAACCGGCCAAAAAATTAAAAGCCGGTGATTGGCTGGAGTTGCAGGCGCCAGATCAGCCGCCCCAACACTTGCAGGTGCTGGGCTGCAACGAGGCAAGCGGTGGGCGCATTTTGCAATTTCCAAGCGAATGCATTGATGCTGCTGCCTTAGAGCCGCTGCTGGTGCGATATGGATCGATGCCATTGCCCCCTTACATCCATCAACAGGATGCCAGCGATGATGAGCGGTATCAAACCCGTTTCGCATCTAGGCCTGGGGCGGTGGCGGCCCCAACCGCTGGTTTACATTTAAGTGATGAATTATTAGATGCTATTAGAGCTGGCGGTGTGGAAATTGCCAGCATTACTTTGCATGTGGGCCTTGGAACATTTAGGCCCCTTGAGATAGAAAACCTTAGTGGGCTGCAATTACACAGCGAATGGGTTGAGGTAACAGCGGATTTGGTGGCTGCCGTTGCGGCTTGCCGGGCTCGAGGCGGCAGGTTGATAGCTGTTGGCACCACTAGTGTGCGCAGCCTTGAAGCGGTAGCTCAATTGAATGGAGGGTTGCTTAAACCCCACTGCGGGCCAGTGGATTTAGTAATTCAACCGGGATATAAATTTAAAGTTGTTGAAGGGTTACTCACGAACTTTCATTTGCCAAAAAGTTCGCTGTTGTTATTAGTTAGTGCCCTGATTGGCCGCGAGCGGTTAATGGCATTGTATCTAGAGGCAATTGAAAAAAAGTACCGCTTCTTTTCCTATGGTGATGCCATGTGGATTCCACCAGAAGCGGTACTTAATTCAGCTAGATGTGAGAATTATTAAGCAGCTGCTAAATTAGCGGCAACAAAATCCCAGTTAACTAGTTTATCAAGGAAAGTTGCCATGTAATCAGGGCGACGATTTTGATAATCAAGGTAATAGGCGTGCTCCCACACATCCATGGTTAGAAGTGCTTTTTGGCCGTGGGCTAAAGGCAGATCTGCATTGGCGGTTTTAGTTACTTTCAAGCTGCCTGCATCCAATACCAGCCAGGCCCAGCCACTGCCGAATTGGGTGGCACCGGCGGTTTTAAATTGTTCGGCAAAGCTCTCAAAGCTACCGAAATCAGCATTGATCTTTTCGGCTAGGGCACCGCTTGGCATGCCGCCACCTGCTGGCTTAATGCACTGCCAATAGAAGCTGTGGTTCCAAACTTGAGCGGCGTTATTAAACACACCAGCTTTGCTGGTATCACCAGCTACGGCAGTGATGGTTTCTTCCAGGCTTTTATCTGCGAGCTCAGTGCCCTCAACCAATTTATTCAGGTTGGTTACGTAGCCGGCGTGGTGTTTGCCATGGTGAAATTCAAGGGTGCTCCTTGAAATATGGGGCTCGAGGGCATCGAGGCCGTAGGGCAGGGTGGGAAGACTGTGGGCCATGTTTAAAGCTGGGGAAGACGTTTAGATCTTAACGATCGGGTTTGGTTTCTTTATGTGCCTAAGGGGCTACCTTCACCAGTTCCACTTCAAAAATCAGAGTGGCATTGGGGGGGATCACGCCGCCGGCACCCCTTTCGCCGTAGCCCAGATCTGGGGGGATTACAAGCTTGCGTTTGCCACCCACTTTCATGCCAGCAACCCCTTCATCCCAACCGCGGATAACCCGGCCAGCTCCGAGGGGGAAGTTAAAGGCTTCGTTGCGGCTGTAGCTGCTATCGAACTCTTTCCCATTGGTGAGGGTGCCGCGATAGTTCACCGAAACCTTGTCGCCACTTTTGGCCTCAGGGCCGCTGCCGATAACTAGGTCGGTGATTTTTAAACCTGAAGGGGTGGTGCGTTCCTTGGCTGCTACCAGGTCGTCGCCACCAAGGAGGTCGGCGGCTTTGCCTTTGGCAATTTCAGTGTTATCGGGTGCCATGGCAAAAAGAAGGGGGTTTGGGTCGTTTGGATCCAATTCAAAGGCAGCACGGCTTTGGGCCATAGGAGCTGCTGCGTTAACCATGGGCGTGGGGGCTATCAACTGGCTTGCTAGGGCCACCAATAGGCAGGCAACACACACGGCTGAACTGATCAAGATCTCGCGCATAACTTGGGGTGATCTGTGGGGATTCTGTCAGGCCTGTTGGCGCAGCTGCTGCTCTAGGCGATCGATGCGGCCGCGCAGTTCATCCAGTTCCTTTTGGCGGGCTAGGCCCACATCTTGGAGGAAATTATCGAAATTACGTTCCAGTTGCCGTTCCGCTTGTTTTTCCACATCGGGATTTTCACCCCGCATGGCCGCTGTTACTTCATCTACTAGGGCTGTGGCTTGGTTTGGATCCAGGCGGCCGCTCAGCACCCAGTTTTGGGTAACGGCCCGCAGGCGCTCAACCACCAAATTGGTGGTGCCAAGGCCCCGCACTAAAAGTTGTTGCAGGGGATTTGCTGGTTCCATGGGGCTGGCGCTTCTCTAAGCGGTTTAGCGGGCTTTGCTCTTAACCACCAGAAAACGACCGGGTTCCATCAACAACCAACCCTCATCGCGCAGCTGACCCATGAAGCGGGTAACGGTTACCCGGGTGGTGCCAAGGCTGCTGGCTAGTTCCTGATGGGTTAAACGCAGGCCAATGCGGCTGCCACCTTCACAGGGTTGGCCGTAGTCGTGGGCGAGCAGCTCCAGGAAACCCCGCAGGCGATCATCAACCCGCCGTAAACCCATCAAGGCCAGTAGGGCTTCACTTTGGCGATAGCGACGGGCCATGGCCAGCAGCATCGCCCTGCTTAGGTTTGGATCATCTAGTAATTCATCCCAACGCAGGCAGAGCAGATCGGATTCGCTGAGGGTGATGGCTTCGTATGGGGTAACTGCACTGAGGGGTTCGCCGAATGGTTCGTTTGGCCCCACTAAACCCAAGAGGGCTTCATCGCCACTCATATAAGAGGTAACAAGTTTGGTCATGCCGCGCACCACGAGCCATACGTGATCTTTAAGCAGGGGTATGGGGCTACCTGCCGGCATTGGCACTAGGTTGCGTTTACTAAAACTGCTTTCCAGCAATTCCCTGAGGCCTAAGTTGTCGCGACTGGCAACCATGCTCAGATGCATCGGAGAACACTGGCAAATGTATGAAGCAATACCTCGATAGCGGGCTAAGGAATGGGGGCAATCTGCTTAAGGATTGGCTAATAATTTCAAAATGGTGGGGATGGCTACCCCTAGGGGCGGGTGCGTTGGCTGGTGTTGCCCTGCCACCACTGGGTTGGCCCTGGTTGTTGTGGATTGCGCTGCTGCCGCTTTGGCGTTTCGGGCCCAGGGGTGGTGCCGTTTGGGGTGCGGCGGCGGTGCTGGTGAGTCATCGCTGGCTACTGGCCTTGCATCCACTTACCTGGTTGGGGGTGCCTGCTGTTTTGAGTTTGCCTTTGGTGCTGCTTTTGCTTGGTTTATGCAGCCTGGCGGGGGCTGCTTTGTTGGCCCTGTGGTGTGGATTACTGCAATGGCTGGGGCCAAGCCGGCTATCGAGCGCCTGTTTTGCGGCCCTGTTGTGGGGGCTAACGGAAGTGCTACTTGCCAAGGGCCCATTGTTTTGGCTTGGTTTGGGTGCTGCTGCATTACCAGGAGATAGGCCCCTGGCTGGCTTGGCGGCATTTGGCGGGGCTGGATTAGTTGCTGCTATGCAGTTGTTAATTAGTTGGTTGCTGTGGCGGCAAGCCTGGCCCTTGCTGCTGTTTGTGGTGCTTACAGCCCATGGGCTTGGCGCTGCTGCCCTTGCTCTTAATAGTGATGTGGATAGCAGCCAAAAATTGCAGCTGGAGGTGGTGCAACCGGCATTACCCACCCGTGAAAAATTTGAATGGGAGATGCAACAAAGGCAGCGATACTTGCTCGGCGATGCGATTCTGGAAGCAGAAGCTGATGGCTCTGCAGCTGTAGTGCTACCAGAGGGTGCATTACCTGAAGGCGAACAACCCAATTCAAAAAATGTAGCTGTAATTAGTGGCGGTTTTAGGCGTGATGGAATTGAAGATCGCAGCAGCTTGTTGTGGTTTCCAGCAGGAAATCTAAAACCAAAAAGTTGGCTTGATAAGCATCGATTAGTGCCAATTGGGGAATGGGTACCGGGGGGTGAATGGTTGCAGTGGAGCGGACTTTCAGCTGTAGGAGGATTGCAGCCTGGAAGTGGCTCACGGCTGCTGAATCTACCAAATCCAATCGGACCAATAGCCGGGATTATTTGTTATGAATTAGCCGATGGCGCAAGCATTGCTGCGGCCACAAGGGAAGGGGCAGAATGGTTATTAGCTGTGGCAAACCTTGATCCATATCCGTTGCAATTGCAGCAGCAATTTTTAGCATTGGCTCAGCTAAGAGCGATCGAAACATCTAAGTGGCTTTTGAGTGTTGCTAATACTGGCCCGACAGCGGTGGTGGATCCAAGCGGCCTGGTGATAAATAGATTAAAAGCAGATAAATCGAAAATATCAACAATGAAACTATCGAGAAATAAAAATATCAGCATTTATAGTATATATGGGGAAAAACCAATATACATTTTTCTATGCGTTAGTGCCATCGGGATATGGCGAAACAAAAGCATTCAGCTGCTGGGTTGAAGCATTAATATTTTTTCAGGACCAGGCTCCCTGCCAGGATATTTAACTTCTAGAGCAGCGAAAAGATTATTGTAATTAGTAACTATTGCATCATGCTCAACCCAGTTTGTTGCTGTTGTAAATATTTTACATACAAATTTAGCTGGGGCATCAATAACCGCTGGCTTGGCAATCAAAACATAACGCTTGATCAACGGTTCTGAGCTGAGGTGGGCTTTAAGTTCGTCTGCAATTTTATAAATGTGTTCATGGGAGTGAATAAGTTGCTGAGATGAACTTAAATTAATTAAATATACTCTGCAAGTATTCCCATTGCTATCTTTTTCGGTGAGCATGTAATTATTTATATTGGATTCGTCTGCCTTTGCGTTTGGTAAAGTTATTAGGCTTGATATTGTTTCGAGCTTGATCGAACGCAAACCAACTTGGGAAACAAATCCATTAGTGCCACCAATATCTACAAAATCTCCAACTCTGATCGGCCGATCTGTTTGGATAACTAGGCCAGCAATAAGATTAGAAAGCATTTTAGATGCACCTAAACCAATTGCTAAACCAGGCACGGCAGAGAAGGCAAGGATTGTGGAAGGCGGCAATCCAAATGAGATAAGAAGTTGATAAATATAATAAGTTGAAAATACAATTCCCACGAGCCTCGAAGCTGGCATGATCGAACCTGATATCCACTTAAGATCAACGGATGAACGGTTTGGTGAAATCGAAACAATTAAATCACAGGAAATTCTACCGATAAGTTCAAATAATATGAATGATGTAAAGCTAAGGCCAAGGTAATATATAAAATTGAATACCTCAGTAAATACAAGTAATGGAGAGCCTGTGATATTAGCATACTCAATAATCCCTTGAGAAAGAGTAATGCTGGTAGCAGTTACAAATATGATTGCTAAAAATAAGCGGATCCAAGCCTCACGATCTTGAAGAGACACCCAAAGTTTTGATATGTATTCATCGGAATCGGAATCTAATTTACGTTTATATGTTTTAAGGAAAGGCGCTGCGATTAAAGTGGTAAATATTAAATACATAAGAGTAAAAGCTACCGCTAACAGTATTTGGATTAGTGTGTTCTCTCCAAAAGCGATATCTGCAATAGACTTAATATTTGCGGGAAGATTAAGGTACCACTTTGGTGCAATAAGGTGACCGGGGGTTTCTGTGATTAATTTGTAAAAACCTGGAGTGTAAAATCTACTTTCGCGAACATCAGAGGTAGTGGGAATATCTTGTTTGATTAAGTCGTATAAACCTGGTATGAAATCTACAGTTTCAGTTGTAAATAAATACAACCCTTCTTTTTCACCTGTTTTGCTTGTTGATTCAGGAGCGGATTGAGGTGTTCTATGGCTACTTAGAACCAGTGGAGATTGAGGAAATTCAACCACTCCAGATTTAGGATCACTTTGAATTTGGCCTATCGCGTGGCCGCTGTCCTCCAAGCTTATTGGTTCAGTTGAATGTTTAAAGATATAGTCGAAAATTTCTTTTAACTGAATGGCACGATGGGCAGCTACTTGAGGCCTTATTGATTCGATGATATTACTTGTATCAAGTGCCAATGAAGCATCCTGCAAGATTACTCCATACTTTTTGAAATTTTCTTTATCTTTACTAGACCAAAACGCCCCACTGGTTTTGTAAATTGATGGATCGGTGTAATAGGGGATTAGGTGATCGTAAACGCTTGTTAAGTGAGTATAAAAATCTACAAACGTTTCTGTTGCTGATGGTGCTGCGTAGGTTGCTTCGAGTATGAGTGATTTTTCAGCATCTTCTTGTTGGGTTATAAGACTCTCATAAATTGGTTGTTTTTCAATGGGTATATATTCATGGGCCTTATGGTTTGCAGGCATAACAAAACGAGTGGTTGCGGAAGATGCATTAACACAACTGCCAATAATCAAGGTAAAGGCAAAGCTGATCGCGAGGATTGCCCGGAAAAATTTTAATTTTTTAAATGAAAAACTAAGCATTTGAAAGTTAGAAGTCTCCTTATGCTAGCGCAAAGAAGTTTTGCGTCAACTATTAAAAAAAATATTGCGCAGAAGCACTAGAAAAATGATTTTAATAGATCGTTGCAGCGCGGCCCTCTTTGAAGCCATAGAGTATGAAATGTTCGGCGGCGCTATCACGGAAAAGGTAAGACTGCGCAACGCCAGGATTTGCAGCGAGGTAGGCAGCATCATTAAAACGATCGATTGACCTTCCTTCTT
>NZ_JAGQBK010000023.1:0-19508 GCF_024345595.1 Synechococcus lacustris Maggiore-St4-Slac | reverse complement strand
CCAACTGCCAATTAACTCAGATAACCCGGCCGCATAGGCAAAGAAAAGCGGAAAGGGAAGATGCAAGGATGCAACATAGGTGTCTGCAAATTGCTGTGGATCAGCAAGCTTTTCTTGGCCGTGGTGAATCATCATCACACCAACTGCAATACGCAGTAAAAGCAAGCCAATTGAAGCGATGTAGTTCTGCTTCAATAGGTAAGACTTAAGAACCGGCTGGAGGTTTGTTAAGATAGAAGTAAACCCAAAACTGGGAAGCTTCTTTACCGTTAGAAACCAAAGAGCAGCGCAGGAAGCTAAAAAACCTCCGGCCGACTCGAGCAAGATCGGATTGGTCATGGAAGGAGAAATAGGTTTGAAAAAGTCTGACGCGTGAGATTGCGAAATGTGAAGCGATCTCAATCGCTGGGCATGTCTGGTTGAGCGAGCGCTCCAACAATCCAGGCACCTATGAGAAGCACTGCAATGGCAGCGGCGGGGGAAACATCCATGGCTGTGTGTTGACTTTTGTTAACAAACTGTAACGTTTCAATAAGCTGGTTGGTGGCTAGGCAGAGATTGGCTTGTGGTGCCGCCTACGGCCGAGCGGTTCGATCCAATCGTTTAAAACAAGTTTGTGCCTGAGGAGTTGTGAAGGAATTCGGCAACCAAGATTGATGACGCCGGAATCGAGAAGCCTGCCAAGTTTTAGGGCCGTTGCCTCTTCATCGCGGTTAAAGCGGTTTTGCTGAGTCGCCAACCAATCAATTTCTTGTTCTGTGATAACTCCGGTGCTCAGGGATTCGAGAAAAACCTCACCAAGGGTCATGGCCGATAACTTAACGAACCGTTACATTATGGCTTGAAATCGCTTAGGGCGTTGGAAAACCACATACCAGCCTGGAGGCAGGTTTTAAGTGCTGCCCAGGCTAAGGAAAAAAATTCAATTTCTAAAAACTGGGTTCAATTAGCCACAACAGCAACCGATGGCAGCCCCAGGGTGCGTACCGTTGTTTTTAGGGGTTGGCACGGGGCAAGTGAACTAGACCTGCTAACCGATAGAAGGAGTGAGAAATCACTCCAAATTCAAGAGAACCCAAGGATTGAAATTTGTTGGCTGCTGCCAAAGGCAAAAAGCCAATTTAGATTTCGGGGAATCAATACATCTCTAACTGCAGAGAGAGAAAAGGAAGCCGTTCACCAGCACTGGCAAAAGCTCTCAGCGAAAGCAAAAGCATCATGGTTTTGGCCAGCGCCGGGATTGTCCTTAAATTCAATAAGCAATTTTCCGCTACAGGTGCCTGAAGAAACCCCTCCTCCAGATAATTTTGAGCTTATCCGAGTTAATTGTGAGATGGTTGAACTGCTGGAATTAGTTAGTACCCCCCACAGAAGATTCTGTTGGAAAGCAGAAAATGGATGGCTTAAGGAAGCTATAAATCCTTAAATTGAGGGGATAAGTGCATGGATCTCAGTTAAACGTTTGGCATTAACACCTAAATCAGAATCACCAAGCCTAGAAACAGAGCGGGCCTGCAAGAATCCGCGGATAGGATCTGCATAAAGTTCTAGATCATCTACAAATCCAAAAAAGGCACTGCTAACCGTTGCGTGAATATAGCCATTTTCCTGCTCTACCAATTCAGTTCGTGGCATTTTTTCTAACAATGGAACCAATTTATTAAGAACATCCGATGGTTGAGCAACAGACCAATTCGCCCTTGCGCAATGGGCCGGTGAGGCACAGGGGGATAATTCAGCATTGTGAACTCCCAAATCAGTTGGTTCAGGACCTACAAGCTGGAAAAAACTCAAGGAGAGTAAGATGATGCAATTAATTAAAAAATTCATTCAATAGCAGATTAGAAAAGGGGGATTGTAGCGAAATGAAGCCAAACTATGCAATCATAACTCAATTGAGGTTTTTGCAGCATGTCCCTTGTTGAACTTAAGGCATTCATGGCACTACTACAACAAGATGAAGAAATTAAAAAATTAGTGCTTTCTGCATCAACCGCTGATGATGTTGCATTGATTGGCAAAAGATATGGGCTTGAGTTTTCAGGCGATGAACTTTTAAGAATATCAGGGCAAAAATTCGATCGGGTAACGGTTCATAAAAATACTATTCCTGGTGAATATAATTAAACAGAAGTATCTGCTTTTAAAATCCATAATGCAAGTCCACCGCCTCTACCACGGGCAGCCAACCAACCATTGCTGTTGCGAGCTATGAGGGCAAAAAATGGCATTTTTCGGGATGGGGGTTGGGGCAGATTGCGTTTGAATATCACAAATGAGCCCAGAGAAACAGAAACATACTGGAAGGTAAAAAACAAAATTGGCCTTACACCATTTAGAAAGGCTTTGCCAACAAAGCTCAGCTGTAAAGACCCAATGCTTACAGAATTAATAATTTGAAAGTGATTTGCATCAATAGATAAGCGCAGGCAAGCACTAAGATTTTTCAGCAAACCAGCAGCAAAGGTTGACGGAGATTTACTACCTTTAGACCACACACGCTCGAGATACCAAGAACCAAGCAAATCGTTAGGATTCAAACCACTGCCATTGGCACGGGCCTTTTGCTCAAGCAAGAGGAGCTCCTCAGCAGAGGGGATAGCAATTTGCAAAGCTGGATAATCGAGCACGCAATCGCAACAATAAGCAACCATAATAGCGGGGCAACAAGCAAAGGTATTGGTGAACACACCGGTAGAATTCATTTCTGTTCTCAACAATCAACAACGAGTTAAGCAGGATGAAAGCAATGATGAATTATTTTATTCAATGCCAAGATTTGTTCAACATCTCGATGGGGGTTTTCGCAAGGAGCTAACTAATCTTTATAGCGAGAGGATTGAACCGGGTTCAATAATATTAGATTTAATGAGCAGCTGGGTAAGCCATCTTCCAGCAAGCAACAACTATAAAGAAGTTATTGGCCATGGCTTAAATGAACAGGAATTAAAAGCCAATAAGCAACTGAGTAGCTATTGGCTGCAGAATTTAAATGTAAATCAACACCTACCTTTAGCAGATTGCCAAGTAGACACTGGATTAATTGTTGCAGGTTGGCAGTACTTACAAAAACCAGAGGCTGTAGCATCAGAATTATTTAGAGTTGTTAAACCAGGGGGAATATTAATTGTGAGCTTTTCAAATAGAATGTTCTCCAGCAAAGCGCCATTAGCATGGCTTGAATCAAGCGACAGGGAAAGATTAAATCTAATCGCAAAAGTAGTAAGGCATCAAGGTTGGCATATAGAAGAACTAGTTAGCAAAGAAACCATAGATACCGGCCCACTAAAATGGTTTGCAGGCAAAGGAGATCCATTTTTTTCTGTTATCGCTAGAAAACCAACTTAAATTAAGCCACTAATCAAACCGATGGAAACAACAAATAACATTACAGAAATAGTAATCCTAATCGACGTGTAAGTGACTTTTTTTAGCCACTTAACAGCAAGAAATGCACCAATAAAAGCAGACATTGAGGCTGCGGCAGTTAAACTCCAATCCACGGCAAACGATTGCTGGTAAAAACCAACACCGTATACAAAAAGCCTTGCAATATCAACCATAACAGCTATCACAACACCTGTTGATATAAATGCTTCTTTTGATAGATTTAAGTTTAATAGAAACATACTTCTGAAGGCACCTTGGTGACCAGAAAAACCTCCCAAAAAACCAGTCACAATGCCGCCAACAGGTAGCCATCGCATTGGCAGGGCGATTGATTTAAATGATTTAGAAAAATCAAGAAACAAGAAAATGAGGATCAAGATGCCAACACTTAGATTAATCAAAGTTATTTGAAATTCCGAACCAAAGAAAAAATATTTGTAAATCGGTTCAACTGATGCAAAAACATTAAGCAAACCGGCGCCAATAAAAGCTGCAAAAAGGGCGGGAATGCCAAATTTTATTACTACAGCACTGTTTGCTTGTGATCCAACCAGTGCAAACTTAAACAAATTATTTAACAGGTGAACAATCGCAGTAATTGCAATTGCAAGATTTAAGGGAAAAAAAATAGCAACCACTGGCATCAACAAAGTGCCTAAACCAAAACCTGAAAATAGGGTTAACGCCGATGCAAGTAGTGCTGCAAGGCAAACAACAATATATTCCATGGGAATTAAAAAAAGAAGCTCTCATATCCCCATGAAAGTCTATAATAGGCGTAAATCGGATCTAGCAATGGAAGATGTTGTGAAGGCCTATTACGGCAAAGAACTCAAGAGCAGCGCTGATTTAAAAACCAGTGCCTGCTGCGATGCAAATGCAATTTCAAACTCCCTAAAACAGCTGCTAGCAAAGGTTCATCCAGAGGTTTGCAAGCGCTACTACGGTTGCGGGCTTGTATGTCCGGAATTAATAGAGGGTTTTAGGGTTCTAGATCTTGGAAGTGGAGCTGGTAGAGATGTGTACATATTGGCACAGTTAGTTGGCTCCAAGGGAAATGTTGTAGGCGTTGATATGACGAAAGAACAATTGGAAATAGCCCAAAAACATAAAGAATATCACGCTGAACAATTTGGTTATGCAAACGTTGAATTTATTGAAGGAAGAATTGAAGAATTAACCGAACTTGGTTTGGGAAAAAGCAGCTTTGACTTAATTGTAAGCAACTGTGTGCTAAACCTTTCAACAAACAAGCCCGCAGTGCTAAAAGGAATAAAGCATTTACTTAAACCTACCGGAACTTTTTATTTTGCTGATGTATACTCGGATCAGCAGCTTCCACAGGAAATTAGTAGCCATCCTGTGCTTTACAGCGAATGCCTTGGAGGAGCCCTCTACTGGAGGGATTTTGAAGAAATGGCCATAGCAACTGGATTTAGAAATCCAGAGCTAATAAATGTAAAAGATCTAGAAATTGATGCCAACGAACTAAAAGAACTTGTAGCGGATATAAAATTTTCATCTAGAACCTATAAATTAACAACGGTGTAGCCACCTAAGCCCACAATTGGTGTAGCACCCCCAGGGCGTGCTATACTGTTGAAACAATCCTTAACAAAAGGCCGTTCGCTCATGTTCACGATTGAGAAGGCGTCACAGATTTTCCCTGAAACCCTTACCGCAGACGTGGTTCCTGCTATCACAGCTCGCTTCGAGCTGCTTAGCGCCGAAGATCAACTGGCCCTCATTTGGTATGCCTATCTAGAGATGGGCAAAACAATCACAGTGGCAGCCCTGGGCGCAGCAAGCATGCAGTTTGCAGAGCGCACCCTGGCGGAAATCAAGGCAATGAGCTTTCCAGCCCAAAGCCAAGCAATGTGCGACCTAGCCAATCGTTCAGATACAGCTATTTGTCGCACCTATTCAAATTGGTCTGTAAATATCAAACTTGGCTTTTGGTACACCCTTGGGGAATGGATGGCAGAGGGTACTGTTGCTCCAATTCCTGAAGGTTATCAACTATCAGCAAACGCCTTAGCCGTTTTGAGCTCAGTTAAAACCGTGAGTAGCGGTCAGCAAATCACATTGCTCCGTAATTTTGTTGTTGACATGGGCTTTGATCCCAAGCGCGAGGGTGCTCAAATAATCAGCGAGCCTGTGGCACCTCCAACCCCAGCCCAGCTTCGTGAGAAGGTTTCTATTGAAGGAGTAGACAACCAAACAGTATTGAGTTACATAGAGCTGCTTAATGCTAACGATTTTGATAATTTAATTCAATTATTCCTGCCAGATGGTGCTCTCCAGCCACCATTCAAAAAGCCAATAGTTGGCTCAGATAATATCCTCCGCTTTTTCAGGGAAGATTGTCAGAATTTAAAACTGCTTCCCGAGCGCGGCAAAGCTGAGCCCGCTGATGATGGTTTTACACAGGTAAAAGTAACTGGAACCGTGCAAACCCCATGGTTTGGTGCTGGCGTTGGTATGAATGTTGCCTGGAGATTTCTTCTAGACCCAAATGGCAAAATCTATTTTGTTGCTATTGATTTACTTGCATCTCCAGCTGAACTTCTAAAGTTTGCTCGTTAATGCTACCAGCAGTTGTTATTGCCAGCTTGTGGATAACTTCTTTTCTTAGTGTCCTTTCATTCAATCTGCAATCAACACCAATTCTATTTGTGTTGATTGCAGTTTTTTTTAGAACATTTCTTCAAACTGGGCTATTTATTATTGCCCATGATGCAATGCACTCTGTTTTGTGCAGATCGAATCTGAAACTAAATAACACATTAGGCTCTATTTCATTGGCACTATATGCTTTTCTACCATTTGGTAATTGCAGTAAAAACCATAATCTTCACCATAAACATCAAGCCACTGAATTGGATCCAGATTTTTCTTCGGCAAATAATAAAGGAATTTTAAGTTGGTACTTTAAGTTCATGACTGGATACTTAAGTTTAACACAAATGGTAATGCTTTTGTGTAGTTGGGGCTTGCTATGGTTTGCATTTAAAAGTGTTACCCCATCAGCAATGCTAAATGTGTTTATTTTTTGCATTGTTCCGCTACTTTTAAGCTCTATGCAATTGTTTATATTTGGTACTTATTTGCCCCATCGCCACCAAGGGGCTGGCGAGGCCAAACAACAAGCTCAAAGCCTAGAACTACCACCTTTGCTATCACTGTTGGCCTGCTACCACTTCGGGTATCATAGGGAACACCACATCAATCCCTCACTTGCCTGGTTTGAGCTTCCCGCTGCCCGTTGTAGATCGAAAGAGCTCGCGATCAGCGGAGAACTCAATTAGGATCTTTTAAATTAATTTTCAAAATATGGTTGACACTGTTTTAGAAGGCTGGACAACCAGCGAACAAACCATCGCTAAAAGCGCTTTTGATCAGGCCTATGCGAGGTCTATAGATCAACTGATTAAATCTGTACGCTCTAAATCTGAGCAGCTAGATACGGCTGAAACCATTTGGGCACTTCATGATTATTTAAGTATTCAACGTCACACCATCGAGGGCCGTTTTGATTTTAGGCCAGAAGGAATATTGTTTGTGTTCGCCCGGCTAGTAAAAGATGAACTGCTCAAGTTATCTGAACTTGATGGACTAGATAAGGAAAAGCTAACTAAGATTGCTGCAATGGCACGCTTCTAAGATTCAGGTTGTTTTTGTGTTGTTTTGGTTAGATACCCAATGTTTCACCGCCATCTAAATAAAGATCGTGAAAGGATATATGTGATGAATCTGGCGAAAGTAAAAATGCTGCAGCTGCTGCCACCTGATCTGGTTGGCCCACATGGGCATCAGGTATTGGCGGTCGAAAGGATTCAAGGTTTCCATCAGCTAAATTGGCCATATTTGGATGATCAGCAATTAATTTGCGCATCATCTCCGATTCAGTTGGCCCTGGTGAAATCAAATTAATACGTACCCCATGGGGAACTGTTTCCAAGGCAAGCACCCGCAAAGCTTGGCGCATGCCAGCTTTTGCGGCACCATAGGCCACTTGGCCTAAGCGAGGAAAACGCCCAGAGATTGATCCTATAGCAACAATAGATCCAGATTTTCTACTTATCATTGCTCGGGCATAATGCTGAGCAGTGAAGAAAACACCATACAAGTTTATCGCAAGTACGCTATCAATCTCGGCTCTTGAGGTGGTTAAAGCTGAACTAGAGATATAAATACCAGAAGCAATAGCAACCCGCTCAGCTTCATTTGATTTTTCAACAAGTGCTGCTATTGAGCATTCATCTGCAAGATCAACATGTAACACATCAACCTGTAAACGGTCTGATCGAAGTGTGCTTGCAAGAGAATCCATCTCGGCATTTGAAATCCCCGCAAGCACTAGGCGAGTTGTCCAGAGTTCCCTTGCCACCCGGTGGGCGATCGCAGCTCCGATCCCGTGGGCGGCTCCCACCACAACAGTTGTTCCAGATTCCATGTGAATTCAATTCTCCCTACGGCATAAGGCTTGGAGCATTGATAAACGGCTCCTCTAGGGGAACTTGCAAGACATTATTGGTTAAAGCGAACAACACGTATTGTGAAACCAAGGAAATTAAATCTATTACTTGTTGAGCACTTATCTGGGCAGAATAAGTTGTCCACAGTTCAGCAGATATGGTTCTATCAACAACCATAGCTTCCGCAAAGCACAATAGGGCTCTATCTAAGCCAGTGAAAAAATCAAAATTTCCGTTACGCACAGCATCGATCTCATCATTGCTTACCCCAAACTCACAGGCAACAGGTACATGATGCTTCCACACATAATCGCTTGCATATAAGCAACCAATTCGCAAAATCACCAATTCTTGTTGGCGTTCAGCAAAAGCCATTGCACTTTTACTGGTAACCCACCAATCAAGAAATCGGGCAAGTAGTTCAGGGCTGTGCATAAGTTGACCAAGCACATTTGCTGGAAAACCAGAACCCTTGAGGCCAGCACCTGGAATACGCTCAAGAATTGCGCAACACTCAGCACTTAATTCCTCGGTGGAAAGACATTCCAACCTTGCAGTGGCCTCATTTGGATGCAGGGGGGGAATAGACATAGGCTGAAAATTAATCACTTTAAACTAATCCATTATTAGGATATGGGCAAATTTAGTAGCAATTGATCACCGCCTGAATGGGTGATTAAGCCTAAACCAACAGGTAGGCCTTCAATATTATCAAGGGTCCCTGGCCAACACAGTTGCGGTAGCCCACCAATGCTGGCAAGGGCTCCAAGTTGCAGCAAGCGGTGAATAACATTGCTTTTGCTGCGATCAGAACCAAGACTATTGCGTAGGGGGGCAACTGTTGGTGTGCAAGGCATCAACAACAGAGCAGGGGCATCACTGCTGGAATTGGGTGCTAAAAGTTGGTGCAACTTTTTTTGCAAATTGAGTCGCTCTATTTGGGCGGAAGCCAAGAGATTGCGATCGCGGTTTGCTACTAAAGAGCAATTACGCGCAAATGTTGTGCCAACAGGCAACTGAGGTGGCAAATGGGAGAGGCTCGATTCAATTTCAGCCCATTGCACTACCTCAAGCAGGTTTTTTAATTGCTCTGTACATGAAAGATTCAACACCGCTAATGGCCATTCCTGAAGTGTTAATCCCAAACGGCTAGCCAAGTGCTTGCATTTTTCTTTTAATGGTGCCGCCACTGCGGGATCAGCCAGCTCCCATAGTTCAGGAATCCAAGCAATTGCGCGAATAGCAGTTGTTTCAGCAACTGGATTGCCTAGCTGAAGCAAGGTAAACATCCCTTTTCGCAGTAGCTCAAACGATGAGGCGAAGAGGCCCACCGTGTCGAGGCTTGGCGCTAGAGGTGCCACCAATTCTGTGGATATCAAGCCGTGGCTAGGACGCATTCCCCATAAGCCACACCAACTAGCAGGGGCGCGAATTGAACCAGCCGTATCAGTGCCAAGGGCTATGTGAACCTCACCAAGTGCCACGGCTGCAGCACTGCCACTGCTTGAGCCCCCGGGAATTCTGCCCGGGGCCTTCGGGTTTGGAGGTGTTCCACCCCAGGGATTCTCACCAGCCAAACCAAAGGCGAATTCATCAAGCCAAGTAGTGCCGAGGCATCGGGCACCAGCGGCCAATAACAACTCAATGGCAGGGGCTGTTGAATTACATACGTTCTGTTTGGCTGCCCAATGGGGGTTACCACAACCCATTACACACCCCCTCAACGCCATCAAATCCTTAACGGCAAAACGAACATCAGCCAAAATCGGCGATTTATGCATCAATGCAGCCTGTTCCCCAAGGTTCAAACGACGGGTCCAGATCGGATCAGGCTGGGTTTGCATACAAGCTGGGTGGGGTTTAAGTAGAAAGATCAAAGCATCGGCTAATGATGAATCCAGCTAGCGATTTCACTCTTCCCCGCACTCTGATGCTGCTTGGCAGTGGCGAATTGGGCAAGGAGGTGGCAATAGCTGCAAAAAGGCTTGGCTGCCGCGTAATTGCAGTGGATAGTTATGGGGGTGCACCGGCTATGCAAGTGGCAGATGAAGCTGCCGTGGTGGCGATGGGCAATCCAAACGCGCTGAAGGCAGTTATACGCGCCCATAAACCGGATGTGGTTGTTCCAGAAATTGAGGCTTTAGCGGTTGATGCCCTTAGTGAACTTGAGGCAGAAGGGATCACCGTTATCCCAACAGCTCGGGCCACGGCTGTAACGATGAATCGCAACAGAATCCGCAACCTGGCGGCCGATGAATTAGGGCTACGCACTGCCCGCTTTGCCTATGCCAAGAGCAGCGCTGAATTAGCAGCAGCAGCACAAGATCTCGGCTGGCCTGTGGTGGTAAAACCGGTTATGAGCTCCTCCGGAAAGGGGCAAAGTGTGGTGGATACACCAGAGGCAATCACTGCTGCGTGGGAATACGCGATGGCAGGCGCCCGGGGCGAAAGCAACTTAGTAATAGTTGAGGAATATTTGCATTTTGAATTGGAGATCACACTTTTAACCGTGAAGCAATGGAACGGCCCAACACTATTTTGTCCACCGATCGGCCACATACAGGAACGGGGCGACTACCAATGCAGCTGGCAACCAGCTGAAATACCCTTAGAGAGCTTGCAAAAAGCCAAAGAAATGGCATTAGCTATTACCAATAATCTTGGTGGGGCTGGCCTATTTGGGGTTGAGTTTTTCCTATGCCGCACTGATGATAATTCAGCTACAGCAAAACAATTTGAGGTGGTTTTTTCAGAACTTTCACCTCGGCCCCACGACACTGGCCTTGTAACACTTGTTGGACAAAATCTTAGCCAGTTTGAACTACACTTAAGGGCTATATTTGGCCTACCAATACCAGCAATTAATAGCCTTGGAGCGGCAGCAAGCCGTGTAATTTTAGCTGATAGTTTAGGTGCGCCTGTTAGCTACAGCGGCATCGAGGCAGCCCTAGCCGAAATTGATAACGAAATATTAATATTTGGCAAGGAAGAAGCAAGGCCCCAAAGACGGATGGGGGTGGCATTAGCCCGTGGAAGCAATGAAACTGAAGCACGCCGCAAGGCGGATGCAGCTGCCGCTCAAGTGAAAGTAAACGTGCAGCCTAGTAGTGTTGTTGCGTAAATCACTAATTACCGATAAGGAAACGTTGCATGTTTAAAAAGATTGCTGCTGTTGGTTTTTTTGTTTTGATTGCCGCTGGCTCAGCCCTTGCAAAACCAGAGCTTGGTAAAGACAACGGCAAAATGCCGTGGGTAGTTAATATTGATGAGATCACAACATTAAATACAAATTTTCGTACCACCCATTGGACGGGTAAAAACCTTCAGCTAACAGTTATGTCGTTAAAAGCAGGCGAAGAAATCGGTTTAGAAAAGCACGATGTTGGCGATCAATTCATACGTGTTGAAGAGGGTAATGCCCGTGTTGTAATGGGTGCAACCAAGAACAAAATGACATTCGACAAAAAAGTATCGGCAGACTGGGCAATTCTAATACCAAGTGGCTACTGGCATAATATTATCAATATCGGCGACAAGCCCCTCAAGGTTTATGTTCTTTACGCGCCACCTGAGCACCCCGCTGGCACAATAGACAAAACATTTAAACATTAAATCCATACACAAAGTAACTAAGTTCTATTTAAAGATTACGCAATACCTCTAGATCCTCAGCATCGAGCGGCGTTGGCACCCCAGCGCGTAGTAGCCGGGCGAACTCACCGCCGTCATTTGCTAGCAAAGTAATCAAATAAACGCGCCCCGGACCCGGATTTTCAAAATCATGGGAAGCATCAGGAGGTGTAATAACACGATCTCCACCACGGGCCAAGATCGCCCCTTCATCGGTGTGAAAGATCACCTCACCACGAAGCACGAAAAATGCTTCAATTGCATCATGGTGCAAATGTGCTGGAACGCGATCACCAGGATCATGGATTTCCAGAAACCAAGTAAATGATCCCCCACACATCTCAGGATCAACCAAAATCGCTAAACGGCAATGGTCATTGCTGTTAAAACGAAAACCCTCCAGCTCATCAACGTTGCTAAATTTTAGTTTCATAGAAGAGATTAATTTCCAATTAAATCAAGAACAAAGCGATAACGCACATCGCCCCTTTGCAAACGTTCAACCGCTTCATTAACACGATTGATCGGCAGATGCTCAACCTGCGGGCGAATGTTATGACGCACACAGAAATTAACCATTTTCAGCAAACTAGCTGGGGATGAAGTGGGGCTACCGGTGATGGAACGCCTTGCCATTATCAAATCAAAAGCACCCACTTGAATTGGTTCAATAACGGCTCCTAATTGGTGCAAGCGCCCAAGGGGGGCAAGGGATGCCATCACAGCAGCCCAATCGAGCGAATGATTAACAGTATTAATAATAAGGTCGAACTTACCGGCCAAATTAGATAGCTGATCAATTGATTCCACCTGGTGGGCACCAAATCGCTTTGCTTCCTCCGTTTTAGATAAGTTGGTTGTGATTGCAGTTACCTCACATCCCCAGGCCCTGGCGAACTGGAGGGCTATGTGCCCCAAACCGCCAATGCCAATAACAGCCACATGGGCTGTTGGTGAAACCGCTTCATCGATTAATGGCGAAAATACTGTTATCCCAGCGCAGAAAAGAGGCCCGGCAACTCCAGGATCAATGCCCTCGGGCAGGGGGATTGCCCAATCTTGATGGGCTGTTACATGACTTGCAAAGCCACCCTGACGGCCAACGATCGTGGCCTCCAATGACGCACAAAGATTACCCGTACCGCCAAGACATTGAATGCAATGACAACAGCTACCACTGATCCAGCCAAGCCCACGCAACTCGCCAATCACATCGGGGTTAACGGCGCTGCCAACACTCACAACCCTGCCCACAACCTCATGGCCAGGTATCAGTGGGTAACTAGTTATGCCCCAATGGTTATTGAGCATCGAGAGGTCGCTGTGGCATAAACCGCAATGCAACACCTCCAGCACTAGTTCGTTGGCAGCCGGCTCAAGCAGTGGGCGCTCTGCAGCTTGCAATTTGGCACCAGCTTCACTTGCTTGCCAAACAGTTATGCCCATTGTTGCTACTTATTTGCCAAGATACTTACCTTAACGGTTTTGCTTAGCCAAAGCAGCTCAAAACTCAGAAAAAACCAGTGCACCTAACAAATTTTGCTGAGTTTGCTCAACAGGCTGATTATTCGCTGCTGGATTCGCTTAATGCAGATCCTCAAGCAACTAGCGATGGCAACGATCACAGGCCACGGCAGGTGTTCAGCGGTCACTATGTGCCCGTAAAGCCAACGCCGCTTCCAAAGCCGGAATATGTGGCCCACAGCAGCACCCTTTTCAACGAACTAGGGCTAAGCGAAGAGCTTGTTAATAATGAAAAGTTCAGTCGTTTGTTTTCTGCTGATATCAGCGTTGCGCAGGAGCCGATGCGCCCATATGGCTGGGCAACCGGATATGCCCTATCGATATATGGGAGCGAATACATCCAACAATGCCCATTTGGCACCGGCAACGGCTACGGCGATGGCCGAGCCATATCTGTGTTTGAAGGCTTGTTCAATGGAAGCCGGTGGGAGATGCAATTAAAGGGCGGTGGGCCCACCCCCTATTGCCGTGGCGCAGATGGAAGGGCTGTGCTGCGCTCAAGCGTGCGTGAATTTTTGGCCCAAGAATTTATGCATGCCTTAGGGGTTCCCAGCTCACGCTCCCTAACGTTGTATGTGTCGCACAGCGAACAAGTAAGCAGGCCCTGGTATTCAGCAAATTCCAGTTCCTTTGATCCCAACATCATGGTGAACAACCCTGCGGCAATCACCACAAGGGTGGCAGCATCATTTCTGCGGGTGGGTCAACTGGAACTATTTGCCCGCAGGGTTCGCAGCAATGCCCATCCAAATGCATTGAACGAGCTGCAGATGATCGTG
Source organism: Synechococcus lacustris Maggiore-St4-Slac (assembly GCF_024345595.1). Classification (NCBI taxonomy): domain Bacteria; kingdom Bacillati; phylum Cyanobacteriota; class Cyanophyceae; order Synechococcales; family Synechococcaceae; genus Synechococcus; species Synechococcus lacustris. The sequence continues at coordinate 5,707 of NZ_JAGQBK010000023.1, read as the reverse complement.
ATGCATTTGATCGAACGCAACTACCGCCAGGAAATTGATCGGAATTTGGATTTCAGCGATCAGGTAATAGAGCTGGCGAGATTATTTCGAGCACGGCTCGCTGCATTGGTAGCCAACTGGATTCGGATTGGCTACTGCCAAGGCAATTTCAACAGCGACAATTGCGCCGCTGGTGGTTTCACCCTCGACTATGGGCCATTTGGTTTCTGCGAACTCTTTGAGCCAAGATTTCAACCCTGGACCGGGGGCGGTGAGCATTTCAGCTTCTTTAACCAGTCGCTTGCGGCTGAAGCCAACTACCAAATGTTTTGGTTAGCACTAAGGCCGCTGCTTGAGGGCAACAGCGATGCTCTAGCCAGATTGGATCTGATTCGAGAGGGATTTGGTGAGGTTATGGATAGGGAAATAGAAGCCATGTGGGCTAGCAAGCTTGGTTTAATCAACTACAACGCTCAACTTGTAAATGAGCTGGTTCAGTTGATGTTCAGCTCCAAAGCCGACTACACCATCCTATTTCGGCAGCTTTCTGAACTCCCAGAGCAATTTGCAGCTCTGCAGGAAAGCTTTTACCTACCTTGCCCAGAGGAGCTTAAAAGTAAATGGACAAATTGGCTGCAACGCTGGCGCGACGAGATCAAAACCAACGGCAACCCAAAGGAAACCTCCGCAGCTATGCAGAGGGTTAACCCCAAATACACTTGGCGCGAATGGCTGATCGTTCCCGCCTATGAGAAAGCTGCCCAAGCTGATTACAGCCTAATCAAAGAGCTGCAGGCGGTATTCAGCAATCCCTACACGGAGCAATCAGCGGAACTAAACGCGAAATACAACCGTCTCAGGCCCAAGGAGTATTTTAGTGCTGGAGGCGTTTCCCACTACAGCTGTTCTTCGTAAAGATGTCTATAAACCCCAGCCGGACGCTTTCCGCAAACCTACGCGAATGTTTGGCAAACGCCGGCTTGGCTTCTTTAATGACGGTTGCACGCTTAAAAGGTGAGCCATCAGAGCGGGCGCTTACGGGTATTCGGGCAATTCGAGACCATCTGCTTAAGGTTGAAAAAGAGCTTGATGATCTCCCGAGCCTCCAACCAGAGGAGATGGCAAAAGCAATCACAAACTGTGATCCAGATCCTGAATGGCGTGAGCGCATTCTGCGGGGGATGACTTTGGTGGCCATGTTTGATGGGGAGCCATCAGCCTCGGCTTTAAACCTGCTGGAGCAAACGGCAAAAGCATTTCAAGTTGAGGCCAATCCCGTTAATACCTATCGCAATGTGATGGAGGGAAGAATGCTGGCCACTCGATTTGACCTGATGCGCAGGAGCTTTGTTCGCGATGCTGTTGCAGCCACGATGAAGGCTGGTGGATTACCAATGTTTGCCGCAACCCTTAAAGCGCTTAGCGGTGTGCGTGATGAAACAGTTCTAAAGCGGTTTGAATCACTAAAACACTACCCAGATGAAAGCTTTGGCAAGGCTTATTCGGAATTTCTCGATCGCAATAATTTTAATTACCCTGGCGATACTGGTGGCATACCAATTCCTGTTTTCCGACACGACTGCTGCCATGTTTTAGGTGGATACGGAACAACAGCAGCTGAGGAGGGCGCTGTGATTGGATTCCAGGCGGGTTTCGAAGGCTTGGATCCCTTTGATGTTTTAATGTTTGCGATGGCGGAGTTTGAACTTGGTATTGGTGTTTCACCATTCATACCCGGTGAATTTGGAAAACTTGATCCGGAACGGATGTTTGCGGGTATGGAGCATGGCAGTTGTGTTAACACAGATCTAATAAGGGATATTGATCCTTGGGACTACTTTGAAGAGCCCCTAGAAACCGTGCGTACCAAGTTCAACATAGTTAAACGTGGGCGTGAGCCTGAGTATCCAGCCGCTTAACTGAAGCCCCCATTGCGTTTACCAAAAGCCCTTGGAGTGGAGCCAAAGGCCGAGGAGACCCATAGGCACCAATACGGCGCCAAGAATTTGCAATTTGATGGCAAACGGCGAGGGTTGCTTTTTAAGCGCCATGGAAATAGAAGGCAATTAAGTAATTTTAGCCAGCATAGGCCTTGTATTGCCTCTCCCAGGCATTTTGATCAACAGATACTTGCACATAACTTGCAGAGTGATATATTATGAGTGCACCAAATCGCTCACCTCATGCTCACTGGATCAGAACTACTGGCGGCTGTTAAGGAATTTGGCGACGGCTCTAAATCTGCTCTGGTTAAATCCTGCGGTTACGTAAGCAAAAAAAAGGATGGCTCCGACAGGCTTAATTTCACCGCCTTCTATGAGGCATTGCTAGAAGCCAAAGGTGTAAACCTTGGTGATGGCGGCCAGGTAGGTAAAGGTGGCCGCAAGCTCAGCTTTGTTGCAACCGTGCAGGGAAATGGCAATTTATTGATCGGTAAGGCCTACACGGCAATGCTTGATCTAAAGCCCGGCGATGATTTTGATATCAAGCTTGGCCGTAAGCAGATTCGCCTCAAGCCAGTTGGAAGCACAGAAGAAGAAGAAGATTGATCTGTTAACGCTTCAATCCACTTGCCGGTAGCAAAAGCAACAACGGCCGTTTGCTACTAGGCAATTATTCAGGTTCCTTCTGGATTTAATTATTCAGATGGAATCTGAATTTTGTTTCTTGCCACCAGAACTGCTGATCTTGCATTGCAGCAAGCATGCTGATGCCTTTATTGCTGCTACTGCGATTAGGGAGCAAAAAAGCGTGTTGATCAATACCCAAGAAATGGAGCCAAAAGCAGCGCAACGGCTATTGGATTTTGTTGCAGGTGCTGTTCATGCCTTATCAGGTAATGCCCTAGGCATTTCGGCTGATTGCTTTTTATTTACGCCCTATCAGGTGCTGGTAGATCTCATGCCATCTGACGAATCAGATTTTGTCCATACCTAACGCCAACAGCTCAATTTCCAAGCAAAACTGTGAGGTCTGTTACAGCTAATGGCCCGCCTAGAGATGCAACTAGAGCTATCTGAGGCAGCTATTGCTGATCTCCCCCAGGCATTAGAGCAATCAGCGTTGGAATTAAATGCCCAGTTGTGCTGGCCTGATCCCCATAATGCCAGCATTGCCTTAATGCTTAGTAAAAGCAATTTATTGGTGCGGATCCTTGTTGAACTAAACAGTGCTGGTAAATGCGTATTGCTTTGCAGCAGTTCAGAAGGGATGGGTAATCGGGCACCACTAACAACAGCTGTACTAGAGCAGCTGCTTGCAAGCCTTAAAAAGCAGCTGCCAGAACTCTCGCTTAGCTATCGCTCAGACCTAGATGGCCCGATCCGAAAGCCGAGCAGCAGCACTTAAAAGCAGCCGTTAACAGCAGTGATCAGCACTGCTAAACAGAGCTGCAATTCACAGCAGGCCAGTAGTTTTCAACAGTTTTTCCACAAGCCGCTGAGCTCTTTTGTGAGCGTGCAGCTGGTATTGCAGGCGACATCTGGGAAAAGCTCTTTCCCCTTGACAGCAAGCAAAAGCAAGCTCTGGCCTGATTTTTGCGCTGGCTTAAAAACTGGTAAAGGCCTGCTGCTGCTTGATTTTGTTGTTTTTTATACAAGCGATGCATTTTTTATGGCTGCTTTGACGGCAGCAGGGCGGGTGTGCGCTGATGGATGCAGTGATCGCTTGTGCGTTGAATGGTTGTGGTTCCAGATTTGATGCCGGCTCATGTGAGTGTGGAAAACGAATTTCCAGAAGATTTATTCAATGCAATGGCAGTTTTTATCCAACAACACCCTGAATGGGATCAATACCGCCTGGTCCAAGCATCGGTGGCAGCATTCCTGTTTCAGCAAGGCTGCAAGGAACCAGCAGTAGTACAGCACTACCTAAATGGTTTATTCCAACGGCCACGGCACGTAAATTGCAAGATCTAGCTTTATTAAATAGATAATTACTTGATTACCTATACCTTGGATAATAGGTAGCTCTGCAATAGCCTCTATTGCAAATGTAGTCTCTATTGTCAATATATACAGGCTCAACAACCCTAATAATTCTCACCGGAGCCACATTATGGTTAGCTGACTGAGAAGATACAGGTTCGGTCCACTTTTCTCCATTAAAAAACATATTCACATATCCACCTTTACCGTCTTCGCAACTAAGAGCGGTAGTTCCATGAAATTTGCAGCCGCCTGCATAAATAGGGGGCGCAAACAAAGCCGAGCACCCAATACCTATGAACAAAATAAACGTTTTGAGATTTTTCATGATGTAGAAATAGATAAGAAAGAATACCGCAGTTTAAGGGAGCTATAAACCATCCTGAGCAACCATTAGTTGCTCGCTCTGCCGTTTGCTGGGTGATTCGAGACCCATTTCAATAGATAAATGCTTATGAATTTCACTCATCTGCATTGCGCTTGGCTGCCCACCCTGTTTCTCGGTGGCTGCATATACCCTTTCAGCAAGGCGGGCAATCAATGCACTGGCGGCGCAGCCATGGCCAATAGAGCGGTATTGATCCTTCCATGGATTTAGAAAGGTTTCTACAAAATTAGCCAGTTCATTATGTTCAAATAACTTGTATACTGGATTTATAGCTGCAGCATTTAAAACATTAAAAAAGTTGTCCTCAGATATATTCCCTAGCCACCCTCCAGCAGGAGCGTATAAACAGCTACGTACTCCACCATCAGGTGCGATATGCAGATAGTAAGGTCTATGGAAACCTTTACCAGCACATGGTGAGCTAAGAGCTAGTTTATCAATTTCATGATATTGATCAGAGAAACCAGTTAAATTTTTTGCTGCACCAACATCCACCATCTCCATTGGTGTTGAAACCATGAATTGAGGATAGCCTCCGATTGATTCATGCAGCAGCTTGATGGCTTGTTGACGAATTAACGGATTGGGTTCAGTAATTACAAATTCGTACGGCTGGTTTTGTTTTTCACAGAGTGATGCAACTCTAATTACACGATCCAATAATTCAGGATACTGAAGATACCTGTCATCCAAGCTAAGCGCTAATCTGCCCAGCCCAATCTCTTTTAGATATTCAACTAATGATGAATCGGTTGGGAAGACCATGTCTCCAATTTTAATATTTTGATGATTTCCCCACCAGGCATTGGTATTAGAACGAGCCGGAGTACCTATATTATTCGCGTAAGCAATCAGCTCCAAGATGGGACTATGGGGCATAAACGTTTCTCCCCCTGTTAGGTTGCAGCCAGTTCTTGTTAAGCCCAAACATTTGGCTTCCAATAATGCTTTTTTGACAATTGCTATATCTAACCATTCAGAAGGGCCTGCAGGTCGTATAGGTGCCTGCAGGCAATGCGAACAGGCAAAATTGCACGAATAGGTAATCTCAATATTTACAACAGTAACAAAGATAAATGGAAACTTTGCATCAGAAGTTTTTGGCTCATCCCTTTGCAGCAAACCTTTTTCAATAAACCATGCAACTGCATCAAAACTAATCTGATTGGAATTAGTAAAAATTGAATTTCTTGCGATTTCTTGAAGTTGCTTCTCGCCAATACTAAGCTCTGCTGGAATAATGCTTTGTAAGTCGCTGAATCGTTTCAATTGATTTATTTGCCTTAGTGCAGCTGATCTAAAAAGAATGAAGGGCAGTGACTCAGGTGAATTAGTCATATACGTAGATTTAAAATCAACCAATTTATACTAACTAAGTTTGCAGCTAATGCAGCAACCAATCTTTAAGAAAAGG
>NZ_JAGQBK010000022.1:0-21359 GCF_024345595.1 Synechococcus lacustris Maggiore-St4-Slac | reverse complement strand
ACAAATGCTCCCCCGGTTGCCAAAACAACAACAACTCATCTGGTGTGTCCACTGCAGAGCCAGGATCAAGGCTGCCCATTGGTCCAGCACCTAGCCAGCTCAGCAACTTTTCTGGATCAAAACAGCCGCCTACGGCGATGCTGCAGTTTGCCGCCTTGTAGTGACGTTGTTGAAAATTACGCATTCCATCTGGTTGATGGCTAACTAGATCGGAGCGCAAGCCAAGAATCGGCCTGCCGTAGGGGTGGCTGCCACAGGCGAGTTGCATTAATGCCTGAAAGGCAACCTCCTCTGGTTGATCCTCACTTTGGGAGAGCTCCTCGAGCACCACCAGGCGCTCCATTTGAAATTCCTTAAGCTCAAAACCTGGCTCCAACACCAATTGGGGAAGTAATTCGCAGGCAACGGCAATGCCTGAGGCCGGAATTATCAAGTGGTAGTGAACCTCGTCGTAGCCGGTGGCAGCATTGCTAGAGCCGCCTAGGGATTCGATTTGGAGATCAAATGCCCCTGGGGGCAGCCGTTCATTTCCCTTGAAAACCATGTGCTCAAGGAAATGGGCTATGCCGCTTTCCCCCTCCTGCTCCATGGCACTACCTGCCTGGCACCAAAAATCAAGACAAACAACCGAAGAATCATGCTGGGGGAGGCAAGTAACCGAGCAACCATTTGCGAGCTGAAGCTCCATTGGTGCCGGAAAGCCAAGGGCAAAGCGAGAATTAATCAGGGCTCTAGCAACGCTTAAGAGCCATCATGGTCTGGCCGGTGGCCCTTAGGCTCCAGAAACTGCGTATTGCGGCAGATGAATGCACCCCATCCATTGGTAGATCGCATCGCCCAATCCCTCCTTCCCCTTTGGAAGGATCTGCCAGAGGTGGCGGCCCTGCCCTTGGAGGCAAACCTACGTGAGGTGCGCGGCGAACTGGAAGGTGATGAAATGGCCATCAATAATGAATTACTACGCTGCCGTGGAATTCGTAAAATTCATCTTGAAACGGCTCATATCGGCAGAAATCTAGATATTCTACACTGTGTAATGTTCCCAGATCCCTGTTTTAATCTACCTTTATTTGGCGCTGATATCGTTGCTGGCAGAGCTGGCATTTCAGCTGCAATTGTTGATTTGTCCCCCACCAATGATGATTTGCCTCCAGCCATAAAAGCAGGCTTGCAAAAAATTAAACGCAACGATTATTCCCAGGTGAGGGAAGTGCCACCTTGGGGAACAATTTTCTCCTCCCAGGTGTTGTTTGTGCGGCCAACTTCTTCTATTGAAGAGCATTGGTTTTTAACTGATCTGTTGGCATTTCACCAGGTTTTTTTAGAACAGCTAAGGCTGAGCATGCCCCAGTCGCCTGATCATCCAGATAGCCAAAGGCGATATCAGGGGCAATTGCACTATTGCCAACAGCAAAGGCGAAACGATAAAACCAGAAGGGTTCTGGAGGCGGCATTTAATCCACAGTGGGCAGAGAATTACATTCAGAATCTCCTCTTCGACGACCCCCTGCCTCCGGCAGAACACCCCAGTGGCTGAAGCCGTGAAAAAATCGAGGCGTAGATGGTTGTTGTGGCTTGCTGGCGCCGGCCTGTTGGTGGCAATTGGAAGCATGGCAAGCATCAGGCTTTTCCCCGCTCCTGCCAGTAAAACCGCACTCAAACCGGCAAACAAGCCCGATCGCCCCCTTGGTGTTACCGCCCTGGGCCGATTGCTACCCGCCGGAGATGTGCGCCGCCTGGCGGCACCCAGTGGTGCCATGGGCACTACGCCCCGCGTTTCAGTGCTCCACGTTGATGTGGGTGATCGGGTGCAGGCTGGGGGGCTGCTGGCAAGTTTTGATAGCAAAATTGATGCGCAAGCCGATTTAGCTCTGGCCAGGGCCAGCATCAGCAGCCTGAGGGAAAGACAACGTCTGCTAAGGGTTGAACTATCCCGTTACCGGAAATTGCAACAGCAGGGTGTTGTGTCTTTGGAGGGGCTTGAATCAAGACAATTAAAATTACTCGAGATCGATCAACAACTTATAACTGCGCTAGCTGAATTACAACGGCAGGAAGTGAAGCTACCCTTCACAGAATTGCGTGCACCGTTTGCCGGAACAATTCTACAAATCCACGCTCGCAGTGGCGAAAGACCAGGAGTAAAGGGTGTTCTAGATATCGGCCAAAGCAACGAAATGGAAGCGGAGCTTGAAGTATACGAAAGTGACATTGATCGTGTTCGAATTGGTCAGCTTGCTAAGTTGCGCAGCGAAAATGGAGGCTTTTCAGATTATCTAGTTGGTAGGGTTTTTCGGATCGACCCACAGGTTAAACAAAGAGATATTTTATCAACCGATCCAACCGCTGATACCGACGCTAGGGTGGTAAGCGTTAGGATTAGTTTGATTCCAGCTGATCGCAAGAAGGTTGAAAAACTTTCTGGTCTAAAAGTTATTGGCAATTTAGCTCCTTAGTGGCTTTAAAATTATGTTTTTAACCATTTGGCGGAAAAGAAAAATACCCCTTGCCTGGCTCTTGCTTACCCGTCAACCCGTTCGCTTAGCAATCGCCCTTGCTGGGATTAGTTTTGCCGGGATATTGATGTTTATGCAGCTTGGTTTCAGGGATGGATTGTTTGATGCAAGTGTAACTATTCACCGCCTCTTTGATGCCGATTTGGTTCTAACCAGCCCTCGCTCCATGAGTTCTATCAGCATGGCTGGTTTTCCAGAGCGAAGGCTGATTCAAACCCTTGCCGATCCCGAAGTTGCTGATGTTTCACCTGTGCACTGGAACTTTGTGCTCTGGCGCAATCCTGAAACAAGAACAACAAGATCAATTCTCGCCCTCGGATTTGAACCAAGTGATCCGCTACTAATAGACCCGCTAGTTCAAAAGCAATCAAGCTTTCTGCGTCAAAAGGGAAGGGTATTATTTGATGAACGCTCCCGCAATGAATTCGGTCCCGTAGCCGAATGGTTTCGTAACGGTAAAACCGTTGATTCTGAAGTTGCAGGGGTGAGGCTTCGTGTTGCAGGCCTTGTTCAATTGGGACCATCCTTTGGTGCAGACGGTAATATGATCATCAGTAGGGAAACTTTTCGCAGCATTATTCCCAATAGTTCAAAGGGAAGCATTGAGCTGGGCTTAATTCGTCTGATTCCAGGATCTGATCCAATTCTTGTGGCAAACAGGCTGAAAGAGCAGCTGCCAAACGATATAACTATTTTTACAAAAGAGCAATTTATAGAATTTGAAAAAAACTATTGGCGCTCTAGCACAGCTATAGGTTTTATATTTACCCTCGGCGCCGCGATGGGTTTCGTTGTTGGCTGTGTAATAGTTTATCAAATTTTATATGGTGATGTAAGCGACCATTTAGCTGAATATGCCACATTGATGGCCATGGGTTACCGGCTAAAGGATCTTCTAGCTGTGGTTGCTAGGGAGGGGTTGTTGCTTGCCTTAATTGGTTATCTACCTGCCTATGCAGCGGGGGAGGGGCTTTATGCATTAATCCGAACCTCAACAAAATTACCCGTTGCGATGGAATTTAATCGCGCTTTTTTGGTTCTAAGCATGATCCTTGTGATGTGCCTTGGCTCAGCTCTATTGGCAATGCGCAAATTGGTTGATGCCGATCCAGCTGAGATTTTTTAAATGAATAAACCCAGTTCCCAAGTGTTGATCAATGCCGTTGGCCTATGCCATAGCTATGGAAAGGGCAGCATGGGCCGTTTGGTTTTAGAAAATATTAATTTGTGCCTGCATGCTGGTGAAGTTGTTCTTTTAACAGGCCCCTCTGGTTGCGGTAAAACAACTCTGCTCACTTTGATTGGAGCACTGCGCAGTGTTCAAGAGGGCCAGCTCGAGGTGCTTGGAGTGCCTTTAAGAGGTGCTGATCGCGAGCAGTGCCGCAGGGTACGTGAACGCATTGGCATGATTTTCCAAGGCCACAACTTATTGCGCTGTTTAACAGCCGAACAAAACGTTCAAATGGGTGCCGACCTGTTGCCTGATCTTGGCTATGGCGGCCGCCGCGCCATGGCCAGGGAATGGTTGCGGGCAGTGGGTCTTGGTGATCAGCTCAACAAGCTTCCCCACGATCTCTCTGGGGGCCAGAAACAACGGGTTGCGATTGCCAGGGCGCTGGCTGCCCATCCAAAACTTCTACTAGCCGATGAACCCACCGCAGCCCTTGATGGACGCACTGGCAGGGAGGTTGTGGAGCTACTCCAGTCGTTGGCCCGTGATCAGGGTTGTGGGGTGTTGATGGTTACCCACGATCCCCGCATCCTTGATGTGGCGGATCGATTGATTCAAATGGAAGACGGGCAGTTGCAGGAGGTGAGCTTGGGCAACCCCTCGAGGTAAGCTGATTTAACTATTTATGAGGTTGCTCTTTTGTCGAAGCGCAGGAACCTGAAACGGGAAAAGCAAGAACGGAACAGGGCCTATGCCCGCAAGTTCAAAAAGCGCAAACTACGCAACGATGGCCGTGGTGAAGGCGCTGGCAACGGTGTTACAGGCACTGCCAACAACGGTGGCGCTGCCGACTAATCCCTAGCCATTGCCGCGATCGGCGATTATGGGCTAACCGCTGAGGTTTAAATGCTGTTCAGCATTGTGATACCCACCTATAATCGTTTGCCGATTTTGCGCAAATGCCTTGCTGCCCTTGAGGCGCAGCAGGGAATGGAACCTAGCGATCAATTTGAGATTGTTTTAGTAGACGATGGGTCAACGGATGAAACCGTCCCATGGCTCCATGCCAATAAAGCCCTGCTCCCCCATCTGCGGCTTGTGTGCCAAGACCATGGCGGGCCAGCCCTAGGTCGCAATTTGGGGGTAGCAGAGGCAAAAGGTGAAGTTATTGTTTTTATCGATAGCGATTTAGTTGTTCTACCAAGCTTTTTGGCTGAGCATGGCCGGGCCCTGAGGCGGTCATGGCAACGCCAGGGCAATCGCCTTTGCTTTACCTATGGAGCTGTAATCAATACCCATAACTTTGATGCTCCAAACAGTGAACCCCACAAGCTGAGCGATCTGTCTTGGGCCTATTTCGCCACCGGTAACGTGGCGATTGATCGCTCCATTTTGCAGCGTTCTGGTCTTTTTGATCCCGCCTTTCAGCTCTATGGCTGGGAAGATTTGGAATTGGGCGAAAGGCTGAGGCGCATGGGTGTTGTTTTGGTGCGTTGCCCAGGGGCGGTGGGTTACCACTGGCATCCACCGTTAAGCCTCGAACAACTGCCTGAGCTGGTGAGAAAAGAGCAAGAAAGAGCTCGCATGGGCTTGGTTTTTTACCGTAAGCACCCCACCCGCAGGGTTCGTTTCATTATTCAGTTCACCTTCCTGCATCGTTTGCTTTGGGAGCTGCTCACCCTTGGCGGGCTGCTCAACGAAAACAGCCTTAAACCGCTTCTAGCCCTATTGATCAAACAGGGACACCCTGGCGTAGCCATGGAATTGCTCAGGCTGCCCTTAAACCGCATCGGCGTGAGGGCAATGTTTAGGGAGGCCAGGCAGGCAGGCTGGTAAGTTGTAAAGGTTCTTTCATTCCGCACACCCGCACGTTTCGGGTGAAGAGCAACCCTCCGGTTGATCTTCCCTGGCGGGTGGTGGCCAACCCGAAACCCCACCGATGGCAGTTGTAACCCTCTCCGAGATGATGGAGGCTGGTGCCCATTTTGGCCACCAGACCCGCCGCTGGAATCCCAAGATGCAGCGGTACATATATTGCGCCCGCAATGGCGTGCACATCATCGATCTTGTGCAAACGGCAGTTTGCATGAACAACGCATACAAATGGACCCGCAGCGCCGCCCGTTCCGGCAAACGCTTCCTTTTTGTTGGCACTAAAAAACAAGCCGCTGAAGTTATTGCCCAAGAGGCAGGTCGTTGTGGCGCCAGCTATGTGAACCAGCGTTGGTTGGGGGGAATGCTCACCAACTGGACCACGATGAGGGCGAGAATAGATCGCCTAAAAGATCTAGAACGCATGGAAAGTTCTGGAGCGATTGCCATGCGTCCTAAAAAGGAGGCAGCGGTTCTCCGTAGGGAGTTGGATCGTCTCCAAAAATATCTTGGCGGTTTAAAAAATATGCGGCGCCTTCCAGATGTGGTTGTTCTCGTAGACCAAAAACGCGAATACAACGCTGTTCTGGAGTGCCAGAAATTGGATATTCCCTTGGTATCAATGTTAGATACCAATTGCGACCCAGATCTCTGTGATGTGCCCATTCCTTGCAACGACGACGCGATTCGTTCCGTTCAGCTAGTGGTTGGCCGTTTGGCTGATGCCATCAACGAAGGTCGCCATGGTGCCCATGACCAAGGCGCTGAATCTGATGATGAGGGCTAATAGCCCTCCATCCCCTTTCCCCCTACAATCCGCCCCGTCCCCCAGTGCCGCCCATGGCTGAGATTTCCGCAAAGCTTGTTAAGGAACTGCGCGACCAAACCGGCGCTGGAATGATGGATTGCAAAAAGGCGTTAAAGGAGGTCGATGGCGACCTTCAAAAGGCCACTGAATGGCTACGTCAGAAAGGTATTTCCTCAGCAGAAAAGAAGGTTGGTCGCACAGCTGCGGAGGGTTGTGTGGGTAGCTACATCCACACCGGCGCCCGCGTTGGCGTACTGGTTGAGGTGAATTGTGAAACAGATTTCGTGGCCAGGGGCGAAATTTTCCAAGAGTTAGTACGCAATGTGGCAATGCAAATTGCCGCATGCCCAAATGTTGAATTTGTTAGTACAGACAACATTCCCTCTGAAGTGGCTGAGCGGGAATCTGCAATTGAGGCTGGCAGGGATGATTTAGGAAACAAACCAGAGGCGATGAAGGCAAAAATTGTTGAAGGTAGAGTGGCTAAACGCTTAAAAGAACTTGCTTTGCTGGAGCAACCTTACATAAAAGATAGTTCTTTAACAGTTTCTGAGTTGGTTAAGCAAGTTGCTGGAACCCTTGGCGAAAACATACAAGTCCGTCGCTTTACGCGCTATACCCTAGGCGAGGGGATTGTTGTTGAAAAGAGTGATTTTGCAGCTGAAGTAGCTGCCATGACTGTTTGAGTATTGATTTATCTGGCGGCTCATCTGAACCCCGCCAACAACTCTGTTTGATTCAAGCTAAGGCTGAAAAAGCTGCCTTGGTGATCTACCCATTACTAGAAAAATATCTTTCCATTTTACGGATTCAGTTGGAGCCGGCAACTTTGCAGGCTGTTTTTCAATTGGTAACCCAGCACCATCCAGAGGTTTTTAATAACCTCAGTGATCAAGAACGTTCGGTTTTACGCGCAAGACTCAAATGGCTGAGTGGGAAGTGCCTCGATTTTTTAAGCAACGAAAAACTATTGAACTTAGCAATTAAATTGCAAGCGCATGATCCTGAACCCCAACAATTAGATCTAGTAAGTTCTGAATATAGTGATCCACCTGGTTCAATTTCATTGTCGATGGAGCTCGCTCCGCTTATGGAGGGATTCAATCCAAATGATTTCAGCCAAAAAAATATTGATGATCCCAGGGGATTCCCAGCAGCAATCGATGCCCTAAGGCAAATTTTTGAAATCAGCTCCCTTAGGGCTGCAAAAGGCATCAAGCAACCATTCCCAATGCCAAATGATCCAGTTGGCCTGCACCATTGGCTATTGGCTTGGGACTACGCACTAACCCGCAGGTTGCGCAATCTTAGTAATGCCTTGAATGTTGAACTATTTCGCCATGGCATGGGTAACCAGGTTTTACCAATTGCCCTGCTCGATGCTGTTATAGAGGGTGGCGCCGATGCCCTATCGGCACCAGCAAATTTATTGGCAGTTCGTTTGCCCTATCCCCTTGGCGAAGATTCAGAAATTGCACTCCATGGCGTACTCCTGCGCAGCAGTGATATGGAGTACCTTCATCCAACCCTGCGAACAATTCGGGCTCGGATCAACCAAATCAGAGCCAATTTGCTCAGAATGGCAAGAAGATCCCAGCATTTGCATCAGCAGCTGGCCATACGCAAGGCTGAACAGCAGTGGATGGAAGACAACCGTCAAAACTAGGTTCAAATCCCTTGAGGGTTGATCCGTTTCCTCCAGAATTGGAGCAATGGTTAGCTCGTTTGCAGCTAAGTTTAGCTATCGAAGCGGACAATAGCTTTTCAAATGTAATTGGTAAACATTCAAGATTTAATCAATTTATTGAATCATCCTGCCGGAAACCTCCCCATGGCCTATCAACCCATCAGCTCGAAGAGTTAGATAAATTTGCGAAATTATATTCTGAATATGACACATTACAGGTTGAGCAAAGAAAGAGAATAGTAATTGATTTGCGTCGACACTTATATCAATTACGTAAATCACTTGAACCCAAGCAAGCCCCTGGTGCCCCAAGATTGGCGCTTGCGCCAATTGAACGGTTGGCAGATGTAAGTTCAGCTAGAAATACTAAACTTACACTTGAAACCCCATTGGCTCAGATTGATTCTATTGGGGCTAAATTAGCTGCCCAGCTTGCCAAAATAAATCTATTTCTTGTTAAGGATTTACTTTATCATTACCCCAGGGACTACGTTGACTATTCCCAATTAATGCCAATAAATTCTCTTCAGGCCGGAGCTACCGCCACAGTGGTGGCAACAATTAAACGCTGCCATGCATTTGTTAGCCCAAAAAATTCAAACTTAGCTATTATTGATTTGCAGCTCCAGGATCAAAGTGGGAGGTTGAAAATAAGTAAATTTATGGCCGGACGCCGTTTTACAAGTTCCGCCTGGTTGCATCAACAGATGCGAATGTATCCAGTGGGGGCAAAATTAGCTGCCAGTGGCCTTGTTAAGGAAAGTAGGTTTGGCTTGAGCTTACAAGATCCCCTGCTTGAGGTTTTAGAGTCTCCCAATTCACAGCTTCAATCTCGCCAGATTGGTAGATTGCTGCCTGTTTACTCCCTTGGAGAGGGTTTGATTGCTGAGCGAATGCGGGGTGCTATTAATATAATATTGCCTGTAATAAATAAAATCAAGGATCCACTACCGTGCCACTGGCGTGAAACTCTAAAACTAATTGATATAAGCAAGGCACTTGAGCAAATACATCAACCCGATTCTCGCGAACTTTTGGATGCAAGTAGACGTCGCCTAGTATTTGATGAATTTTTATTGTTGCAATTAGCCCTTGGCCTACGTCGTATCCAACTACGCCAAAAAAATGCACCGGTATTAGAGGCTGATACAAAAGCAGAACGATTGAAAGATTTTCAAAAACTTTTGCCCTTTCAATTCACTGATGCCCAAGAACGGGTTCTTCAGGAGATCAGAGTTGATATGGCAAAGCGCCAGCCGATGGCCCGCCTATTGCAGGGGGATGTGGGCAGTGGCAAAACCGTTGTGGCAGTGGCAGCAATTCTCTGTGCCATTGATGCTGGCCATCAGGGGGCCTTGATGGCACCAACCGAAGTTCTCGCTCAACAACACTATGAAAAACTCTGCAGTTGGATGCCCCAATTACATGTAACAGTTGGGTTGCTCACAGGATCCACGCCTGCACCGAGAAGGCGGGCCCTTTTACAAGATCTTGCTAATGGACAATTGCAATTCTTAGTTGGCACCCATGCCTTGATTGAAGACCCCGTTGGCTTCGCCAGTTTAGGCCTAGTGGTTGTTGATGAACAGCATCGCTTTGGTGTGGCCCAACGCAATAAACTTTTAAACAAAGGTATGCAACCTCATTTGCTAACAATGACTGCTACCCCAATCCCCCGAACCCTTGCTTTGAGTGTGCATGGAGATCTTGATGTGAGTCAGATTGACGGACTGCCACCAGGTCGTAAACCAATCCACACCCAAGTAATAAATAATCAGGAACGCCAGGTTGCTGAGCAAATTATTAGGGATCAAGTTGACGCCGGCCATCAAGCCTATGTGGTGCTTCCATTAGTTGATGAATCAGAAAAAATTGATCTGCGATCTGCGGTTGAGGAACATCAGCGATTGGCAATTGAAGTATTTCCTGATTTAAAGCTAGGACTATTGCATGGCAGGATGAGCAGCGCCGATAAAAAGGCGGCAATTGATGAATTTGCCAGTGGTTTAAGCCAGGTGTTGATCTCAACAACAGTTGTTGAGGTTGGTGTGGATGTACCAAATGCCACGGTAATGGTTATTGAACACGCAGAGCGGTTTGGCTTGGCTCAAATGCATCAATTGCGGGGCAGAGTTGGCAGGGGTGCTGCAGCCTCCCATTGCATTTTGATCAACAACAGCAATTCAGCCGTAGCTAAACAGCGCCTTGATGTTTTGGCCCGCAGTTTGGATGGTTTTGAAATTGCTGAAGTTGACCTTCGCTTGCGGGGGCCAGGCCAGGTGCTGGGCACGCAACAATCCGGATTGCCCGATCTTGCTCTAGCAAGCCTTAGCGATGATGGCAGTGTGCTGGAAGAGGCCCGGGATGTGGCGCATGCAATCTTGGCTAATGATCCACTCCTAAGCCAGCATCATGAGTTGGCAGCGGCCCTAGCTTTGCAAAAGCTCAAATTTGCTAACGCCGCCGCATTAAATTAATTTTTTTAAGCCAATGCAGCGACCGTGGCAAACGATTGAGATCCGCGATTGCGGCGAACCGCTCGTTTCACTGCCATCGAGTTTATTTCGTTGGAACCCCCATCCCTATGCCGTTTTGGGTGCCCCATATCCAGCGGGAACAAGCCCTTTTCAACTTAGACAGGCGGTGCTGCTGCGTTTACTCAAGGCCCAAACGCTTCTGCCCTGCAGGCTTTTGATTTTTGATGCCTGGCGACCTATTGCTGTGCAGAAATACATGGTGGAGTGGAGTCTTGCTCAGCCGGGTGCAGATCCTGCCGCGGTAGATGCCCTTTGGGCACCACCAAGCTCTGATCCGCTTACACCTCCACCCCACAGCACAGGTTCAGCTGTTGATCTGTGTTTAGCAGGGCCCGATGCTGAACCATTGGAAATGGGCGGACCAATCGATTCCACTGGTGCCATTGCAGAACCAAACCATTTCTGCTCCGCTGCTGCTGGCACAAAGGAGTATCAATGGCACAGCAATCGTCAACTATTAGCTAGGGCAATGGCAAGGGTTGGTTTTTGCCAACATCCCCACGAATGGTGGCATTTCAGCTATGGCGATCAGATGTGGGCATGGCATTGCGGCAAGCCTCGGGCCCTCTATGCCGCAGCCCCTTGCCCATGAAGCAAATTACGGAGTAAATCTGGATCCAATGAGTTGCAATAATCTCCAAAACTATGCTTCATTCCGTTATCGCGCCAATGGCGCATCAACGGTAAAAGTGTTGTTTCTAATTGATCTAGGGGTAGTTTTTCTAGAATTGGTTCCGCCAATCTAGTGAGGCCAGGGTTACCACCAAGCCACAGCTGATATTGATTAACAGCACTACCAACAAGAGCAAGTTCCGCCATATAAGGCCGAGCACAACCATTGGGACAACCTGTCATGCGCACTAAAATTGGAGTGCTGATTGCTTCAGCCTTGAGTAGGGCTTCTAGCCGCGCCAATACATCTGGTAGAACCCGTTCCGATTCAGTTATGGCAAGTCCACAGGTGGGTAATGCCGGGCAGGCGATGGCGTGGCGGGCGAGCAAGCTTGTATCGCTTGGATCTGCCCAACCGATAGCTGCTAATTCTTCAGCAACTTCCTGGCGTTGATTTCGACCAATGTTGCAAAGCAATAAATCCTGATTTGCAGTGAGCCTAATTTCAGGTTGATAACGTTCAACGAGGCGCCTCAGGCCGAGCTTGCGTTCGCCATCGAGGCGGCCACAAAGAAGTGGCAAGCCAACAAACCAGCGCCCATCGCCCTGTTGATGCCAGCCTAAGTAGTCTTCAAGAACTGGCTTTGGTTCTTTTAATGCTGCGCTAACGCCGGCGGGAAAATATTTATCTAACTCTTGGCGAAACCAATCAATGCCGCGATCATGAATCAAATATTTCATGCGGCCATGGCGCCGTTGCTCACGATCGCCATTATCCCTTTGTAGAGCAACAACGGCTTGAACTAAATCAAGTATTTTTGTACCTTTTACGTATCCCAAACAATCTGCGGTGCGAGCGAAGGTTTCCTCCTTGTTATGGGTTCTGCCCATACCCCCACCTACGTAAACATTGCAGCCCCGCAATTTTCCTGCCATGTCGGTAAAAGCAACCAAGCCGAGATCCTGAGTTAACAGATCGATCGAATTGTCTCCTGGCACTGTTACGCCAACTTTGAACTTACGGGGCATGTAGGTGGAGCCGTAAAGCGGTTCAGCTGGATCGCCACTGCTGAGGTTGGCATCCTGCTGACGTTTGCGCACCTTGCTGCAGGCGATTGAAGGCCGAATTTTGTAGCGTTTTTCGCCGTCTACCCATAGCTCCAAGTAAGCACCTGCAGCTGCTTTTGGCGCCAGCAGATCTGCGATGTCATCAGCTAAACGCCTGGCCACTGGGTAACCCAAACCCTCATAGGGAGCTGCCGGCGCCATCACATTCCGATTGATATCTCCACAGGCTGCAAGGGTTGAACCCAAGTTTTTAACGATGGTTGCCAGCACCGTGCGCAGATCCTGCTTAGGAATGCCATGGAGCTGAAAAGCCTGACGGGTAGTTACCCGCATGCTGCCGTTGCCAAACCGATTGGCTAGCTCATCCAAGGCAAGGAATAGCTGGGCAGGCACCCTGCCCCCTGGGCTGCGCAGCCGCAGCATCATGCCCCAATCCTTTGCCTGTCCTTTTAAACGGTTATCTCGGTTGTCTTGTTGGTAAGAGCCGTGGAATTTAAGGATCTGCACAGCGCCTTCGGTGAAGAAAGGCAAATCATTTTCCAATTCGCTCGCTAGGGGCTCGCGCAGATAATTGCTGCTGGCCTTCAACTGCTCGAATTTGCTGGGTTCCTTAGAAGCCAAATGATTTGAGGCAATGGTCACAGGCTGGCAGAGGCTCCTGATCAACGTCTTACTAACGACCATAATCAATCGGGCTCGATCAATTCATAAAGTTGAGCCAGAAGCCGATTGAAGTTGTCCACTTTTCTGCTTGAAATCGGCACAGAGGAACTGCCCGCTGATTTCGCCCGTTTAGCCATTCCCCAGTTACTGCAGCTGGTTCAAGCGGAACTGAAGGAGCACCGCCTAGGCCATGGCGCAATCCACTGCACCAGCAGCCCAAGGCGCTTAGCTGTATGGGTTGAGGAACTTGAACTACAAGGACCGGAACGGATTGAGGAGCGCAAGGGACCACCGGCTAATCAAGCCTTTAGCAACGGCGTACCAACAGAAGCGGCCCTTGGCTTTGCCAGGCGTTGCGGTTTAGGCGCCGATGCCCTCGAATTGAGGGAAACAGCAAAGGGGCCTTTCGTTTTTGCAAAAGTTGTTGAACCTGGCAGCTCCAGTGAATTAGTGCTGATTCGTGCAATTCCACTTTGGATTGCAGCGCTGCAAGGAAAACGATTTATGCGTTGGGGCAGTGGCGACAACCGCTTTTCCAGGCCTGTGCGCTGGTTGGTGGCAATGCTTGATAGCCAGATTCTTGATGTGGTTCTAGAGGGATCAGACCCGGTTGTAAAAGCTGGCAACAGGAGCCGGGGCCATCGTTTGTTCAGCCAGGAGGTGCTAATCGAGAAGGCATCTGATTACCAGCAGCAGTTAGCCGCTGCTGGAATTGTTGTTAATCGAGCTGACCGGGCTGCCTTGATAAAAAACGCTGTTAGTGAAGCGGCTAGCTCATTGCAGGCAAGGCCAGATTTGCCTAATGAATTGTTAGAAGAGCTTACTGATTTAGTGGAGGCACCCTTATTGATTAAAGGGTTAGTACCAAACCACTTCTTGAAATTACCGGCAGAACTATTGAGTACGGTAATGCGGAGCCACCAGCGATATATTCCCTTATATTTTAAAGATATAGAGCTGGATCCCTTGGATCTAAACGCAAATAATTATTTATTGCCAACATTTCTTTGCATTAGCAATGCTTTGCAATCCGCCGTAAGCCAAGTGCAACATGGCAATGAAAAGGTATTGAAGGCTCGCTTGGCCGACGCTGAATTTTTTATTAATGCAGATTGTTCAACAACATGTAGTGAACGGCGTAACCAATTGGCTCGAGTTAGTTTTGCCGATGGCCTTGGCAGCTTGCTCAACCGCACGGAAAGGCTTGAATGGTGCGTAGGGCAACTTACTCAGCTAATCAAGAATATCTCCAAACCCGATGCAGAGCATGCCCAAAGGGCTGCTCATTTTTGTAAAAATGATTTAGTGAGTCAAATTGTAGGTGAATTTCCAGAGCTGCAAGGGTTGATGGGATCAAAATATTTATTTAAAGAAGGTGAATCAAAAAATGTTGCCCTTGCGGTATACGAGCATTATTTACCAAAGGGGGCTGACGACGAGCTACCAAAAACAACAGCAGGTACGATATTAGCTTTAGCAGAAAGATTAGAACTTTTGCTGAGTATCTACGCTAAGGGTGAAAGACCAAGTGGTTCATCGGATCCCTATGGCTTACGCAGGGCCGGCAATGGAATTTTACTATTACTATGGAATAAAGGTTGGTGTTTAGATTTAATCGAGATGCTTAAAATATTTAGCATCAATTGGCAAAAATTATTTCCTGCCCTGGAAATTCAATCGGAATGCCTTGCAAAAGATCTCTCTGAGTTTTTTAAGCAGCGATTGCTAAGTATGCTTGCTGATCAGGGGTGCCCCGTGGATATTGCCCAGGCTGTGGCAGGAGTAAATGTTTCAAATGAACAGCTACTTAGGGATCCTGCTGATGCAAAGATAAGGTCTGAGTTGTTAATAAAAATGCGCAATAATGGAAGCTTGCTTCCGCTGCAACAGGTGGTGCAGAGGGCGGCCAAATTAGCTGTAAAAGCTGAACTGGGCCCCCTTGCCATCAGCCCGAAATCTGTTGTGGATTGCAATTTATTTCAAGCAACTAGTGAGAAAGAGATGTTTATTGTGTTAGAGAAACTAGAGAGGCTGTGCCTAAGGGGACCTGAATTTTACCCAGAGCTTGCAGAAATGTTAACTTCAAGTTCTAATATTTTGGCGGAGTTTTTTGATGGTGACAATAGTGTAATGGTTATGGTTGACAACCTTGAATTGCGCAAAAACAGGTTAAACATGTTGGCCATTCTTAAAAACCAGTCAAATATATTAGCAGACTTCAGCAGTTTAAATGGTTAGCTTTTTATGCCACCTTTAATTGCTCCAGTGCGGAGCATTTCTGTGGCTTCAAGATCTGTTCGTACGGCGCTGTCAACAGGTAGATAAATGTTTGGGGCTAGGGCGTTACCCCGTAATACAGCGCCGATGGTTAGAAATGTTAGTTTTAATTGTTGCCAGGGATTCATCATAACCACCCTTTTATATAGATAGCTATCAAAAGTTAGACGCTGCACGTCTTTGTCATCACACATTTCAACAAATGCCTCTCGAGCTGCGTCGTTTCTATAAAATATATTTTGAAGTAATTCTAAAACTTTGTAGGTTGCTCCGTATTTACGATCCCATTTCTTTAAGTACTGTTTTAAATCTTTTTCAGAGGGTATGCGGCTACCAGCAAGGGATGCTTGAACAATTTCCTCAGCGCACATCCTGCCGCTTTTAGCTGCAAAATAAATTCCCTCTCCAGAACTTTTGGTAACGTAACCAGCCGCATCACCCACTAGCGCCATGCGACCCACAACTCTACGGGGCCTTGGATGTTCAGGAATTGGATGGGCTTCAACTTTGATAACTTCACCATTTAAAAGTCTTTTCTTTGCTCTTTCACGGATACCCCGTTGCAAACTTTTAATCAAGCTTTGATTCTGCTGCATAGTTCCTGTACCAACAGCAACATGGTCGTATTTTGGAAATACCCAAGCATAAAAATCTGGTGAAACATCTGTTCCCACATACATTTCAG
The DNA here is from genome assembly GCF_024345595.1 of Synechococcus lacustris Maggiore-St4-Slac. Classification (NCBI taxonomy): domain Bacteria; kingdom Bacillati; phylum Cyanobacteriota; class Cyanophyceae; order Synechococcales; family Synechococcaceae; genus Synechococcus; species Synechococcus lacustris. Next base: position 5,463 of record NZ_JAGQBK010000022.1, on the reverse strand, counting down.
CCAAATTCTCATAATATTTCATTTCCTCCGCGGGTAATTTAATGCGCTCTTGGAAAGCAATCGCAACATTGTAATCGCCAGCATCCATTGCTTTGGCAACCCGGCTGTTAGCCCCATCGGCACCAATGATTACATCCACCTCAATTGTGCAAGCTGTTCCAGTGGATTCGCCTTCGCTGTAGTCGGAATAGTGGAGTGTGTAGGGCCCCTGACGCTTATCACCTGTATCAATTTTAGTTACCAGTCCATTGATTAGTTGAGCGCCACAACCAGCCGCCCTTTCGCGCAGATAGGCATCCATAACCTCTCTGCGGCACATGCCAATATACTCATCTTTATTATCTAAATTAATATCAACTTCGCGGTTAGATGGTGAAATCATTTTCATATTGCGCACCTTCCGGTCGATAATCGATTCGGGCAGGTCAAACTCCTCCACCATGCATAGGGGGATCGCACCACCGCATGGTTTGGCATTATTCAGCTTGCGCTCAAAGATCCAGGTTTTTATCCCTGCCTTAGCTAACACCTCTGCTGCACAGGAGCCACTGGGGCCGCCACCTACAACTGCAACTCGCACCATTCCTTAAACCCGACAAGCGGGATTGATGTTCTTAAAAAGCTAACACTGCAGCAACTGGCACCGCTGGCTAAATCTGAGTTCAGCACTACGATCTTTGGGATTTCCTAAGCAAGGCGGAATGCCACGCATCCGAGAGGACGTTCCATTAGCGCGCAGAGTTGGTCGCCGCCCTAAAAGCCGGGAACTGCCCATTGGACCCGTTGTACTTAGTACGGCCCTTGCCCTTGGAACGGGTTTGGCGGTTTTATTTCTTGTGCAGGATCAACTGATGCAACGGTTTTGGGGCCCTCCCCCCGTGGCCGGCATCGATGTAAGGCCTGATCAATTCGGTCGCCTGCTGGGCCATTTCCCCTATCCCCAAGCCTCTAGCAGCGAGCTCGTGGAGGTTTCCCCAGGGTTAGCCCTTCAAGTTGAAGCTGCTAATGCCTATGAACAAATGCGAGCTGCGGCGGCGGCCGATGGCGTTGAACTGCGCTTGATCAGTGGTTATAGATCCGCTGATACCCAAAAAGAACTGTTTTTTGATGTTAAATCGGAGCGGAATCAAACCGCTGAGGCCAGGGCGAAGGTGAGTGCTCCACCCGGATATTCAGAGCACAGCACAGGATTTGCCCTAGATCTGGGAGATGCAGAAACCCCCCAGGCAAACTTGCAAGAAGATTTCGAAGCTACCCCTGCTTTTTATTGGCTTCAAAGCAATGCCCATCGATTTCATTTTCAACTCTCCTTTCCAAGGGGAAATCGCCAAGGGGTTAGCTATGAACCATGGCATTGGCGCTTTGAAGGTTCTGCGGAAGCCTTGAGGCGTTTTGAGGCGGCTAAGCAATATGAACGGCGGGGGGTATAGTCGCAACCGCCAAGCCCTGTCGCAAGCTGCGGCTGGTGATCCGTTAGAACCCTTTACCAGATGAGCGCCAGCACCAAGCGCGCCGCGATTCGCAATATTGCGATCATCGCCCACGTTGACCACGGCAAAACCACACTTGTGGACGCGCTCCTGAAGCAGTCCGGAACCTTCCGCGAGGGTGAACTTGTACCAACCTGCGTGCTGGATTCAAACGACCTTGAGCGGGAGAGAGGAATTACAATCCTTTCGAAGAACACAGCTGTTGATTACGACAACACCAGAATCAATATTGTTGATACCCCTGGCCACGCCGACTTCGGTGGCGAAGTAGAGCGGGTTCTAGGAATGGTTGATGGTTGTTTGCTGATCGTAGATGCAAACGAAGGCCCGATGCCGCAAACACGTTTTGTGCTTAAAAAAGCACTTGAAAAAGGTCTGAGGCCCATCGTATTTGTTAATAAGATTGATAGACCAAGGGCTGATCCAGAAATCGCTGTTAGCAAAGTTCTTGATCTCTTTATCGAGCTGGGTGCCGATGATGATCAATGTGATTTCACCTATTTATTCGGTAGCGGACTAGGCGGATTTGCCAAGCCTGATATGAAAACCGAAAGCGAAAATATGGTGCCATTATTTGAAGCTATTCTCCGCCATGTCCCCCCCCCAGTTGGCGATCCGGAAAAACCGCTTCAGTTGCAGGTAACAACCCTTGATTATTCTGATTTTCTTGGCAGAATAATCATTGGTAAAATTCATAATGGCAGCATCAAAAATGGCCAAATAGCAGCTTTATTAAAAGATGACGGCACAACTAAAAAGGCTCGCATTAGCAAATTACTAGGTTTCCAAGGCTTGCAAAGAGTAGAAATACAAGAGGCTTTTGCTGGGGATTTGGTTGCAATTTCCGGCTTTGACGAAGTAAATATAGGTGAAACAGTTGCCTGTCCAGACAATCCAGAAGCTCTGCCATTGATCAAGGTAGATGAACCCACCCTGCAAATGACATTCTGCGTAAATGATTCACCATTTGCTGGTAAAGAAGGCAAGTTTGTTACCAGTCGCCAGTTGCGAGATCGTCTCCAGAAAGAGCTGCTTACAAATGTGGCCCTAAGGGTTGAAGACACAGACTCTCCCGATCGCTTTTCTGTTTGTGGTAGAGGCGAATTACACCTAGGCATCTTGATTGAAACGATGCGAAGGGAAGGCTACGAATTCCAGGTATCCCAGCCTCAGGTGATATTTAGAACGATTGATGGCAGCCCATGCGAACCTTTTGAGACATTGGTTTTGGATATTCCTGAGGAGTCGGTTGGCAACTGTATTGAAAAACTTGGTGTACGCAAGGGTGAGATGCAAAATATGGAAACTGGCATAGACAACCGCACTCAACTGGAATTTGTTGTTCCTTCAAGGGGTTTAATCGGTTTCCGCGGTGATTTTATTCGTGCTACAAGGGGTGAAGGAATCATGAGTCATTCCTTCCTTGAATACCGCAGAATGCAGGGAGATCTAGATACTCGCCGTAACGGAGTATTGATTTCATTTGAGGAGGGTACTGCTACGTTCTATGCATTGAAAAGTGCCGAAGATAGGGGGCAATTCTTTATCACTCCCGGCACTAAGGTTTACAAGGGAATGATTGTTGGTGAAAACAGTCGCCCCCAGGATCTGGAACTAAATATTTGTAAGGCTAAACAATTAACAAACATCAGATCAGCTGGTGCAGAGGAGCTTGACGCCCTACAAGCACCTATCCAGATGACCCTTGAGCGGGCTTTGGAGTACATCGGACCAGACGAAATGCTAGAGGTAACACCGGAATCAATCCGCTTGCGCAAATTACCATCTAAAAAAGGAGCAAAGCGCTAGGCCCTGTGGATCCATTTTTAGATCCACGATTTTATAGTGGCATTCAAAGCTTTAATTCTGGGAACTTTTACGAAGCCCATGATTTATTTGAGGACCTGTGGCACGAGTGCGATGAGCCAGAGCGACGCTGGATTCATGGCATTGTTCAAATATCTGTAGCGATGCATCACCACTCAACGGGCAATTTAAACGGTTCCCTTCTGCTTTTGGCGGAGGGAATCAGTCGCATGCGCAGGGCCCAAATATCCCCAATTGGTTTTAAGGAAGGCGAGTTTTTAGAGCCCTGCCAGGAAATTCTTAAATTGCTGCAAACAAACCTGAAGGATTCAAACCATTCCCTAGGCATGAAACCTGATAAACCACAAGAGATATCTTTCCCGCTAATTTCAATTGAGGTGTAGATCTATGCTCCCAAACCACATGAAAACTGATAAAAAATCACAATATTTTAAAGTATTTATTTTCTTTGCCATTGCAATTTTTGGTTTTATTGGAACTGGAAATGACGTTAATTGCGCTCCACTGATAACAGTTGAATCGGATTTGCAGCAAGCCGACAACACAACAGGTGTGGTTACGGCAACTGGTAATGTTAAAGTTACCTATCCAGAAAAAAAACTTATAGCCACATCTCGCCAAGCTCAATACTACACAAAAGAGGGGAGAATTGTTTTAAGCGGCGATGTTGACGTTGTTCAAGAAGGTGGCAATCGCCTCAGGGCTCAACGTGTTGTTTATTTAGTAACATCTGACCGCCTGATTGCTGATCCAGCTGCTGGGGAACAAGTGAAGAGTTGGATACGAATCGATCGCAAACAAGCAAATGCTCCTGCACCATGAGTTTATCACTCCAAAATGTAGCGCTTAGCTTCTCTGGACGACCTGTTGTTAAGGGAGTTTCTGTTGATCTAGCCCCGGGGGAGGTTGTTGGTTTGCTTGGCCCAAATGGTGCCGGTAAAACAACAACTTTTAATCTTGTTACCGGCATGCTGCAACCCGATCAAGGTGATGTATTGCTGGATCAGGTATCAATAAAACATCTATCTATGCCGCAGAGAGCACGCAAAGGTATTGGATACCTAGCCCAGGAAGCAAGTGTATTTCGTAATTTAAGCGTTCGAGATAACCTCTTGCTTGCCATGCAGCAGAGTGGCGTTCCAGTTGAGGCCCATCGCCAAAGACTTCAAACCTTGATCTCTGATTTTCAACTGGAGCGGTTTTGCACGCGAAAGGGATTTCAATTATCGGGAGGTGAACGCAGGCGCACTGAGGTGGCTAGGGCTTTAGCCGTTGGAACTAACGGACCAAGGTTTTTATTGCTTGATGAACCGTTTGCTGGCGTAGATCCATTGGCAGTTCATGATCTTCAGCAACTGATTCTCTCCCTACGTAAACGGGGGGTTGCCATGTTGATCACTGATCATAATGTACGCGAAACATTATCAATTACAGATCGTGCTTATATCCTTGCCGATGGCACAATTCTTGCATCAGGTACTGCCCATGAGGTGGCAAATAACCCCTTGGTTCAGAAGCATTATCTTGGGGAGGACTTTAGATTATGAATAGCTTTTTTACCTTTGTTAATCGCTACTGGCGCCAGGTTCCGTTGATGGATCGTTGGTTGTTATCTGAATTGCTGGGTCCCCTACTGTTTGGTATTGCAGCATTTACAGCCGTTACCCTATCGGTTGGCGTGGTTTTTGAACTTGTTCGTAAGGTTGCTGAATCGGGGTTGTCAGTTGCAATAGCAACTCAAGTTCTATTTTTAAAACTGCCTGGTTTTCTAGTTCTCTCCTTTCCCATGGCCACCTTAATGGCCACACTGCTTGCTTACAGCCGTTTGTCTGGTGGCAGTGAGCTCACAGCTCTGCGCAGCATCGGTGTTTCAACGGTGAGATTTGTTGTTCCAGCAATATTATTGGCAGCTTTAATGAGTGGCCTTACCTTTATGTTTAATGATTTTATTGTCCCCCCCGCCAACAGGGCAGGTTATATAACCCTCCATAAGGCCCTTGGCAGAAGCATTGATTCTGAAAAGGGTGAAAATATTATTTACCCTCGCTATGGAAAAGTTATTGGCGGACCAGCTGAGGAGAAAGAACGTTTAGTGCACTTATTTTACGCTAGGAGTTATTTCAATGGCGCTATGCTTGACGTTACA
>NZ_JAGQBK010000021.1:0-25377 GCF_024345595.1 Synechococcus lacustris Maggiore-St4-Slac | reverse complement strand
AATACTATGGAACACTTCGGAGTATGGGCTTAGAATATGGGAATGCATACAGAAATCTGGTAACTATGATAAGCGATGGGAAAAAGTGCATTGCAGAAATAAAAAGAGTACCGAATAGCCCTGATAGGGCAATACTAGACAGTTGCTTTCAAGCAATAGGCGCAACAATATATAAAAATATTGAAGCGAATCAGTTACTTTTACCTGTGGGGTTTAGATCATTAGAAGTTTACCAATGGCCCTTACCAAATGAAATTAAAGTGTTAACAAGCATAAGAGAAGAAGGAACAGATAACACAATAGAATCAGATCTTGAAATTTATGCAAATGATTCCTTAATTTTGAGCATTCAGGGCTTTCAATTACGAAAGGTGCCTAAACGTTTAATGCAATGGATATTTCCAGAAGGGAAATTAAATAAACCAGAGAATCCAGATTGCGGAGTAAATATTAGTACTACAGGCTGGAAAAAGCTAAATTTGAAATCTGCGAACCAAGGACAAGATAACGAAGTTTTTATCGAAGCAAATGGAATAATAAATTTATATCACAAAATACGATCATGCGATCAGATCAAGGTTACATCGGTTGATCCTGAGATAAAGAAAGAAAAGCATTACTTAGTAGAGCCAAATTCTAATGAGCTAGAAGGGAGCAACCTAATTGAATCTGCTGAGCAATTGTTCACCATTATACAAGCCATTGCAAAGCAAGAAATAATAGCTAGCAAACTTATGCTATACATTAATTCTCAAGGACCAGTGCAGTCAGCATTAATTTCAATGCTGAAATCTGCAACAATGGAAATTCCTAATTGTGAATTTTCCGTATTAATAACAAGCGGAATTAAATGGCAAAACTTTGATAGAAAAAATGAATTAAGTCAATATTTTTCAGATCACATGTGCATTAAATATGAATCAAATCATTTTTACACAACTCACCAAGACAACATAGACCTAATGCCATATAAGTTCAGTGTTGCACAACCAGGGGACTTAACATCTCTATGTATAGTCCCATTAGTTGAAAACGAATTAGAAGAATCTGAAGTAGAAATTGAAGTGGAAGCTTCCGGGATAAATTTCCGCGACGTTCTTAATGCTTTAGGAATGATGAAGACATATAGTGCATCACTTGGGATATCAGAGGATGCAGAAATTCCATTAGGTGGAGAATGTGTAGGTAGAATATCAAGGGTAGGCAGAAAAATATCAAAGGAACTAATTGGTCAGCGTGTAATTGGAGCACTAGCAGTTGGAAGTTTGGCGTCGCATGTTATTACACAGGCAAATCTATGCATTCCGCTTCCTGTAGACATAGACATCAACGATGCCGCTGCACTGAGCACGGCTTTTTTAACTGCAGAACATGCACTGTGCACATTAGCCAAGCTTCAAGCTGGCGAAACTATCCTCATTCACTCAGGTGCAGGAGGCGTTGGCCAAGCGGCTGTTCAGGTAGCAAGAACAATTGGGGCACAAATCATTTGCACAGCAAGTAGAACTAAACATCAGTATTTAAAAGAACAAGGAGTACTTTCAGTGCATGATTCTCGCACTAAAGATTTTAGCCAAGAAATATTAGCGCTCACAAACGGTAGGGGTGTTGATGTTATACTTAATAGCCTCAATAGCACAATGGTGGATGCAAGCTTTGAGTGTCTTAGTAAACATGGCAGATTCATTGAAATGGGTAAAATTGAAGTTTGGTCCCCAGAAAAGGCAGCAAGCAAAAGACAGGATGTTAAATATTATCAGTTCGACTTGCTAGAAATTGCAAACGGAAATCCACAATATATAAACAATCTTCTTATCAAAATACTAAATGAATGCAGAGAAGGTGCCTACAAGCCCCTACCAGTAAAAATATTCAACAAGGATCAATGTTCTGATGCATTTCGATACATAGCGCAAGCGAAACACATAGGGAAAGTGGTTGTTAACCTGAGAAATAATCAGGAGAGCACAAGAAAAATATCAAGTGATGGGATCTATATAATTACCGGGGGCTTTGGTGCTGTTGGTATGGAGCTAATCAAATGGCTAATTAGCAAGGGTGCAACAGCTATTCTTGTAATCTCCAAAAATGCCAAAAGCCACCTTGATCAAAACAATATAGCTACATGGGTAGAATCTGGCATTAAGATATCAGCCCTAAATATAGACTTTGGGGAGGAGTTTGATCTGGAAAAAATAATCGCAAAAATCACATATGAAATTTACGAACAAAAATTATTGGGACTGTTTCACCTATCAGGGAAATTAGAGGATGGATTAATAATAAATCAAAACATTACGCGGCTCAAATCGGTATTTAGTGTTAAATGGAACGGCTATATTGTTCTCAAAAAACTGCAGGACGCATATTCAAAGTTAGAATATCAATCGCCTTTTCTAGTGAGCTTTTCATCAATTAGTGCACTTCTGGGATCACCAGGTCAAATATTCTATTCATCGGTTAATTCAGCCATTGATGGTAGCTGCCATGAAGATAATGTAAGAAACAAGAATGATAAATTGGAACTTTCGCTGCAATGGGGACCATGGAATACGGGTAAAGAGGGAATGGTTGGCAAGCTAGATAAACCAGCGCAGCAAAGACTAGAAAATTATGGATTAAGGTTACTGGATCCAGATAATGCATTTAAACAAATGGAGCTGCTATTAAATCACGGTCGAAGTGGAGTTTTTACTATTGATAATAATGATTGGTATAAGGTTAATCGAAACACTCCCAAACGGCTTCAAAACTTCACTGCGTATCTGAAAGAATCAGATAATTTATTAGATAAAACAGCAAATCCAAAACGAGAAGCCCTCCTACATCAGCTGGAAAGTATTAGTGAAGATAAGAAGATTCTAATTATTATTCATGAACTTCAGAATCAACTAGCAAGAGTGATGGGTGTAACAAGTGCTGATGAATTAGATCCTAGTGAAAGCCTTTATAACATTGGTTTGGATTCCTTGATGGTTGTTGAATTAGCAGCAGTACTTGAATCAGAATTTGGTATATCATTAAAATTCAATGCCTTTGTAAACGATCCAACGGTTGAATCTCTTGCAAACTTTATTTTACAAAATCTTGAGGATGGGAATTAAGCCCATGCGATCACAAAGCAAAGATTTCTGCAACTAATGGCAAATTAAATTTTACGGATTAAAAGCGATATCGGTTTTGAACTTCTCAAAGAGAGCTGACTTTTCCATGCAACCTTGGCATGAGTAACTCTCTTAATCTCAAACTTTTGCACGATCCTAGTTAAGATAACAAGTAAGATTGTATTAGCAAGCTTCTCCCCAGGGCAACCACGATGACCTTTGCCAAAGGGTAGATACTGGGCATCACTAATCTTTTGTGCAACGCTGCCGTTAGAATCAAGCCAACGCTGTGGGCAGAAATGATTGGGACGCTCCCAAAACTTATAATGCCGATGTATTGCCCAGGGTGAAACTAATATTAATGAGCCTTCCTCAAAAATAGATTCAACAAACTGATTATGCGAAGTTGCTATTCGTTGAATAAATGAAACCGGAGGATACAAGCGCAAAACCTCTGCCACAAATGCCATGGAATAAATAGCTGAAGAAAGTTCGTGTTCTTCTAGGGATCTAGGTAAACCGGTGGTGAAGCTTCTAACCTCATTACGAACCAACTGCTGTTCATCTGAATATAATGAAAGCAAATAAAGCATTGATGCTACGGCGCTAGCTGTTGTTGAAAAACCTGAAAGCATTATGTCGTTGCTTGTATCAAGAACATCGAGGGGAACACTTGGAATAACAGGATTTGATTCTCGATGCCATAAAACATCTAGAATAGTTGGCTGCTGATTGGCATTAGAATAAAGAGTTGAATTAAGAACTAACTTCTCAACCCAAGATCGAACAGCATTTGCCTTGAATTTGAAAAAATAACCTAAGATAAGTTTAGGAAAGCCAAGATTTGCAAGGAAGGCGCAACGAAGAATATTTGATTCATAGCTATGAAAAACTTTCATAATTTCATCAAATCCACTGATAGCTCCAATTGAATGACCAGTTAGAACTCGAGCAACAGAATCAGCTGAATAAAATTGGGCTATTGCATTTGCAGTAACACGATTGTGTGGTTGAGAACAGAAATGCTGAAAAACTAAATCTGCACTATCATTACATTTGTCTATCAATACACTCCACGGTATACGCCTTAAAGACATCTCTAATGATTTTCGCTTCCCCGCCCAATCCTGTTCATTACATATAAATAAAGAATTACCAATAAGAGGTTTAAGCAACCACACAACAACAGGTGATTTAATAAATTTCTTACTTTTAAATGTGAGTAGAGATTTAACTACAGATGGGTTCGTTAAAAGAGTAATAAACTTACCAAGACGACCCTTGCTCTGCAAATCCGTAAAACTGGAGGCATTGAGTAACTCAAGTTGAGAATTAGAATACCCCGCGCGCAGCATCCGTTTAAATGGACAAACTTTCTCAGATACCTTATCTGGATAATCGGGTATTTTAATGTTGGCAGGAATGAAAAACGGGAGGTTTAATTGCTTATACTCAATATGATTGGGTAGATCTTGCTTGAAGCCCATGGGGAAATCGAGAATTAAGCAATCTCATTAAACATAGCATAACCGTGCATGTGAAACCAATAAAATAATAAGGACCGTAAGTTGCGCAAATCATGCAGTAAATAAGATAATTAATTGACGGCTATTATTTTTGTGTCATAATAGGGAATAATGCCCAAAGCTCCATGACAACAGGCGAATTCAGCCCAAATAATATATCCGCGAAGCCGATAAATGTTGAAGCTAGCAGAATACTGAAAGATGCTTCTGTTGCATCCTATGAAACAGCAACACAAGCTGGAGGGGTTTCAACGTTTGAGATATTCAACAAGAAGGTCATTACAATTACTAATGCTGATTTAGCGAGCCTTATACAATACGATAATGAGGAATATTTTGGGCGATCAGAAGCTCAAAAACATATACTGCAGGGTGTGGTTGGAAAATCAATACTCACTCAAGACGGTGCTGCTTGGAAGTCACTTAAAGGCTCATGCAATAATAGTCTTTCAAGAAATAATATCGAAAAGTACCATCAAGGAACACAGTTGGGGTTAGATAGTGCATTGAAAATTCAAGAAAAACAAGAAGAGGAAGTAAGCTTAAGCTTAAAACGTTATGATTTTGAATCAATTTTTGTTCAAACCACAACAAAGGTCTTTCTAAATGCAGATCTAACAGCTGCAGAGAGCGCAAAGCTGCATAACGCCTATGTGGAGCTTGCAGCTTTATCCGCAAATTATATTAAATATCCTGTTCTAATGCTAATGCCTGGATGGATGCCCCATCCTACCAATATAAGAATGCGCTTGAAATCAAACACGATTGATCAAATATTAAAACCCCTAATAAAAAAAGCAATATGGAAGAATACAAAAACACCGAGCTTACTCCGAGATATGGATGAGGAGGTTATTCGGGAAAAACGCTGCCCATTAAAAGGAAAAGAGCATTTCTCACTACTAAAATCACTATATATTGCAGGCATAAAAACATCCGCGGTAACGCTTGAATGGATAATGATGTATTTATCAGAATATCCAGAATATTGGTCTCAGCTCTCAACTGAATGCCTGGAATTATATGGCACAGATTATCCGGATGTTGAGGATCAAGCTGATCCTGAGTGCCTAGCGAATATCATAAATGAAACAATGCGCTTATCACCAACAGCTCCTTTGCTAGCTCGTAAAGTTATCAATGATTGCACCGTTGCTGGGGTAAAAATGAAAAAGAAGGATATTATTCTTATATCGGTATATGGAATTCACCGTTCTCCAGAATATTGGGAAAATCCAGAAGATTTCATACCTAGTAGATTTTCAAAACCACACAACCCAAAAGCCTATCTACCCTTCCAACTGGGCCCCCATACCTGTCCCGGTCAACATCTTGCTCGAAGAATGATCGCAACAGTATTAATTAGGTTAGCACAGTTCTATGATTTAGAGCCAATTCAGGGCAAAAGCTTTGAATACGAAGGTAATGTTGTATCAGTGCCGAAACATGCGCAAAATTTCAGATTTGTAAAGCGTAAATAGTGCCTTGAATAAAAATCATCTTGTTTACCCATGGTATAGTCCACGGATTTGGCATGGCATGCCTATATCTATATTATTGAAACTTTCTGTAAACCTATTTAAGCGTTCAAGCTATAAACGTTACGGGCTTTTATCCAGCGCTCTTCTTATATGCTCGATTCAAAGCATCATAAATTATATATCAAGCATAGTTGAAATAATAAAATATGAGGGTTGTATTGAACATGAAGTGGTTAATCCGGTATTCATAATTGGTTATTGGCGATCAGGAACGACACTTTTACATGAACTACTGGCAACTCATAAGGATCTAGTTTCACCTACAACATTTCAATGTTTTAATCCAATTAGCTTTTGCAGTACTGAAAAAATTTTTTATAAAATTGGTAATTTCTTGTTGCCTAAACAACGCCCAATCGACTCACGAAAATTAGAATGGAATAGTCCACAGGAAGATGAATTTGCTCAACTAACATTAGGTTCCTTAACGCCCTATAAACGTATTGCCTTTCCATCTCAAGGGTGCCAGTTGCAAGGTTTAGATATTGAAACTGAACCTGCTGAGTTAAAAGCCAAATGGATAAATAATCTACTCTTATTTTACAAAAGAATTCTATCCAAGCGCTCTGGAAGAATCTTGATTAAAAACCCATGCCACACCGTGAGAGTTAGATTATTATTAACAATATTTCCAACTGCCAAATTTATTTACATAACTAAAACACCATTTGAATCAATTCCATCAGCAGTAAAACTATGGAAGACATTAGACATTCTTAATTCCTTTGAATATCCAATTGAATTCGATTATTTCAGCTATTCATTAAGTTTATTCTCAATTCTTGCCAACAGCTTCGAGAATATTAGAAGCGAGATCCCTGTCAATTCTTTATACACAATACGGTTCGAAGATTTGGTGAGTAATCCAAGAGACGAAATGACATCTATATTCAATTTTTTACAACTTGAATCATCCGAGGTTTCAAACGCATCCTATCAAAAATTATTAGATGGAATCAACAAGTTACATATTAGTAGGTATTCACTTACAGCGGAAGAATATAGTCGTATAGCAATAGAATGCAAATCATTCTGCAAAAAATATGGGTATGATGTCAGGGAATAGCGCTAAACGCTGATTTCAGAATAAAAGTGTAGTGCCAACATTGAATAGATAAAACACTAGCAAGACCAATTTCAATACAACGCTTACGTGGCAACACTCGTTGCATTTTTATTGAATCCAGTGTGCGAAGATCTTGAAGTGCTTTTGATATCTTAGAGTAATCAAAAATCATCGTTTTATCAATACATTCCTTACTCAACAAAAATTCAACATATCCAATGGGCTTAGAAAAGGAAAATGATTCAAATGGAGCTCTAAACATTGCTTTGCGCCTCCATGCTGTAGCCTTAGGCAGCCATTTTTCAGCAACCTTACGAAGTAAATACTTACCAACATAGCCGTTAAGCTTATAGTCCTCATGCAACTTGGAAGCAAAATCCACAAGGTTAGAATCAAGAAAAGGGTAGCGAGCTTCAACTGAAGAATTCATATTAACGCGATCACCTTTTGAGGAAAGTAATAAACCAGGAAGTTGCACATGCTGGCTAATTTCCAATTCGCGGTTGAACCTAGATAAGCCCTTTAACCAGGATGAATTAAGACCAATATCTTCATAGGGCTCGTAGTCACTTATAGTAGCAAGGAAGTCAGCGCACATAAACTGTTGCATACAGAGAATAATAAAACCATGAACCTGGTTCCAACCAGTTAAACCTCCGGAAAGATCTACCATACGTTGAAACCTGTGATAATCAGGCTTACCTAAACCACAGGCTTTTAAACCTGTCTCAATTAGCATTCTGTAAACTATTCCTTGCTCAATATCAAAATTTGGCTGGTTTAGGAATGATGAAAATTTGCTAATCTTGTGCCATGGATAGCCTCCGAATAATTCATCGGCCCCTTCTCCAGCCAGCACAACTCGAATACCATCATCACTTACTCGCCTAGCTTGAAGCATCACGGCAGCACAAGAGAGATCAAAAACAGGTGCTTCTGCAACACGAATTAAATCAGGGTACGCATCCATCACCTCGCTCTGGGAAAGATTAAGAATAGAACCATTTAAACCTAGTGTCTTACTTGTTTCAGCCGCCAAGCCTGCTTCGTTAAGGCCACCATGATTGATACTTATTGTATATGTTTGCAACGGTTTATCCATATACATATTAGCCATTGCAGCTAAAATACTTGAATCAACACCTCCAGACAAAAAAGCACCAACATCGCAGTCGCCCATCAAACGTTTTCTAACTGATTCAAGCAGAATGGTATTTAGCTCTTCCACAAGCATAGACTCAATATTTTTAGTGAATCTATTTTCTGGATATGCTTTATTGTCAATAAATCTCACCTCATTAAATTCATAGACGGCTGATCTTGTTTGCTTAATGAGTAAGTAGCTGCCTGGGGTAAGGGATTTTATACCTTGAAACATTGTTCTACTACTTGGTAAACAAAAAAATGTGGTGTATTGACTAATTGCTTTGGGGTCTTGCTGGATAGGAAATAAACCAGTGGCCAACAGAACACGAATTTCAGAACCAAAAACTAACCATTTATCAAAAATTCCATAAAAAAGAGGTGCAATTCCAAATTGATCTCTAGCCAGGGACAACACATTTAATCTACTATCCCAAACTGCAGTTGCAAACTGACCATTAATCTGTTCCCACATCTTTGTTTTGAATTCGAGCCATAAGTGTGGAATCAACTCCGAATCACATTCACTAAAAAATTTAACACCTTTAGATTTTAGACTATTTCTAATATTCTGATAATTGAAAATCTCCCCGTTATAAACAGCGTATATATTTTTATCATTGCTTACAACAGGTTGCTTGCCATTCTGAGGATCCATAATATTCAGCCTTCTAGAAATAAGTGCAATGCCTTTATCAATATAAAAACCATCTTCATCTGGACCTCTATGAAACATTGCATTAGCCATATTTTCAAGCATTGCAATATCTGGGATACGTCCTTGACCCGATAAATCTAGAAGACCACCTATTCCACACATTTGGTGTAAATCACGAATTATGGATTATTTCCATAGTACACTCAAAAGAGTTAGATCAATAGGGACCTGTCCAGTGATTGAAGCAAAAAGAGCAAAACTTACAAAGGGAAGATTATTTATACTTTGCTTTACTGCCTTTGTGGAGTATTGTTGTATTGGAATATTACTTACAGTAATACCCTTCTATATCGCTAAAACCGCTACTTCATTAAATGCAGCAGTGTTAAGTATCGGGCTTGTTCAAAGTTCATTTGGTATTTCACAAGTAGCCACTGCATCATTTGTTGGTGCCCTATCTGATAGATTTGGGCGACGGAATACATTGATGACAACCTTAATATCAACCTCGATTTTAGTTTATCTTCTCTCCTTCACCCATCAATTATACTGGATACTAATATTGCGCCTGCTAACTGGAACCTGTCAGCATTCACTTGTTATTGTTACAGCCTATGTATCATCACTATCCGAAACAAAAGACATTCCAGCCAACCTTAGTAAAATCTCCGCATCAAACGGTATTGGTTTCATTGCTGGAGCTTCATTAGTTGGTTTAATAAGCCACCACGGATTAGCAGCTTGTATTCAGATTGCAGCAGCACTAACTTTAATTAATTCAATTGTGGTTTTTCTAAGGCTGCCAATTGAAAAAGTGCAAGGAGAGTATCACACTAGTTTCTCAAACTCTGCAGATATACTCTCATTGTTTACAAGTAAACTAAAAGGAATTAAAGATATATTTAAACTTGACAGGCAAAAACTTCTTTACTATTCATTTGTCCTGCAAAGCGTTGCGGGATTCACCTCATTTTCAATCTGGGCTATATACTTCAAAATAAAATTTTCCTGGACAGCCCAACAAGCAGGGGCATCTTTGTTTGTATTTGGAGTTACACTATTAATTAGTCAAATATTTTTGCCGCCAATTTTACTGAGGAAGATATCGATATATCAACTTACGCTATTATCACTTACTTCCTCGGCAATAATATCTTTCTTGTTTGGCGTTGCTAGCGACCCAGTATATATCTATGTTCTAATAATAATAAATATTTTTGGTTGCCTATCGGATTCAATGATACGTTCAATGATATGTTCACAATTCTCAGCAGAGATACAAGGAGCGGTAATGGGAAAGATAGGATCACTTTATGCACTTGGCCCTTGCTTGGCACCATTAATAGGCTCGGCCATCACATTGCCATACTCAACATCAACAAACGATAGCACACTTGCATTGATTCCATTCGCAGGGATATCCCTAATGTATGCTCTTGCATTAGTAGCAATAATAAGCTATAAGAAAAACTCTCAAACGAAACTAGCTTTTATGATGGGAAAAAATTAATTTAATATTTTTCTTTGGCCTAAGAGTTAGCCTTCCAACTAGTTGAGGGATTTCTGCATTTACAGTTTTCAATTTAAAGTTACTAACTATATACTTTAGTAGTTCCAAAGCTTCTTTCTTAGCTAAACTAGCACCCGGGCAAATACGTGGACCAATCCCAAATGGAATGTAAATATTCTTGTAAGTTTTTATGGTATTTACTAAAAATCTATCAGCTATGAAATTCATAGGCTCAACCCAATACTTGCTGTGTCTGTGCATTATCCACGGTGAAACAGCAACTAGCGTTTTTAAAGGACACCGATTAGTAGAAGTTTGCTTTATCTCAGTATGTTCACGTATAAGCAGAGGAATGGGGGGATAGAGTCGTAATGTTTCAGAAAAAACCGAAAGAATTAGTTTATTCAATTCACTATCACAACCAGCAACAGAAGAATTACGTAGCGCCGTTTGTAGATCTATTTGTATAGATGGAATAGAGGCCAAAAGGTATAGACTCATAGTTAATGTACTTGCTGTAGTTTCATGGCCAGCAAGATAAAGCATGCATACTTGATCTAAAATCTCAATACTACTAAAATTCTTATTTTTCAGGAATATGTCAAGCAAATCGGGCTGCTGATTTACCCTTTCATCTAAATATTGAATCCTATGCTGGATTTTTTTTGATAATATTGCCCGGATACGCTGCGCAGGTACTTGAAGATGTGAATATAGCAAAATTTTTGGAACGCCAAGTAGTGCTGCAATAGCAATATATGCAGATCTACGTTGAAATTCTCTAAAATCAGAATTAATCGACTTTAGTTCTTCCTCTGTAAATACATCTGAGAATATCATCAGAATGATGACATCAGAAGTAAAGGATGTCATCAAAAGACTTGCATCAATTATGTTGCCATCTGACTTTTTCAGAAGATTTGATATCTTAGAATCAAGGAGCTCAATGGCTTTGTTTATGAATAGATCTACATTGTGATCTAGCATTTGGTGTAAGATCGATTCAATTTTATTCCTAGACTCACTCCATTCATCGCCATTAATAGAAAATGATGCTCTGCCAATCAGAGGCGATAATAGCCATTGTGTTAATTCATGCTTTGGATAACTACTCATATTCTCTTGCATTATTTGTTTGATCTCGCTTGGCTTGTTTATAAGCTTAAAATTAAGACCGCCGATATGAGCGGAAAGCTGATCACTTGAATAGGCTTCATCAGTAAAAATTCCCAACCAAGAACTTGATCCCTGTATGAGTCTTAGCCAAAAGGGTTTTGCGGAGAATGCTGGTTTTATTGTTGGTATTTGCTGATTTTGATCCATAGATGCTTTTAGCTATACTCTAATATATTTCAGGGAAACCGCTATACTTGAAAAAAATGAACCCTTCAAGCCATTTCATCTTGCTCTTAGCATGGCTTGTATTTAGTGCTGGAATAGCAATTAAATTGTGGAACCTAGTTAATTTGTTGAGAACAAAATTAACTAGGAATAATTATAATAACCAAATGTTCAGGGATAGCTTAGAAAGAAATTGGCTAAAATCATACCAGAAAGAAAACTATTGATTCAAGCCATAAAACTAAAAATGGTTTGAATTAGAACAAAACCCACCACTGCAACGATAGCCAGTAGGGAAGGAATACTAGTGAGGCTCATTTGGCACACCATTCAGCTCAGCTAAAACTAGGGCTTATTCTCTAGCAAAACAGTATTTAGATACACATCCACACCAATCAACACCTGTCTTCATCAAAAACTTAATATAACTATGCCTTAGAATCTGCTTAATGGGAAGTCAAAATGACGCCACCTACAGAAATCCGTTGGCAGCAGCGCTTGGCTAGCTTTGATAGGGCCTTGAGTTTATTGCGCGAAGCGATGCTAAACGGCCCTGGGGCTTTGAACCAACTGGAGAAGGAGGGCGTGATCCAACGCTTTGAATACTGTTTTGAATTGGGTTGGAAAACAAGCAAAGACTATATGGAAGCAAATGGATTTGTATTTGCCGTAGTGATGCCAAGGCAAGTATTGAAAGAAGCTTACGCAGCTAAAATAATTGCCGATGGTGAGGCCTGGATCGCCATGCTTGATCACCGCAATTTGCTATCGCACACCTACAGCCCAGTGGTGTTTGAGCAAGCGGTGGCCGCAATTCAAGAACGCTATCTTCCTGCTCTAGAGCAGCTGAAAGGGTTCATGCAGCTGGAGGCAGCACGATGAAAAAGATGCCGCTGCAACCTGCAGAACTTGAGCAGGTACTTTGTATTTTTAAACAGTATCCAATGGTGCTTAACGCAACTCTGTTTGGATCCCGTGCCAAGGGCACCCATACCGAACGCTCTGATATAGACATTGCCTTAACCGGCCCCATAGATGCTCTTAATGCAGAAGCAATTGCCGCAGAACTTGAGGAACTGCCTCTTCCATACCGGTTCGACGTGCAGGCCCTAAATAGCATCACTTATGAACCCTTACTCGAACACATTAAGCGGGTGGGAATTGAAATTTATTCTCGGCTCTCTTGATAAATCATACGTCATTTAGATATTGTATTGATCAATATTCTAGATAAAATTTAAGCCTAAGGCTTTAACTTGCTAGAGCTTCGCTCCTTTTGCCCTTAAAACGGAGAGGGTGTCTGTCGAGTTGGGTCTCAACAGGACTTCTTCAGACGCTTTTCAGGTGTTGGGGTACGAATTACCCCAACAAGAGTTTTCTTCCGTGAACTCGACGGATGCGCCAGATCAGTTGCAGTGCATGGAGTTCCAGGCATTCAACCTACCCCCGCTGAGCACCACACATGAGAACCCCCATCCCCACGAGGACCACCACCACGCCCACCAGGTCCCGAAGTGTCAGCGGCACTCCATCCACTACCCGCAACCAGACCAACGCCACTGAGACATAGACAGCGCCATAGGCGGCATAAACCCTGCCTGCTGCAGTTGGATGAAGGGTGAGCAACCAGGCAAACAACGCCAGAGAAAGCGCCGCTGGGATGAGCAGCAGCGGGGTTCTGCCGCCCTTAAGAACCAGATAGGGCATGTAGCACCCAATAATCTCAGCGACCGCCGTGAGGACAAATAACAGGGTGGTGCGAAGCACGGCAGGAGAACGGTGATGGGCAGATGGTTACACCTCACCCCGCCTCAGAACACCACCCAACCGCTAATTCCCGCCGAGCAACCCACTGAGAGCAGCGCTTAGTGAGGTGCTCGCCCTGCGGAATAAGACCCTGATGAATCGGGCAGGTAAGCAATGTGACGCACTGCCTGCCCACCTCATAACGGAAGTGCTTGCAAGTCATACAGACCCTTGAGGAGCGGGAAGAGCGCAACACCTCATGGTTGAGGTAATCCCATTCCTCTACTGGAACAAAAAAGGGAGAAGCAGACACAGAAAGGGAGCAAGAACGCCAGTACTGCTCCAGGTTGGCGTTGGTGGTTAAGTGGATGGTATAAAAATCTCCATTTCCACCTCACAAAAACTCATCGCACTAGATAAATGTTCCAGTAGCAAATGCAGTCGTGGCGACTTCTCAGGGTGAGGGGCAGCATGAGAGAAAATCAATTATTTGATAAACGTCGAATATTAAAAACTCCCCTATTAATAGGGGAGTGTAATAACAAGCAATTATATATTAGCAATTAACACTTAACTGCCAAAACGGAAACGCAAACCAGCACGAGCACTAAAAGTATTCAGAGGATCAACTTGTACTTCATTAATGGTTACTCCGGTATTTCCTTGATAAATACCCTCAACATAAATGTCAGTAGATTTAGCAGCAGCATACGAAACCCCTAGTTTAGCGAGATAACCAAAAGAACTGGCACTACCACTGTCAATATTTCTTGAACCAGAAGCAATCGCTGAGGTGAAGGTCGCAGGTTCAGAAGGGAGATTTACTGACGTGTATCCAAGACCGGCACCAACATAAGGAGTGAACTTTGACTTAGTTGGAAAGTCATAATATCCGCTAACAAAAACGCTATTGGATACTACATTGCCAGATGGCAAAAATCTACCTGTTAAAGGTAAGTTAGCACCAGCGATAGCAAGATTACCACTTACAGAAAATTTGCCACTATCAAAAGTATTCAATACGTAGGTTAATTCTGTACGAATATTGTTGCCAAAGTCATATCCCAAACCTCCTTCAGCAGCAATCCCTCCTCCCAGATTGGCAGTGCCATTTAGGTTTGCATTGAAAGGAATCCCCAGAATAGTAGGAACAGATCCAGTGCCACTTTCATTATAGTTAATATTAGGACTTGAGGACCAACTGCCGCCAACACCGGCAGTCACATAGACACCTTTAGTTGTATCCTTTGCTTGGGAATTCTCCTGAGCGAACGTTGGAGAATTAAAAAGGGAGGCACCAGCGATAAAGAAAAGAATAGAGAGTTTTTTCATGGGGAACTTTAAAAAATTATTATAATATTAATTCGATTGAACCCCGGGTAACTATAGACCTCTTTGGAAAGTGCATACAGTTCTTGTAACTGCATATAGTCAATTACCAATAAGTCTACTATCATCAAAGATTCATAATTCGCCTCCACCCTCAGAACAGCACCCCACCGCTAATTCCCGCCGAGCAACCCATCTGGAGCAGCGTTTAGTGAGGTGCTCGCCTTGCGGGATAAGACCTTGATGAATCGGGCAGGTGAGCAAGGTGACGCAGTGCCGATCAACCTCATAGCGAAAGTGCTGACAAGTGATGCAAACACTGGAGGAGCGGGATGGTTTCAGAACATTCAGTTGAAGAAAATCCCATTCCTCAGCAGAGCGAGAAGGCGGCGCAGGAAGAGCGGCAGGCATCGGATAGCAATCAATACATATGTATTACTCGTATTAAGGCGGTTTGGTCAAGGTGTCCATTGAGTCCCCTGCCCCCAAGAACCACCTAAGGAGCACATAAAGGGTCAAAACCCAGATTTCAAGGGAGAATGGGCATAAGCGATTCACCTAAGTGACCGATTCAGCAATCTCCAATACCTCAGAAGAAGAAGACGAGGAACTGGGAGAAGACCTGGGTGATCTGCTGCTGGAGTCGTGGGGATTTAAAATTAATACTCGAAGAGGCACCAGTCAGACAACAGATAACGACAGAGAGGAGTAGGCAATGGCAAGTCGAGATACTTTAGAGAGTTTTCGTGAGAAATCCGTCGCGAGGTACGGGAAAGAACGATTTGACCTCTCCGAAGTTGACTATCAAGGATCAAAGAAAAAAATTGCAATCAGATGCAAGAGGCACGACTATATATTTCTCACAAGACCAGGAAGTTTTCTCAGGGCAAGCATAGAGAGTGGGGGATGCTCGAAATGCCAGGGAGAAGTCCACGGTCAGAAAATGCACATTCTATACGGCGACAGCAAAGAGGATTTTGTTGAAAAATCAAAAAGCATCTATGGCGAAAGATTCGACTATTCACTTGTTCAGTACATTAACAACCACAGCAAGGTAAGGATAAGGTGCAGAAGGCATGACCTGGTCTTCGATGTAACTCCTAGCAATCACAAATGCGGACCTGGATGCCCAGATTGCAAAAAGGATGCAATTAAGAAATCGCTGACCATGACTCAACACGATTTCGAAGAATTATGTAATTTGGCGCACGGCAATGAGTATAT
Organism: Synechococcus lacustris Maggiore-St4-Slac; assembly: GCF_024345595.1. Lineage (NCBI taxonomy): Bacteria > Bacillati > Cyanobacteriota > Cyanophyceae > Synechococcales > Synechococcaceae > Synechococcus > Synechococcus lacustris. The sequence continues at coordinate 9,189 of NZ_JAGQBK010000021.1, read as the reverse complement.
CTATGGTGAATACAAAGGAATGCACAAATCAGTCCAAATAAAATGCTTGGTCCACGGTTGGTTCGTTCAGATCGCGAACGATCATCGACATGGAAGCAAATGCCAGCAATGCGCTCTGGAGTCACGAAAGGAGAAACTACGTCTGTCACTCGATGACTATTGCAGCAGAGCAGATCTGATCCATAACTTTAAATATCAGTATACAAAGATGGTCTACACAACAACGAGAAGCAATATTGCGGTTATTTGCCCATCACACGGAGAGTTTTTGATTAATGCGGGCAACCATTTAATGGGGCAAGGTTGCCAAGCATGTTCTAAGGAGATTCAGAGCAGAGAGGCAATGCTGACAGCAGAAGAGTTTGTCAGAAGAGCAAAGAATATTCATGGGGATAAGTACGACTACGGCGAATCTGAATATCTTGGCGCAAGAGAGGTGTTAATCATTAGATGCCGAATACACGGTGAGTTCAGGCAAATTCCAAATTATCACCTATCAGGCAATGGATGCCAGGAATGCGCAAATGAGAATAAAGGCAAAGACGGGGTTGCTCAATTTATGCGCAATTCTGAATGGGGCAGTCAAGAGTGCTATCTGTATATTGCTGGGGTTGGAGAATATGCAAAGATTGGTATTGCCAGGGATTTTCACCAGCGCAAGAAAAACTCTGGCAATAGATACAGATTAGTAAAAATGTGGAAACTAGTAAGGGTTAAAGCATGGTTGGTTGAACAAGTACTACTAAGAAAAACCCTAGACCTTCGACCAGATTTTCTTCCAGAAGAATTTTTATTCTGGCATGGTAAGACTGAACTTAGAGCATGTCAGGGGGAAAAACTGGAGAATTTAATTGAGGATGCCGACTGCGAAGTTTCAAGGATAGATGATAAAGACTGGTTGAATTATGCGGTGGAGAATAAGGTTGGTTTTATGGGGTGTGGTTGGGGAGAGAATTAGTCAATTTTTTTTCTCAACAACCTCTAATAAATCCTCAATACCACAATCAAGCGCAGTTACTAATTTAGATGCGAGATCAAGAGATAATGCTGCTGCTGCCTTGTCATCATTTCTTGCTAGGCGAGTGATTGTGGTTGATGCCACTGCCCTGAATCAACAGATCTGAAAGGCAAACAGCAATCACCCTCAAGAAAGATTAGAGCGCATCGCAGACCAAGAGTCGCCAAGAACACTCAAAGCAGTTTTAGCAAATAGCACTGCTAAAAGCGAACCTACAATCAGGTCAGGCACGGGCGAACGAAATGCCAAAACAAACAATGCCGCAATCAAGACGGAGATGTTGGCGATGATGTCATTTCGCGAGCACAACCAAACCGACTTCATATTAATATTATCATCCTTGTGAGACGACAAGAGTAATAAACAAAACAGGTTTGAGAAGAGAGCAAGTAAACCGATTCTGCCCATAATCGCAACTTCGGGAACTTGCCATGCCACTAACTGATAAACAACCCTAGCGAAAACCGCCAATGACGATGCCAGCATGATGACGCCCTTTAGGAAGGCAGAACCCGCCTGAAGTTTTTCACTCTTGTAAATAACGAACAAACTAGTCCCGTAAACAAGAGCATCTCCAAGCATGTCAAGCGAATCGCCAGTCAGGGAGAGAGATTGAGCACGAAGACCAGCATTCAACTCAACGACAAACATGAAGGCATTGATTGCCAGCACAATCCAGAGCACCTTTGATTGCCGCTCCTTGAGCAGCGCCAAATCATTCGCCTTGGATTGGCAGCAGTCAGACGCCATCTACGACCTCCAACAAATCCTCAACACCACAATCCAGCACCGTCACGATCTTGGACGCTAGATCCAGTACTTGCCGCCAGCAGGGTCAATCTCCAGCAGCAACCCCCCACCATCCGATACCCGCCGCCTCACGCCGCCTGGTGCTTCCGCCTTGATCTGAACGTCAGTTAAGGTCAACCCCAAATACACCAACACCCCAACATTTTACACCAACACTTTTTTGGCACTACCCAGCATTTCATGAGACCAGTTTGGACTATAAGCATTGAAAAACCCAGTCAATGACTGGGTTACTGGATTCTCAAGGACGACTTAAAACCTTGATTAAACGGAGAGGGTGGGATTCGAACCCACGGAAGGTTTCCCTTCAAACGATTTCGAGTCGTTCGCTTTCGACCACTCAGCCACCTCTCCTGGATCCAGATCAACTGGATTTCACCAGCCTAGCCAGCCCCGGGTACCTGTAAATTGCCAATGCTGTGGCAGCCTGCCATTTACTGGTTTTTCAGCACTCACCCACACCTTTGCTACCCCTTGCCATAGGGCCAGTTCCCTGCGGCTAGGCGGCCTGCCTAACCACAAACCATCAAGGCCTAGAGCCGATAGGGAAGATGTTTTAAATGGTTGCGGGAACACCCCCCAACGGCGATCACCAAGCTGCAATAGGCCAGCCCCCGGCGATTCAGGCAAACTTTTAAAGCTCAAACCCTCACTACGCACTACTCCCTGCGGTAGCACCTGCACCAGCCCACTTAATTGCCGCCAACAGGTTTGGGCATCAGTAGCAATTGGGTCTAACAACACCAACCAGTCCAATCGAGCAATCCCTAAACCCTGCTGTAATCGCCCAGCCCTGCGGCAACTAAATTCACTGGCATCTGTACTAATTAATGCTGCTCTACCTTTATATCGAGCCATTAATAAACTACCAGATGCCTGATGAACAAGCAGCAATTGATCTTGAAATAAGCAAAAAAGCTGATATGCACTAGCTGAAATTATCACCAATAAACCAAGCGGTTGCCAGCGTTTTAGTGGTAAGAGCCAAGCTGATAAACCAGCACTAAAAATAAGAACTAGCCATGCTGATAGCCTACCAGTAAATATCAATGAAAGAGGTAATTGAGCCGTAAACTGCACTAATAAAAGCAATGCCTGCACGGGTAGCTGCAATAACCAAATAAATGGTGCAAGTAAAGGCGGCAGCGTCAAAGCCAACACGGCGCTAGCAATTGATCCAAGCGTTAATATTGAGATCAGTGGGCTTGCAATTAGATTTGCCGGCACTGCATAGATCGGAACCACACCAAAGTGCAATAGCTGTAGTGGCAATGTCCATAACCAAGCAGCTAATGGCACTGCCAGCAATGAATGGCAGCGTTTTTCTAGCCGGGGTGCGGTGATAATTAAGCCAGCAGTTGCAGTGGCACTAAGCTGAAAACCAACATCCCATAACCAAGCCGGCTGCCACAGCAATAAGAGCATTAAACTAATCAGTAATAAGCCAAATGGTTTGCTGCGTTCTTCATTTATTTCAATTATTAAGGCAGCAACACCCATCAGCAATGCCCTTAACACCGATGGTTGCGGGCCAGCCAGCACTAAAAACACAAGCATCGCCCCAAGCCCTGCTGTTAAACGCAATGGTGGTTTTCCCCGCCGCACAAAAGCAAGCACCAAACCCAGTAATACGGTGAGGTGAAATCCACTTGCAGCTAAGGCATGGCTTAAACCTGCGGCCCTGAATTGTTGTTTCAACTGATCAGGTAGATCCACCACCGCACTACCCATAAGCAAAGCAGCTAGCAATGGGCCAACCTCTGGCCCTGCAGCTTGCTGAAATTTGTTATTTAAATGTTGGCGTAATTGCAATACCGCCCCTTGTTTCTTATCTAGCACCTCAAGGTTACTCACTATTAAGCGGCTAAATGTGCCTTGCTGCGCCAACCGTTGGCCGCCATCACCAAGCAAAGGATGCACTGCAGGGCTTGGTTTTTGCAAGCGGCCTTGCACCTGAACCCGCCAACCTTCTTGCCATAAACCGCATTTAGGCAGGATTAAATCGCTGCGGCCGCTATGGGGGAAATCAAGCACTAATAAGGATCTACAGCCCGTTGGCATTAGCCGTTGGATCGGAGCACCCAGCCGCCCCCTTAATTGCACTTGCTTGCCATCGGCTTGCCACACAGGATCCAAAGCATCAGGACGGGGCCAGCGCCAATGCAACCAGCCAAACAACAGCACAAGCAAAAGCAGGCCTATGCCCCATTTACGTTGCAGCGTTTGAAAAAGCCGCAAATAAACCATTTCTTATTGGCAGCGGCTCAATTAGAGGATTCCCCCCCTAGACGGCAGCGATGCAGCCGATAAGTTACAACGCAGGAAACAGCTCAACCAATGAATCCTTTGGCCCGTTTGGCCCTACTGGCACTTACATACATCCTCACGGCACCAGTGGGTGCTCAGCCACTAGCAACAAATGCCACTATTACAGTGCAAGCTGGCGACACATTAGATGCAATAGCCCGCAAGCAAGGAATTAGCGTTGCTGCTTTAATTAAATTGAATCCCAACATTATTCCCGATCGTTTAGCTATTGGAACAATATTGCAAATACCATCAAAAATAATCAGTCAAAATCAACCACTTCCTCCAGAACTAAATACAAAAGAAGCAAGCGCTGCTTTATTACTAAGTGCTGCAGAACGCAGGGATAGGGCCCAACAAATGCTTGTTGATCCAAACGGTTGGCGTTGGTATGGCAATACCGCTGTGGATTGGAAAGGTTGGCGACTACATCCGGGTGGCGTGCGTATCACATTGGTTAAACCAAATCCAATTGAAGTTGGTAATTTGCGCTCTTTAGCAACTGCTGTTGCAGTGCAATGCGACAGTTTGAGGCAAACCTGGCGCATTGATGGCCAGTGGGAACCATGGAAAATCCCCAGTGGCGGCACCGTTCCCGCTCGAATTGTGCTTGATCTTTGCAGCAACACCACCGATGCACCGGCAGTGCCGGTTTTACCTTTGGAGTAAAGGGAAACCCAGGGCCTCCCGCTCCGCCAACCAGGCCTCTGCCACCTGCTTTGCCAAGTGGCGAATGCGGGCAATGGTTGCCGTTCGCTCTGTTACTGATATCACTCCACGCGCCTCTAATAAATTAAATGTGTGGCTGCATTTAAGTACCCAATCAAGGGCAGGGGCCGGCAGCGCCTTTTTACATAGGTCTCGGGCTTCTGCTTCATAAATTTCAAATAATTGCTTTAATCTTTCTGGATTTGATGCCTCAAAATTGTAAACACATTGCCCCTTTTCAAAAGGCAACCAAATATCGCCATAACTATATTTTGAATCCCATCGCAGATCCCATAAACTTTCAACATCTTGTAGATACATCGCTAAACGTTCTAGGCCATAGGTAATCTCAATCGACACCGGCCTGCAATCAAGGCCACCACATTGTTGGAAATAGGTGAACTGGGTAACTTCCATGCCATCAAGCCACACCTCCCAACCCACACCCCAAGCGCCAAGGGTTGGTGATTCCCAATTATCTTCCACAAATCGGATATCGTGCTCAGCAGCGCAAATACCAAGCGCCGCAAGGGATTCAAGATAGGTTTCTTGAATAGCATCAGGCGATGGTTTTATTAATACCTGATATTGAAAATAATGTTGCGCCCTGTTGGGATTATCGCCATAACGGCCATCGGTGGGTCGCCGGCATGGTTCCGGATAGGCAACTGCCCATGGTTCTGGGCCGATAGCCCTTAGCACCGTGTGGGGATTCATGGTGCCAGCGCCCTTTTCGGTGTCGTAGGGCTGCAGGATTAAGCAGCCTCTTTCAGCCCAAAAGCGGTTGAGGGTTTGAATGATGTCTTGAAATTGCATGGAGCCGCCCACCGCTTTGCCAACAATACCGAATCACCTATAAATAATGAACCTTTTGATTGCTATAATCCTAAAACAGATCCCTTGGTAAAATCAGTGGGAAGAGTTGTCATCGAACTAATACCCACGCCTTTAAGGTTAGAGCTTTCTCCAATCTTGGAAGTTCTTGTTAATGAATTAGAACCCCAAGGATTATGGCTATTTGGCAGCTGGGCAAGAGGTAATGCCAGCCTCCGTTCAGATGTAGATATCTTAGTTATGGGTTTCGAAAATCAAAACTTGCTCGATGCTTACAACTCTGTTCTAGAAGTAATTTACCCATGCCCGTTACCACTTCAGCCGCTGATTGCAGGGAAACACCTGCTCACGCAACATGGCGATGCACCTTTCTGGCGCTCAATTAAAAATGATGCTATTCCTCTTTTACTAGGCAGTAAATTCCCATGAGCCTAGAAAGTGCCCATCAACGAGCTCAATTATGGTTGCGACAAGCAAGGGATGATTTGAAAGCAGCCCAGGTTCTGCAAAGAGCAGGCCAAGCTGCTCAATCATGCTTTCAATCTCAACAAGTTGGAGAGAAGGCTCTTAAAGCGCTATTGGCAGCTGAAGATCGTGACTTACGCAGCCATTCATTAACAGCTCTTCTTAAAGCAATAGGTGGCGAAATAGAAGAGCCCCGCCAACGTCAGGCTCGTTTACTCGACAAACTCTACGCTCCCACGCGTTATCCAGATGCCCTAGGAGATGAAGTGCCCGCAGATGTTTTTGGCCCGGAAGACAGTGAAAGTGCTTTGCAAGCTGCTTCAGAACTACTAGATTGGGCTGCAAATAGGCTCAACAAGTCATCTTAGTAATATGTTAACCATAAGCAGCAGATCATTAGCTATCGCCACATTTCTACTTGCAAGTTCATTACTTTCTAGCCGCGTATTAGCAGAAGACACGCCATCCCCAGCGCAACCTGCAGCATGGTTTAGCATTCAAAATAATTTAGATTTACCCGATTGGTTTCAATTTAGTTTGCAAAGCCAAGCCGAACCAATGCTCAACCCCAGCGGTGGCACAAAACAAACCAATAATTGGATACAACAAACCGTTGCCTCAATATCAGTTGGAACGGGCCTAGCTAAAGATCCCAGTAATTGGCAGGAGATAGACCATTGGCGTGTGGATGCAAGCGTCAATTTTTATAATGGCAATCCAAATTTCAATGGTGAAATCGGTGCTGCTATTCCACTGCAACAGGTGGCCCACGACAATGGCTTTTGGCTTACTCAAGCGCAACTAAACCGCAGCATTGGCAATGGCTGGTTTGGCATTAAAGCAGGAATTCTTTCACTCAACCCTGATTTCATCTATACCCCAGTATATGATTACTACATTCATTCAAGCCTAAATAACACCCTAAACATTTCAATTAGTGATCTCCCCGTAAACCCCCTTGCCGCCATTGGTGGTGTTTTGGAATTAAAACCGGCTCAAGATCTTTCGATGCGCTATGGATTATTTGATCTAGCTAGCACCAAACCAATCGCCAATGTTTTTGGTGTGAATCCTCAGGCGAATGTTGGCGGGGCAGGAGTAGCTCAATTTCTACAAATTAATTACTCACCTCAATGGCTAGCGCCTAATAAAACTGGCTCTATGCTGCCCGATGGTTTGCTGCAAATTGGTGGTTACACCACCAATAATGGCGTTGATGGCAGCGGCATCAACGGCAGCCTTAGTTTTAGCACTGGCCTATCATTAGGCCTAGATCATCGCTTCTGGGTTGGCAGTAATTATTCATTTAATAACTCAAATGATAGTACTCCAACCTTTGTATCAGCTGGTTTGTTAAGCCAAGGCTTGATTGCTTCCAGGCCGTTTGATGTATTTATTTTAGGCGTTGGCAAAACTGGCTTCAATCAACTGCTAGCGCCCAATCAAAATTATGAAGGCGTTATCGAACTTGGTTATCAATTTCAATTAAATCCAACGCTTAATCTGCAACCTGCAGTGCAATGGATAATAAATCCCGGCGGTGCAGGTAACACCGCCGGGATTTTTGCTACCACTCTTCAAATAACACTTAATCTATAGATCAGAACATAAAGCTGGTTTTCAGCACACCGCCATAGGCGCTGTTGCTGCCGCTACCAGCTGGGTTCGTAACCGTAAAGAAGGCAGGTGTAACGCTGATGTTGTCGGTAACTTGGAATTTGTACCAAATCTCCCAAGCAAAGGTGCTTTCATCCGTACCTAAGAAACCATCGTTTCCAGTTACAAATGTTGGCTGACCAACGGCTGTACCAAAGGTGTTGCCTTTGATCAAAGCATCAGCCCACTGCAAACCCACATACCAAGATTGGCTTTGGGCATTTGCGCCCTTTTGGTTTGCTTCCACACCCCAGATTTGGGCTGCCTTCTTAGCGCTATAGGAGTTGGTACCCCAACCAGCACTAACAGATGGCACCCAGCTCACATTGCTTGGTTTCCACCAGCCACTCAAGGCCAATGCGTTCACATCAAATTGGGTGAGGCCGGCAAATGGGTTGGTGGCCTTTGGTGTGCCAACAGGGATATAGCCCAAACCACTGGTGCCGTCGTAGCCACCGCCGCTTTGAGAGTAGGCATAGGCAGCAGTTAGGTTCCAATTTGGCGCGGTGTAAGCCAGCTGCACTGTGCCGGTGCCGCCTGAATATTGATTCGCAATACCGCCAGGATCAAGGCCCGCTGGACCTGCGCCAGGGGTTACACCAAGGGCAGGATTCGCGCCGGAGTAGCTCGATTTTCCATTAACTGCTACGTAGCTAGCGCTGAGGCTGAAACCATCCTGGTTCCACCAAATACCTCCACCAGCTCCGAGGGCAGATGTATATGTTCCTGGTGCACCGGCGTAGGTAAAGAAGTCGAGAATCGTGTCGGCTGGATATTGGCTAGGCCACACCGCCAACATGTCGTCTTGACGCACCCTTGGACCCGCCGTAACGGTGAAATTTGAGCCGATCGGGAACTGGTAGAAGATCCGATCCACACTCCAAATACTGCCAGCTGCTGATTCGTCGAATGCCACCTCAGCGCCGAGGGCAGGGTAGGGATAACCACTCCAAATGCTGTCGGTGAAGTTACCGGCCCGCAGGCGAGTGCGCAGTAAATCTTTGCCAGTAAAACTAGTATTTAAATCAAGTCTTACATCGTAGTTGAAGCTCACTGCCTCGCCCAAAGGCACATTTCCTTCCAGCAATCCCTTGAGGAACTTACGCGCTGCTGCTTTTACCGTGGGGTTCTGTTGCTGCAGAGGGCTCAAGGTGCCGTATTCAGCTATCGATAGATCCAGCGGGTTTGTGAATGTGCCCGCGTTTGTAAAGCCACCAGGCGCTGTATTCGCAAAGGTGCTGTAAAGACCACCAGGCGCAGCTAGATTACTGGAATAGCGAATCAGCCCGCCACCTTTAACTGCCCGTGAGGCATTACCCAATGCCACCAGGTTTTGCATATCCTTTTTATCAATTGCAAAACCGCCTATTGATGGCTTTGCACCTGATGTG
>NZ_JAGQBK010000020.1:0-32248 GCF_024345595.1 Synechococcus lacustris Maggiore-St4-Slac | reverse complement strand
AAGGATGTTCTTTTTTTAGTTTTTAGATACCAGTCAGTTACCGCTGTCTCTAATTGAGCCCATTCAATTTCAGGCTCTATTAAACGTTTTGTATGCGATTCGTCAATATCATAATCTCTTTCGACTATATCTAGGTAGTCTTCACCTTGATCATTTTTATTAATGCTCCTTGTCAAATAGAATGCTGCTCTTTCGCATAATTCATATAATTCCAGTTGGCGCCATTGTAGGTGTTCTAATTTTGTTTCTCCATGTTTAAGAAATTCGTTCTCAGATGCATTGAATAATATTTCATCTTCCTCGAACTTGTTATTTTTTATTAGCGCCAGTTTGTTTCCAGCCTGCAGCCACAATCTTCCACCGTTTATGTCGGCCCACGCCTTTGCCAAGTCTTTCATCTGGATGTCTTCTAGATCACTTGGCTGTCCCTGCGAAGCCATAGCTTTTTGGTGGGTTCCTAAGCCCAATTTTCCCAAATCAAGACCCTTTGCGCCATATTTGCACTTGATTTAGGCAAGTATTTAGGCAAATTTATTGCTAAACCCTGTCATACCAGCCTTCTTACTCGGTTTCCTAAACCGTAGGCCGTGGGTTCGAGTCCCGCCAGCCCCGTTATTTGGTCAGGAGCTGGTCGTATTGAGCATGGGTGCCGATCCACACCCAAATCAGCCATGGCTTCATCAGCTAGCCAATCAAGGCGACCAGCATCAAGGTCTTGCTCTATTAGCTGGTCCCATTCTTGGGAGTCAAAAGCAGCTTCAATATCTTTAACGTTGTTCATGGCACTAAGCTAAAGCCCATTCAGATATCTGCAAAATCAAGCCAAATTAAGAAGTAACCATATTTAAAGATTAGTGCTGAACACATCAGCAAAAGCAAGACATGTTCTCCTAGCACACGTTTTCCGGAATCGCACGGTTGTGTCGTTGCTAATCCGCTCAAGCAGGTCTATTAATTAACTCTAAAACGATTTTAGGGATTCACTTTGCCGCGATTTTTAGATGAGTTCGTTTCGCAATCTCCCTAGCTCCAAAGGGGATGGAACTCCAAACCAGGCATCTAGTGCCCTATCTGCACCCCAAACCCCGAGCTTAAAATCTTCTACTCCCGATACAAACTTGCCACTTCCTTGGGCTATTTTATCTAGTTTAGGGGGGAGATTGGTGCGTAAACCAGTGAGAAAAGAAGCGAATTCATCTGCGTTCCATGTCCATTGGCTTGTTTCAGGTTTGATTGAATAAAAAACCGGGCCATCTGCTGCATCGGGACCATAGCTGAATATAAAGTTTGCCCTAGGATCAAATTCTCTCGCTGGCGTTTGGCTATTTGCCTGGGGTAAAACCATACGGTTAATATTATTAATTTGATCCCTGGGATTTCTCCCTAATGAATTTGTAAAAAAGTTAGCAAATAAATCAGCGGCTTCGGAAGGGCTATACAGATTAGGATCTATCTGAGAGAGATCAGATTTCTCCCATATTGGATTGTAATCTGTTGAATCGTTTATAAAATCATAAACTTGCGCATAAAATAAGTCGGCTCCCCATCCGGCGCGATCGTTCTGAGAATCCCAATTTGTTATAGGGCTACTTGATCCTGACAACGGAATGTTATCAAGAGGTGTTTTGCCTTGAATAAGAAGGTTTGGATTACCTTGGTAGCGGCGAACTACACTATTAGAACTAAATATAGCAGCCTCGCCGCCGCCATTTTTCAGAGCAAACTGCGAGTTTTCATACTCATAGATAAATTCATTGAAATAGCGTTTGTTAGTGGTTCCATTTTGAAGATAAAGATTAAGAACATTCAGATAATCAATATACGCCTCATAAGTTTCTTTAATATTAGTCGTTAATGTATAATTAATGTTTGGATTCCCTGCGATTGGTGATGGCGCAGTTCCAGTAAATCCACTCCAATCATGGGCAAAGTCGTCCATTGTGGCATCGGGGTGATAAACAATTGGGCCATTCCAAGAGCCTCCAAGTTTTTTCACAGAAAGATCTATATTGTTGATAAAATCTACCAATTGTTGTGGCGAATTTTCAATAACTGGAAAACCGCTATGACTCTTTGGCGTTGGATTTGCTTTAGAGCTTGGCCCTGAAATATTAATAATTAATTTTAGATCGCTATTATTGGGATTTCCCGTTATTAGTTGCGCTATTTGGTAAGCTGATCCTTTATCTAGGGCGCTTGCATCTTGCCAGAGAACGTCAATTTCCGGGATATTATTAGATGATCCGATCGGAGATGACATAAATAAAGAGCTCGATTTAAATAAAATATTTTCAATGTTTGGAATTTCAAGTTTTATGTCATTAAAGTCATTATCTCCATTGGGCAGGTCTTCAAATCCAATTATTTTGTTGGGATTGCTTACAGCGGGTGCAAATTGAATTTTGTTATCAAAATTTGCGTAATTAATGCTCGAATATAATCCTCCAGATGTTTGCAAATCGCTATCAGCTATTAGGGCATAACGTTGATTGGGTTTAAGCTGTACGTCCCAAGTGAATTTATGGGCTTTTGCATCTCCCGCGGGGCGAGAATCTATAAACCAATTGCTTGTGTCTATGGCTAGTTGTTTGGCATTGGCGAGATATTCAGAATCGCTAACGGAAAGTATTCTTCCTTGGGGGCTCACGATTCTTGCATCATCGTCTAGTAATGGATAGATACCAATCCCGCTCCTAAGTGCCGCGCAAATTTCTAGATTAAATATAAGTTTACCGCTTACATTGCTGTGAATCAGCAGGTTTTGTTGATATTTATTTACGAGCAGGTCATTTTCATTCTCTGTAGCAATACTTGAAAATGCATTCTCATGGCGGGTGAGAGAGCTCGCTTGCGGAACTAGTACGTTTAAGGCATTTTCTGCCGCCCAAATGCCTAAAGTTGGTGCAGTTTGATTTGATTTTAATTGGAATTCTGATTTGTAGCTATTTAAGAATTGATTGAACGAATCGATATTCCATCCTTGCCCTTTAACGACGCCCGGTTGACCTAAACCACCAAAGACAGGTGCATCATTAATACTACCGCTTCCTTGATCTTGGCCAGAGAAGTTAAATATTTGGGGAGCTCTGTTTGGATATCTGAGTGCCCCTGGATTCATGGGTAGATTCGTTTCTTCCTGCAGCACACTAAACATTGTTGAACCCAGCAATAGAGCTTGACTAGGATCTGTAGGTTGACCTACAAGAGTGTTTGAGCTTTGGCCTTGTTTATTATAAAAATCATAAATTTGCATGTATACTCCTGAATCTGGTGTTTCCAGATTGGGGCTTCCATCGCTGTTTTCACTAAGTGCAATTCCTTGCTGCCAATCCCCCGTATTCCATGGTTCTGGGTTTTGAATGCCTTGGGTTTGCAGCTGATGTTTTAAAAAGTTAAATGTATCCAACTTACTTTTATTTGGATCTATCGGTGCGAAATCTTTGCCTTCAGCTATAAATGAAGTAAATTCAGGCAGCTTTATAGGTGTGTCTGAAAGGTTTGAATTTGCCTTGGCGATCGCGGCATTAAATTTCGCCATATAATTCACCATTGCTGCCCATTCATCCTCTAGATCTAGTTGTGTTATGGGATTGCTAGGATTCTTAATCCAATCTTGTGTGGCTTTTTCGCCGTCTGGATGAAATATAAGATTTGGTTGCATTCCGAGTGATGCAAGACTATTGAGTAGTGCTAAGAGAGTTGCTTGTCCCCAAGATCCGGCGGTACTATATGGCCCATCTATATCTAGTACTAGATTCCAGGGTTGGCTTGGATCATTTCCCATTAATCCTAGGAACTGCCTAGCAAGGTCATCGCTATCTTTTTGCCAACTAGCGGGATCATCTTGCCAGAGAATTGTTAATGATGGCACTTGGGAACTTACTAACTGGTTCGCTTTTAAATTGGGCATTATTTTGATTGTAGAGTTGGTTGTGGCATCCTCTCATGTTGGGATGACTTTTGCTATAAATACTTTGCAATAGGTTTTAATTCAGTTTCAATTCTTGACGCCACTCGCTTAAGGGTCTTTCCCAGTGATCTTCTAGGCGATAACTGATTACACAGTTAGCAGTTAGGCCAAGTTCAAAGCCACGGCTGAGGGCATGTAGAAGTGGCTCTAGGGGTTTGTCATTTTGCAATGTTGAAAGCATGCCGCCAAAAATCAACATCACCGCCAGGGGCGAACGGTTTTGAGCCAGGTTGAAGGCCTGCAAACCCAATTCGCCTGGCCCATCGGTGCTAAAGCCTGTGAGTACATGAAGGATGTCGTGGGTTTCACGTAAACGATGTATTAAAAATTCCCGTTGATTAGTAATAGTAGCCGGATCTATTAATGCCTCAGGGGTTAAGCCTTGGTCTTTAAGTTGTTTTGCATAGGTATGGCCAAGGCTGCCTTCTGGCAACTGCTCTAGGGCATTTAAATCAATCGGATTAGGCCGCCAGTTGTCGGCCAGCATCGCTTGGATTCCAGGCTGGTTTAGTAGATAACGGCCCATCTGTGTAGCGAGGGGGCTGTTTTGAACACCGCCTGCAATCGCAAAAACACTTTCAAGGCTATCTGGATGTTTTAGGAATTTCGCCAGCCCTGCCAGCATGCGTAGGGATTGAATGTGCTCGCGCAGATTTAAAAGCATTTGCTAGAGTGTGTTTGTTATATGTTAGCAACTAAAATGATTTCTAGGAAAAACCATTGGCTGCTTTTGCTGTTATTACTAATTTTTAATAGTTCCGCTGTTCTGGCCCAAAAAAATAACCACCACAACCATCATAATCGCCATCAACACCATAATCAACAGCAACAGGCCCCTGCCAGTCATGATTCCCACAGCCATGATGTGGGCCCTGCGGGAGCAACCTATGATTTGCGCTGGCTGGATGCCATGCAGCAACATCACACGGGTGCATTAATAATGAGTGAATATGTATTTAATATTGGTGAACCGGGGGTTGGAGCTTTAGCAAGATCTATCTGGAACGACCAGGCCCAGGAGATTAAAGCGATGGGCCAATGGCGCAAGGCTTGGTATCCAGATGCTCCTATCTACCCGGTAAGCCTGCCAAATGGCGCTGACCCAAATTCGATCGAGGCCCTAGCAGCGATGGAACCTGCCCAGATAGAGGCGATGCGAATGGTGGGCACTACCCCCAACCGTGCCAATCGGGTGCAGTGGTTTTTAGAAGGAATGCTGCAACACCACGGCGGTGCATTGCAAATGGCCCATGATGCCCTTAAGAAATCAAATAACACCACTGTTAAAAGAATGGCTCGATCAATCATCATTGCCCAACGGCGGGAGATAATGCAGCTGCGGGGCATGTTGCAACATGATGGTTTAAACAAGCCTGAATATTATAAGTTTGATAATTTATTCCCCCTTTAATTTTTACCCTTATGTTTTTAACCCTTTAAGGTTATCCCTATGAAATTTATTCTAGCGATCTTGTTTTGTTTGCTGCCAAATTTTGTGTTAGCCCACAGCAAAGGCATGTATAAAACCCAGGCAGAAGCTGAAAAACGTGCCCTTGAGCTCGGTTGTAAAGGCAGCCATCAAAATAATGGCCTTTGGATGCCCTGCGCCGATGAGAGTAATTTGCATAAGGAGTTGCGTAAGCAATGAAGCCCCGCAAATTGCACCGCTTAGTTGTGCCCATCGCCGCCATTCCGCTTTTAATTACAGCTGCTAGTGGTTCCCTATACGGCCTTTTATTGGAGCAGGGTATCGATGCCTTTTGGTTGTTAAAGATCCACACGGGGAAATTTGGTGTGCTCAATCTGCAGCCCTACTATTCCCTGCTGCTTGGTCTATTAACGCTTGTATTGATCGCCTCAGGCTTACTTCTACTTCTGCCGAGGTCAAAAAAGCTCGAAACCCACTAACGAAGCAATTGGATTAAGGAAAAGTTGCTAGAACATTAAGGGCCTGAATCTTAGAAAGCTGCGCCACCTCCACAGGTGGTGGGCTGTTGCATCCCCGCCACCGTAGCTAGCGTAGGTGCGGCCACCAAGGAGTCATGACCCAGCTCCACGATCTGCGTTTACGCCTGTTGGTGCAACAGGAAAGTGAACGCATCGCCGGAAATTCTCCCGCTGAATTAGATCTTTCCGTAGTGCAAGCCCGCAGTTTGTGTTGGCTCGCCCTATTGGCTGAAGCCCATGAGGATCAAGCCAGTGATGCGGAACGCAGGGGTGATGTGGAGCAGGCCATGGGTTGGTTTGCTGATGCCATGCGCCTGCGGGATGTGATTCAGGTGGTTAGCACCATTGAAATTCCCCTGCCCGTTGCTGCAGGCCAAGAGGAGGCAGAATATGAAGACGACGATGGGCAATTAGCCGCCTGATGGCATGATGGGTTTTGGTGAAGAAGGGAGCACGGTGCCAGAAGAGCCCTGCCAATGCCCTGATTGTCTGCGGTTTTACCGGGAACACGATCGGCTGATAAGGGAAAATCCCAGCCTGCGTCAGCAGCAGGAATTAAATTGGGCTGCCCTGCAAGCTTTTCGCACCCTGGCCGGCAGGGTTTTGGAAGATCTCCAAAAAGTGCCAGATGCCGCTACCCCAGGCCAAGAATTGCCAGCGGAAGATGAAAGCCTGCAGCAAGCGTTAGCTGATCTGGAAAACGTAAATGCCCATCTTTTCTCAATTGAAGTGTTGATGGAGCGTATTTTTGATGTGCGTGTACCAGAAGCGGTTGAACAGAAATTCCAGGAGCTAGCTGGTGAGCTAGCCCCTGATCCCCTCAATGCCGACCGCTTACGTTTAAACCGCTTGCTCCATCAAACCCCCGATTTGAGTTGATTTAGGAATTTATTTCCTTATCAGCTGCTGCGCTTATGGTGATGGGAAATGGAGTTGCTTTCCAAATATGTTCGCAATATTCCTTGATTGAACGGTCGGAGGAGAAATAACCCATCCGCGCAGTATTTAATAGGCTCATGCGATTCCAATGTTGGCGGTTAGACCAGGCCTGGCTCACTTGATTTTGGCTATCCATATAGGAGGCAAAATCGGCAAACAGGAAGAACGGATCTTGGCCGCGAAGGTTATCCACAAGTGGCCGGAATAGTTCGGTATCGCCATTGCTGAAATGACCCTGTTCGATCACATGTAATACCTGTTGCAATTCAGGCAGGGTTTCAAGGATTTCCCATGGGCGATAACCCTGATGACGCAGCTCTTCTATTTCCGGTGTGGTGCGTCCGAATAGGAAGAAGTTTTCAGCTCCCACCTGTTCGCGGATTTCCACATTGGCCCCATCCAGGGTGCCGATAGTTAAGGCACCATTCATGGCAAATTTCATATTGCCAGTGCCGGATGCCTCCTTACCTGCAGTGGAAATCTGTTCAGATAGATCGGAGGCAGGATAAACCCGTTCACCCAGTTTCACGTTGTAATCAGGCAGGAACACAACCCGCAGGCGGCCATCCATATCCGGATCTGAATTAACCGTTTCGGCAATGCCATTAATAAAACGAATAATCAGTTTTGCCATGTAGTAGCCGGGGGCTGCCTTGCCACCAAACAGCACTGTTCTTGGTGCAATGCCATCGCCTTGGCCATTCTTAATTCGCAGGTATTGGGCGATAACCTGCAGGGCATTTAGATGTTGGCGTTTATATTCATGGATCCGTTTTACCTGCACATCAAACAGGGAAGCCGGATCCACAAGCACACCGGTGTGGCTATGGATATAAGCGGCAAGATCGCGCTTTACGCCAAGTTTTGTTTGCTCCCAATGCTGCAGGAAGCCATCATCATGTTGATAGCGCTCCAGCTGGCGCAATTCATCTAGGTTATGGAGCCAGCCATCACCAATGGCATCATTAAGTAGTTTGCGTAGGGGTGGATTGCATAGGGCCATCCATCGCCTTGGTGTAACACCATTGGTTACGTTGGTGAATTTTTCAGGCCATAAAGCTGCAAATTCCGGCATCAAGCTGCTTTTAACTAAATCGGAGTGCAGCCTGGCAACGCCATTCACATGGTGGGCGCCAACCGTTGCAAGGTGGGCCATGCGCACTGCCTTATGGCCATCCTCATCAATGATTGATAGTTTGCGCAGGATGCTGTCGTCGCCGGGGTGCTTTAAACGCACCTGTTGCAGGAAGCGGCGGTTGATCTCATAGATAAGTTCCAGGTGCCTTGGCAGCAAACTTGCAAATAAATGCAGCCCCCATTTCTCCAGCGCTTCTGGTAGCAGGGTGTGGTTTGTGTAAGCCAAGGAGCGGCTTGTTATATCCCAAGCCACATCCCATTCCAGGTTTTTATCATCAAGCAAGAGGCGCATTAATTCCGCTACGGCAATAGCCGGGTGGGTGTCGTTTAATTGCACCGCCCAATGCTGGGGGAATTCAATTGCAGGAATGCCGCGCTTATCCAAGTTGCGCAGCATGTCTTGCAGGCTGCAGCTAACAAAGAAGTGCTGTTGCTTTAAACGCAAGCGCCTGCCTTCATCGGTGCCATCATTGGGGTAAAGCACCTTAGAAAGGGTTTCAGAACCAACTTTTTCCTCTACTGCACCGTAGTAATCACCAATATTGAATGAATAGAAATCAAAGGATTCACTGGCGGTAGCGCGCCATAGCCGCAGGCGGTCGCAGGTGTTTACTTTGTATCCCAAAACCGGCACGTCGTGGGGTATGCCGATTGCATGTTCAGCGGGAATCCAGCGGGCGCGATATTCACCTTTTTCGTTGGTGTAGCCCTCGGTGCGTCCGCCAAAGCCAACAAACACTGCTTGGTCGGGATGGGTTAATTCCCATGGCCAGCCACCTTTAAGCCATTTATCGGTGATTTCTACCTGCCAGCCATCACGGATCAATTGATCAAAAATGCCAAATTCATAGCGGATCCCATAACCAACAGCTGGCACTTCCAGGCTGGCCAGCGATTCCATATAACAAGCAGCTAAACGACCCAGGCCACCATTACCAAGCCCTGGTTCTTCTTCCACATCAAGGATCTTGGCAATATCGCTGTTGTTGAAGCGGCTAATCGCCTCAGCTGCCTCCTTCTCAATGCCCAGCATCACCAGGTTGTTACCCAGTTGGGGGCCGATTAAAAATTCAGCTGATAAGTAGGCAACGGTTTTACTGGGTTGGTTTGCCAATGCTTCCTTACCCGCCAGGAACCGGGTCATTAGTCGATCCCGCACCGCATAGCTCAGGGCCATGTAGAGGTCGTGGGGGGTGGCATTAGTGGCCAGCTTGCCCAGGGTGAAAAACAAATGTTCAGTGATACCAGCAAATAAATCGCCTGCGCCAAGGCCACTCCGTTCTGGATCGGCGTAGCAACTGGGGGTGGGCATGCTGAATTCCGTAGGTTGCTGGCTCATGACCTGTTCAAGGGCTTACTTGAACCGTAGCGATGGCGCAGGAAAGAACTGTTAAGAGTGGCCAAAGCCTTTTTTAAGCACCCCGTTAGCGGATACTTGGAGCACAGATCAGGCCCAGGCTTCAGTGACCCCTCTGTTCGCTAACAGCCACGCCGTTGTGGAGGCCACAACCCTTGTGGTGGCGGGACGTTTTTTATTAATCCTTGTGGCGGCAAGGCTTTTGGGGGAGTTGATGGTGCGGCTGCAGCTGCCCACAATCCTTGGTGAATTGTTGGCGGGGGTATTACTTGGCGTGTCGGGGTTGCATTTGGTGGTGCCGCCGGAAAGTGGTGTGGCAACGGCGCCGTGGCTGCTTAATCTCACCGGCCAATTGGGGGAGGTGAGCAGTGAACAGGTGAATCAGATCTCAAACGGCACCTATCCGTTTCTGCAGGCGGTGGCCAGCATCGGCCTCTATTCATTGCTATTTCTCACCGGTTTGGAGAGCGAACTGGATGAATTAATCGCTGTGGGGATGCAGGCCAGCACCGTTGCCTTGGCTGGGGTGATCTTGCCCTTTGCCCTAGGCACTGCCGGCCTGATGGCTTTATTCCACGTGGATTTGGTGCCTGCAGTGTTTGCCGGTGCCTCGATGACAGCCACCAGCATTGGTATTACCGCCAGTGTGTTTGGCGAGCTGGGCATGTTGCGATCGCGGGAGGGGCAGATCGTTATCGGTGCTGCAGTGCTCGACGACATCATCGGCATTGTTGTGCTGGCGGTGGTGGTGGCCCTTGCCAGCGATGGGGGCTTGAGCATGGGCCCGATCCTGCAGTTGGTTGCAGCTGCATTGCTGTTTGTGCTTGCGGCCATTGGCCTTAGCCGCACGGCAGCACGCCCCTTTGATTTCCTAGTAGATCGCCTAAAGGCCCCAGGTGAAATCGTGGTGGCCTCATTCCTGGTGCTTTGTTTGTGTTGTTTTGGGGCTACGGCCATTGGCTTAGAGGCTGCCTTAGGGGCCTTTGCCGCTGGTTTGATCCTCAGCCGTTCGCGCCACACAGAGGCGATTCAAGAAACGGTAAAACCCTTGGTTTCCCTATTCGCAACGATCTTTTTTGTGTTGATCGGCACCGCCATGGATTTATCGGTGTTGGATCCAACTACTCCAGCTAACCGGGCCGGCCTGGTGGTGGCTGCTTTTCTGTTTGCCGTTGCCATCCTTGGCAAATTGGCCTCCGGTTGGAGTTTTCTTAGTGCCGTGCCCACCAACCGATTGGTGGTGGGTTTGGGGATGATGCCCAGGGGTGAGGTGGGTTTGATATTTCTTGGTTTAGGCACCACTGCCGGTTTGCTTACACCTTCTTTAGAGGCGGCAATTTTGATAATGGTGATTGGCACCACCTTTTTGGCACCGATCCTGTTGCGCTTAGCAATCCCAGCAGATCAGTTGCAAACTGCCGATGGCAACTCCTAAACGCAAACGGCCCAATCCCTGGAATCCTTCAGCACCGTTGCTGGTGGGTTTGTGTTTTGGTTTAACTTTTGGCATTACCCATCGTTTGCTAGACGGCCGCTTTGCCAATTTGGTGCGGCTTGGCGAAAGATTTGAGCTAAAGAGCTTTCCCGGCACCGGTTTGGAGAGTTTGCGCATGCGCTACGGCTTAGATCGGGTGGATTTGCTGGCCACACCGGAGCTAATTCCTCCATTGGCTCCACCAGTAGTTCCCCCGCTTGAGCCACCAATGGCGCCAGAATCTGCTCCAGCCCTTCCCCCGCCATGAGCACCCCCGATACGCTTTTGCAGGCTGCCTTAAATCGGCTAGCAGCTAGGGCCAGCAGCAGTGCCATCGATGCCGCTGCCCAACTAAGCCTTTTAGCTCAAGATGCACCCCAAAAAATAAGAACCGACCTGCAACTTTTTTGGGAGGAGGTGCAGGCTGAGGCCGATCGCCTCGATGGCAATCCAAGTGCCTCCCCATCAACAGATGCCCCCACTGGCCTGCAGGAACAGGTTGATGGTTTACGCGAGCAGGTGGCCAGTTTCAACCGTCTATTAGAGGACCAGGTTTGAAGCTGGCAGTGCGCAGTTTTTGGCGTTCCCTGCGCATTTGGCGGGTGGTGTTGCTCTTGCTGGCGCGGCTTTGGTGGGATGGCCAAGCCTTCACTTACATCGGCGGCATCACGGAACAGCGGCGCCTACGCCGCAGCCAGCGCCTAGCCCAGTGGTTGGTGGAAACCCTGTTGGCATTGGGTTCTGCCTTCATCAAATTGGGCCAATTGCTATCGGCCCGCCCCGACATCCTGCCGGCTGCATGGGTGGAGGAATTGGCGCGGCTGCAGGATCGTGTGCCCCCTTTCCCCTTCAGCCAAGTGGAACAACGGCTGGAAAAGGAATTGGGGCCCCGCTGCCAGGAAATCGTTGAGATCGATGCCGAACCATTGGGTTCCGCCAGCCTTGCCCAAGTGCATCGCGCCCGTTTGCGCAGTGGCCGTGATGTGGTGCTCAAGGTGCAGCGCCCCGGCTTGGAATTTTTATTCCGGCTTGATTTAGTGGTGATGGCTCAGGTGGCGGCCCTATTGCAGCGCCATCCCAGTTGGGGCAGGGGTAGGGATTGGGTGGCGATGGCAAAGGAATGCCAACGGGTGCTGCTGCGGGAGCTTGATTTCCGCATCGAGGCAGAACATGCAGCCCGCTTTCGTCAGCAATTTTTAGAGGATCCTCAAATCCGGATTCCAGCGGTGGTGTGGGAACTATCGAGCCAACGGGTGCTTTGCCTCGATTACCTGCCCGGCATCAAGATCACCAACCGCGAGCAATTAATAGCGGAAGGTATTGATCCAACAGCAGTGGCTGAACTGGGTGCCACCAGCTACCTGCAGCAATTGGTGCGGTTTGGTTTTTTCCATGCTGATCCCCACCCGGGCAACTTGGCCGTAGCTGCTGATGGCGGCTTGATCTATTACGACTTCGGCATGATGGGTCAGGTGTCACCACGGTTGCGGCGGCGCCTTGGGGCCATGGTGCGGGCGGCGGCCCTCAGGGATGCAGCTGGCTTGGTGCAGGAACTGCAACAGGCGGGAGTTATAGAAGCTGGCATCGATCCAGGCCCGGTGCGGCGGCTTGTGCGGGTGATGCTTGAGGAAGCCCTCACACCTCCTTTTAGCGGTGAAATATTGCAGCGGATTTCCGCCGACCTTTACGACTTGGTTTATGGCCAGCCCTTTCGCCTACCGGTGGAATTGATCTTTGTGCTGCGGGCCCTATCAACATTTGAGGGGGTTGGCCGCAGCCTTGATCCTGGCTTTAGCTTGGTGGCGATCGCAAAGCCCTATCTACTGCCCTTAATGACCTCCAGTGGATCCGGCCCCTCGGAATTATTCAACGACCTCTCCCGTCAAGCGGCCCAGGTAAGCACCAGGGCCTTGGGTTTACCCAAGCGTTTGGATGAAGGCCTAGCCCGGCTGGAGCAGGGGGACCTGCAACTTCAAATCCGCGCTGGTGAAAGCGATCGCCTGCTGCGCCGCTTAGCCCTTAGCCAGCAATTAAGTGGTCAAGCGGTGCTGCTGGGGGCATTGGCCATAGCAGCGGCAGTGCTTGCCGCCGGCGCCAGGCCGGCTTTGGCCCTGCTGCCAGGGGTTGGTGCCCTACCGGTGGCCTGGGGTTGGTTGCGGCTTTCGGGCCGGATCGCCCGGGATCTAAGGCTGGATAGGCTTAGTTGATTCAGCGGCGGCCGCGGGGACCCCTGCCTTCCCTGCCGGCGTAAATCGCCTGGCCGCCCAGCTCATCTTCAATGCGCAGCAGTTGGTTGTATTTAGCGATGCGCTCGGAGCGGCTGAGGGAACCGGTTTTGATTTGACCCGCCCTGGTGGCCACGGCCAGGTCGGCGATGGTGGTGTCTTCTGTTTCACCACTGCGGTGGCTAATAACACTGGTGTAACCGGCGCGATTGGCAAGATCAATCGCTTGCAATGTTTCAGTTAAGGAACCGATTTGATTCACTTTAATTAAGATTGAATTGGCAATGCCTAGATCGATGCCCCGTTGCAATCTAGAGCTATTGGTAACAAATAAATCATCACCTACCAGCTGCACATTGCTGCCGAGCCGATCGGTTAATAGTTTCCAGCCATCCCAATCATCTTCAGCGATGCCATCTTCAACAGAAACGATTGGATAGCGGCTAACCAGTTGCGCTAACTGGTCGACCATTTCAGCGCTGCTGTAGCTATTGCCGCCAAAGCTATAGCTGCCATTGCTAAAAAATTCGGTGCTAGCCACATCAAGGGCTAGGGAAATTTGATCGCCAGCTTTATATCCAGCTTTTTCAATTGCCTGGATTAATAGTGCAGCAGCTGCATCATTGTTATCTAAATCAGGTGCAAATCCACCCTCATCACCAACAGCTGTTGATAGTCCCTTTTCGTTCAATAAACCCTTGAGGGTGTGGAACACCTCGGCGCCCATGCGCAGGGCTTCACGGAAGCTATCTGCCCCGTGGGGCACCACCATGAATTCCTGGAAATCGAGGTTATTGGTGGCATGGGCACCACCGTTGATCACATTCATCAAGGGCACCGGCAGCAGCGTGGCTGACGGGCCCCCCAGGTAGCGATAGAGGGGCAAGCCAACGCCATTGGCGGCGGCGCGGGCCACGGCGAGGCTCACCGCCAACACCGCATTTGCCCCTAGGGATGATTTGTTGTCGCTGCCATCGAGTTCGGCCATGGCGGCATCCACAGCGCTTTGGTCGAGGGCCATCAAACCGCAAAGGGCCGGGGCGATCCGCTCCTCCACGTTGGCAACCGCTTGGGTTACGCCTTTGCCGAAATAACGCTGGCTGTTGCCATCGCGCAATTCATGGGCCTCATGGGCACCGGTGCTGGCGCCACTGGGAACCATGGCCCTGCCGCTGGCGCCACCTTCCAATAAAACCTCTGCCTCCACCGTGGGGGTGCCGCGGGAATCAAGAACCTCCCGTGCCACCACCGTGTCGATCACAAGGTCGAGAGAATCGAACACAGGGTTCAAGCCAAGCGGGGTCATTATGCAGATAAGAGCGCCACAATGGCCGCAACCACAGGCACATAAGTAAATGCGTTTGCTTCACATGATGTTGCGGGTTGGTGATTTGGAGCGATCTATCGCTTTCTACACCGAGGTTTTAGGGATGGATCTATTGCGCCGCAAGGAATATCCCAGCGGTCGCTTCACCTTGGCGTTTTTGGGTTATGGCCCTGAAGAGAACAACACTGTGTTGGAACTCACCCACAACTGGGACACCAGCAGCTACAACCTTGGTGCCGGCTATGGCCATATCGCCCTTGGCGTTAGCAACATCAACGAAACCTGTGAAATGATCCGCACCAAGGGCGGCAAAATAGTGAGGGAACCCGGTGCGATGAAACACGGCACCACGGTGATCGCTTTTGTGGAAGATCCCGATGGCTACAAGATTGAACTGATTCAGCAGAAAAGTTGAATTGATGGGTTCCTCAAACGCTTCCTTCAGCCTCACCACAGCTCCGGATCAGTTCACTGATCTGGCCTGGGATTTGCTTTTGGCAGCCCAGGACCAGGCCCGCCGCTGGCGCCATGGGGAGCTGGATGTGGAGCATTTGCTGCAGGCATTTCTGGAGGAACCCCGCTGCGCTGAATTGATGGCGCCCTATGGCTTCAACCAGGCCAACCTGCTGGATGCCGTTGATGATTTTTGCGCCCAGCAGCCCACCCGCAGCAGCAATACGCTTTATGTGGGGGAAGCCCTTGAGCTATTGCTTGATGGCGCTGATCAGGCCCGGGAGCGGCAGGGATTGCGCCGCATTGATGGCTCCCACCTTTGGCAGGTATTGCAAACGGAACCGCGCATTGGCGCTGCCCTATTTGGCCAGTTGCAGCAGCCGGTTGAAAACAAACCAGCCGAACAATTGCCCGTTAATCAACAACAATTTGAACAATCAAAATTAGATCAAGCAAAACTAGAACAACTACAACCGGAACCATCAGCCCTTGATCAATACGGCCGCGACCTCACGGCCCTTGCCCGTAAGGGTGAATTAGATCCGGTAATCGGCCGCGATAGCGAGATTCGCCGCTTAATTCAGGTGCTTTCAAGGCGCAGTAAAAACAATCCGGTTTTGATCGGTGAAGCGGGGGTTGGTAAAACTGCCATCGCTGAATTGTTAGCCCAGCGCATCGTGGCCGGTGAGGTGCCCGATTCGCTTAAGGGTCGCCGCTTGATTTCTTTGGATCTCGGTGCCTTGATCGCCGGCGCTAAATACCGCGGTCAATTTGAGGAACGGTTGCGGCAGGTGCTCAACGACATTGCCGCCGCCGATGAGGGGCCAGAGGGGGTGGTGTTATTTATCGATGAATTGCACACGCTCGTTAATGGCGATCGCGCTGGCGCCGATGCCGGCAGTGTGCTGAAACCAGCCCTAGCCCGCGGCGAATTGCGCTGCATTGGCGCCACCACCATTGAGGAATATCGCCGCACCTTGGAAAAGGATCCGGTTTTAAATCGCCGCTTCCAGCAATTGCTGATTAAGGAACCAAGCCTTGAGGTGTCGCTTGAAATCTTGCGGGGGGTGCGGGAGCGCTATGAGTTGCACCATGGGGTGAGCCTCAGCGATGGCGCCCTGGAGGCGGCGGTGCGGCTTGCTGATCGCTACATCAGCGACCGTTGCTTACCCGATAAGGCGATCGATCTAATCGATGAAGCGGCGGCGGAATTAAAGATGGAGGCCACCTCTAAACCAGCCCTGGTGGAACAGGCGGAAGCTGAACTGCGGCGGGTGGAGCGGGCCCTTCTGGCGGCTGAACAGGGCCCAAATCCAGAAGCCATTCAGCACCAACAACGGCGCAATGAAGCCTTAGATCGGCTTGAAGCCTTGCAAGACCAATGGCAGCAGGAAAGGGAACAGCTGCAGGAACTACGCCAGTTGCAACAGCGGGAGGAGGAACTACGCCACGGCATCAATGAAGCGGAACGGCTCACCAATTGGGAGGAGATGGCCCGGTTGCAGGTGGAGCTTGAGCACGATGTGCAAAAGCGCCGCCAAGCCCTTGAACAGGTGATCCAACAGGGGGGGCGCCTGCTGCGCGATCAGGTGCAGGAGGGTGATATCGCCGATGTGGTGGCCCGCACCACCGGCATTCCGATCCAGCGCTTGCTAGCCGGTGAAAGGCAGAAATTATTGGAGTTGGAGCAACGGCTGGGGGAAAAGGTGTTGGGGCAAGCAGAGGCGGTGGCGGCGGTGGCGGCTGCAATCCGCCGGGCTAGGGCAGGCATGAAGGATCCGCGCCGGCCGGTGGGTTCCTTTCTGTTTATGGGCCCCACGGGCGTGGGAAAAACGGAGCTGGCCCGCAGCTTGGCCGCCTGTTTGTTTGATCAAGAAGATGCGCTGGTGAGGCTTGATATGAGCGAATTTATGGAACGCAATGCCGTGGCCCGTTTAATCGGTGCGCCCCCCGGCTATGTGGGCTACGAGGAGGGCGGCCAACTCACAGAAGCGGTGCGGCAACGGCCCTATGCGGTGGTGTTGCTGGATGAGGTGGAAAAAGCCCATCCAGATGTGTTCAATCTTTTGTTGCAGGTGCTTGATGATGGAAGGCTGAGCGATTCCCAGGGCCGCAGCGTTGATTTCCGCCACACCGTTGTGGTGATGACCAGCAATTTGGCTAGCCGGGCGATCCTCAGCCATGCCCGCGATGGCAATAGCGATGCCTTGGATGCGGAAGTTGATAAAAGCTTGGCGGCCCATTTCCGGCCTGAATTTCTTAATCGCATCGATGAATTAATCCGCTTTAGGCCGCTGCAACCAGAAGACCTGGAACCGATCGTGCGCCTGCAGTTGCGGGAATTGCAGGCACTGCTCCAGGAACAGGGCTTGGAATTGCAGGTGCAGGAAGCGGTGGTGGCCTGGCTGGCGCGGGAAAGCTACGACCCTGAATATGGGGCACGCCCCCTGCGGCGGCTGCTGCGGCGCCAATTGGAGAACCCTTTGGCAACGGCGATGCTGGAGGAAAAGTTCAGCGCTGCCCGCGCCGTATTGGTGGAAATGGAAGCGGATCTGCCAAGTTTTCGCCCTGTTATGTAGGGTGGCTGTTTGCAGGTTGGAGGATTGTGGTTTTTAGCCAGCCCAATCAACCTGGTAACCCCACCGCCCCTGAGGGCATGGTGGTGGATGCTGCTGGTTTGCCTGCTAAGGCAGTGGTGCCAGAGCCCCCTAGCCCCCAGGGTTCAGGCCCCGGTGGTTGGATTGAATCCACCATTGCTGAACTGCGTCGGGTGGTGTGGCCCAGCCGCCAGCAACTGATCAGTGAATCCGTTGCTGTTTTGTTGATGGTGACCATCTCAGCGGCTGCCATCGCCTCCCTTGATCGTTTCTTCCATTGGCTGTCCCAGCTGCTCTTCCGTTGACTGCACCCTTGTCTGAGCTCACCGAAACCATCACTGATCTGGATACCAGCCTTGAGGCACTGCCCGAGCTGGAAGCCAGCGATTTGCCCGTTGAAACGGCTGAAGAGGAAGAGGCGAGTGCCCGCCCTGCGGTAGCCCGTTGGTATGCGGTGCAGGTGGCCTCCAGTTGCGAGAAAAAAGTGAAGGCCACCCTTGAGCAACGGGCCCTCACCCTTGGCGTTTCAAATCGAATTTTGGAGATCGAAATACCGCAAACACCGGCGATAAAAATCAAAAAAGACGGCTCTCGCCAAAGCACGGAGGAAAAGGTTTTCCCCGGCTATGTGTTGATCCGCATGGTGATGGATGAAGACACGGAGCAGGCGGTGCGCAGCACCCCAAACGTGATCAACTTTGTGGGCCATGAGGAGCGCCGCACCACCGGCCGCGCCAGGGGCAGGATCAAGCCACGGCCCCTAAGCCTCACTGAGGTGAACCGGATCTTTAAGCGGGCCCAAGAGAAGAAGGCGGTGGTGAAGGTAGATCTCAGCGAGGGCGATCGGATCACCGTTACCGCTGGGCCGTTTAAGGATTTCCAAGGTGAAGTGATCGAGATTTCAGGCGACCGCAGCAAATTGAAGGCGCTGCTTTCGATTTTTGGCCGGGAAACCCCGGTGGAATTGGAGTTTGGTCAGATCAGTAAAGACAACTGATCCTCCGGGCCGCCCCGCTGCGGGGGGCGGCCATCGGCGGTGGGTTACCACCGCCATAGCGCCGTCGAAGGTGCACCGCAGCAATGTTCCGCGTTTCGTAGCCGATGGCTAAAAAAGTCACTGCCGTCATCAAGCTGGCCCTTCAGGCCGGCAAGGCCAACCCTGCACCGCCCGTGGGTCCTGCCCTCGGTCAGCACGGGGTAAACATCATGGCCTTTTGCAAGGAGTACAACGCCCGTACCCAAGACAAGGTTGGTTATGTGATCCCGGTTGAAATTTCGGTTTTTGAAGACCGCAGTTTCACCTTCATCACTAAAACGCCTCCCGCTTCCGTGCTGATCAGCAAAGCTGCCGGCATTGAAAAGGGTGCACCCCAATCTTCCAAGGGAAAGGTGGGTTCCATCTCCAAGGCCCAACTCCAAGAGATCGCCACCACAAAGTTGCCTGATCTCAATTGCAGCAGCGTTGAATCCGCCATGCGGATCATCGCCGGCACCGCCCGCAACATGGGCGTTGCCGTTACCGACTGAGCTCCTTAATCACCCATTCACCCTCGCTGGGGGAGAAGCCATTGGTTTCGCCTGCACCCCATTAAATCCATGAAAACCCTCTCAAAACGCCTTCGCGTTGCAGCGGCCGCCATCGAGCCCCGCCCCTATGCACCGCTGGAGGCCGTGGCCCTGGTAAAAACCAACGCCACCGCAAAATTTGATGAAACCCTCGAGGCCCATGTGCGCCTCGGCATCGACCCCAAATACACCGATCAGCAGTTGCGCACCACCGTTGCTTTGCCAAAGGGCACTGGTCGCAATATCCGCATCGCTGTGATCACCAGGGGTGAAAAGGTGGCGGAAGCAAAAGCAGCCGGCGCCCACCTGGTGGGTGATGAGGAATTGGTGGATACGATCGCTGGTGGGGCCATGGATTTCGATCTATTGATCGCCACCCCAGACATGATGCCGAAAGTGGCCAAATTGGGCCGGGTGCTTGGCCCCAGGGGTTTGATGCCAAATCCCAAAACCGGCACCGTTACCACCGATTTAGCGGGTGCCATCGCTGAATTCAAGGCCGGTAAGTTGGAATTCCGGGCCGATCGCAGCGGCATCGTGCACGTGCAATTCGGTAAAGCCAGCTTTACCCCTGAGGATCTGCTTGAGAATCTCAAGGCGGTGCAAGAAACCGTAGATCGCAACAAACCAAGTGGCGCTAAGGGCCGTTATTGGAAAAGCCTCTACATAACATCCACCATGGGCCCATCGGTGGAAGTGGATGTGTCTGCCCTGCAAGACCTCAAATTTGGTGAATGAGCCTTAGCTGCTCTGCTAAATTATTAAATTCCGGTTTTCCGGAATAGGGCTTTGCGCCCAGCGTGGGGTTCTGGGGGATTTCCCTGGTTCCTGCCGCAACCGAAGACAGCAGGTGGTTTCCTTGCGGATTCCATAAGTCCTGCCGAGGTTTGCTCAGCGGTTTTCCCCCTATCAGGGAGTGGATCGGTGTTGCTACCTCCCAACGGTGTGCAATGCCCAGCTTGTTCCCCCTGATCCGTTCCAACCTATGGGCCGCACGCTGGAGGACAAGCAACAGATCGTCGAGGAACTCAAGCAGTTGCTCGGTGAGTCGGAAATGGCTCTAGTGCTCGATTATTGCGGCCTCTCCATCAAGGAGTTGGGCGACCTTCGCGGTCGTTTAGCTGCAGCAAACAGCGTTTGCAAGGTAACTAAAAACACCTTGATGCGCCGCGCCATCGATGGCGACAGCACTTGGAGTCACCTCGAATCCCTGCTTAACGGCACCAACGCCTTCGTTCTTGTTAAGGGCGATGTTGGTAGTGCTGTTAAAGCTGTGCAGTCTTTCCAAAAAGACCGCAAGAAGTCGGAATTGAAGGGTGGCCTATATGAAGGCCGCCTGCTTAGTCAAAACGACATCAAGGCAATCGGCGACCTGCCCTCTAAGGAGGTGCTTATCGCCCAGATTGCAGGGGCTATCAATGCCGTTGCCACCCAGTTGGCAGTGGGCATCAACGAGGTACCTTCCGGCCTTGCCCGGGCGCTCAAACAGCACGCCGATGGCGAAGCCAGCTGAGATCCGCCGATCACCCGTTCTGTTGCTCTCCTAACCATGTCTACAAAAACCGACCAAATCCTTGAGTCGTTAAAGACCCTTTCACTGCTTGAAGCTTCCGAGCTGGTTAAGCAGATTGAAGAGGCCTTTGGCGTATCCGCCGCCGCATCTGCTGGCGCCGTGATGATGGCTGCACCGGCTGCTGCCGCTGAAGCTGTTGAAGAGAAAACCGAATTCGATGTCATCCTTGATGGCTTCGATGCGGCCGCCAAGATCAAAGTGCTGAAGGCTGTGCGTGAGGCCACTGGCCTTGGCTTGTCTGAAGCTAAAACTTTGGTGGAAGCAGCTCCAACACCCGTTAAGGAAGGCATCGCTAAAGATGCCGCTGAAACCCTTAAAAAGGCCCTGGAAGAAGTGGGTGCCAAGGTTACGATCAAGTGATCTTGCCCTGATTTCAGGCCAGCAAACCCCTGCATTGCAGGGGTTTTTTATTGACAAAAAAAAGGCCCTGCTAAGCAGGACCTTCGGGTGTGGACTTTCCCAGGAGTCTGGCCTTGTTTCGACCCTGGTGGAGTCCTCACTCCTCACACCTGCATAAATTACCCCGCGAATGAATAATGCACTGCCCAGCTGGACGGTTATTGCATTGGCCTGTAGGGGATAACCCGGATCGGCACCACTCCCCTTGGCGTATCTACACGGGGTGTGATTGGCGGCGGTGGCGGGCTGCTGCTGGTTTTAGTGGTTGAAAAATAAATATGGCTTAGCCCTTGGCCGTTGTAGGTGCGGCGGCTTAATTGCCAGCCAGGCGCCAGTTGCAGGGCTAAAAAGCCATCATTACCCACCTTGTTATTGATCGCTGCACTGGCCACCACCATGGCGCTGCCCGTGGCTTGCGGTACGCCGAGCAGTAATAAATTTCTGCCCTCCTGGACTAATTGCAGGCTGTGGGAAGTAGCTAAATCTTTTTGATTTATGCGTAGGGAATAGCCATTGCTATCGATATAGCGATTGCAGATGCCAGAAAAATCAAAGCGCACCAAACTTGGGCTCACCAGCCCATCACTGCGCACTCGCCAGCAGGCGGGGCTTGGTTTTAGCTGTTCCAACACCAATAATTTCCAGCCCCCTTCCCGCAATGGTTGGGCCAACACTTGAAAGCGTTGTTGATCCAGGGGGCTGCTGCTAAACAACTGGGCCAGCAGCACCACACCGCTGCTGAAGAGATCCAGCCCCCGGTAGGTTCGGCCTATGCAGAACACAATTTCAAGTTCAACCAGCACCCCTTTGTACCGAAAGGTGGTGGCTGCTGCCTGTGATGGTGCCTGCAGGGGTAATCCAGGGCCCGGTGGTTGGGGTTGTTTGCTGCGCTATAGCGATGGCACGGTGGAGGAAATGGGTGGTTTTGAAGCCCACACCACCAACAACCGCATGGAACTCACCGCCTGCCATGCCCTACTGCAGCGCCTTAAGGAATTACCAAGGGATCCAGCTTTAACAATCCGCACCGATAGCAAATATGTGATCGATGGCTTTAGCAAATGGCTGCCGGGCTGGAAACGCAAAGGTTGGCGCACCGCAGCCGGAGGAGCCGTATTAAATCGCGACCTATGGGAGGCCCTTGATGGCGCGCGCCTTGCTGATGTGGAGTTGGCATATGTGAAGGGCCACAGCGGCGACCCCGACAACGACCGTTGCGATGCAATTGCAGTGGCCTATTCCCGCAAGGAAGCAATTCCGGATCAAGAACAGCTAAAAACAACAGCTAAAGATCAAGATCTTGCCCCTGCGCCATTAAAAGAATTGCTAACGCGCCTGGAGCTGGCGGATCGCCTTGCCCAGGGTGGTTATTTATTAAAAACGGTGGAAATAGCCCAGTTGCTGGAACAACCATTGGCGGCCTTTGAAAATAGGGAAACAGCAATCACCTGGCGTGATTGGCGCGTGGCACCCCAACAGGAAGGCGGCTGGCGGCTTGAGCGCCAGGAGCAGCAATAAAGATGGCTAAACAACAGCTCGATCCCTGGCAAAGGTTTTTTGGCCCCCTGTTAGCAGTTGATGAAGGCGCTGATGCTGAATGGCTTAGTGGTTTAACGCTGAAGGCCTTGGCCCAGGCCAGCCGTTGGCGGCAGCTGGCCCCCTTGGCTGCGGCCCTAGGGGCGATGGAACGCAGCCTGCAACTGCATGATCCACGTTTTGAGCAAAACCTATTTGGTTGTTGTTTTAAAAATCCAGTGGGTTTAGCTGCTGGTTTTGATAAAAACGCCGAGGCAGCTGGCATTTGGCATCACTTTGGCTTTGGTTTTGCTGAATTAGGCACCGTTACGGCCCTTGCCCAGGCCGGCAATCCAAAGCCACGCCTATTTCGCTTGGCAAAGGAGCAGGCAGCCTTAAATCGCATGGGTTTCAACAACCAAGGTGCGGCAGCGGTAGCCAAGCTTTTGGAGCGGCAACAGCTGGGGGCTGTGGGCCAGCGGCCAGCGGTGTTGGGTTTGAACCTGGGTAAATCAAAGCTGGTGCCCCTTGAGCGAGCAGCCCACGACTACGCCGATTCCCTGGCGCTGCTTGCACCATTTGCCGATTATGTGGTGATCAATGTGTCGTCGCCAAATACCCCAGGCCTAAGGCAATTGCAGGAGGAAAACCTCTTGCGGCAATTGGTGGAGCAGCTAAGGCGCCAACCTGCCTGCCCGCCATTGCTGGTGAAGATCGCCCCGGATTTAACGGATGAAGCAATTGCAGCGGTGGCGCGCTTGGCCTACGACGAAGGCCTGGCAGCGCTGATTGCCACTAACACCAGCCTGGATCGCTTTGGCCTTGGCGAAAGGCTGTTGCCGCAAACGGGCCGCACCCTGGCGGAGGAAGCCGGTGGCTTAAGCGGTGCGCCATTGCGTAAACGGGCGCTGGAGGTATTGCGTTGTTTAAGGGCTAATGCAGGGCCGCAACTGCCCTTGATCGGAGTGGGTGGCATCGATAGCGCTGAAACCGCCTGGGAACGGATTGCAGCAGGGGCCAGCTTGGTGCAGCTTTATACGGGTTGGATTTATCGGGGCCCTGGATTGGTGCCATGGATTTTGGCTGGGTTGCAGCAACAGTTGGATCGCCATGGGTTGGCATCAATCCAAGCGGCGGTGGGTTGTGAATTGCCTTGGCTGGCTGGGGAATGTTGAAGGGGTGTTTGCCGCAATGTTGTGTTTGGAAGCCTGTTAAGTGATTCAGCTTTTGCGATTGCACCGATCTGGAGGCGTTTGAACCGTTGGGGCACGGCAGCGGTGGAAATAAATGATCGCCATATCGCCCTGTGGCAGCCGGGGGCCAGTGCCGCTGAGCTGGCGCCCCTGCCGGCGGGGTTAGTGGTGGCTGGTGTGCCGCAAAAAGCGGCGGCGCTAGGTGATTTATTAGGTGATTTGGTGTTGCAGGCGGGTTTGAATTTGCGCTCGGCCGCGGCGTTATTACCCAGTGGCCAAACGGAATGGCGGTTGCTGCAGCAGCTGCCCATGGCTGGGCCTGGGGAGTGGCTGGCATTGTTGAACAAAAGCGAAATGATTGATTGCTGGATTGAGCTATTTGCGATTGCTGATTTGGAGCTGGATTTCCTCGAGGTGGCCGAATTAGCGCAGTTGCGGGCCCTTGGCATCGAATTGGGTGATCCAAAAGCAGCTGATTGCCTTTTGCTTGATCTCCAGGCCAATGCATCGCTATTTACGTTTTGGCAGGGGGGGCAGCCTGTTTATCGCCATTGCATGGGGCCAGCGCTGGGGGCTGGTTTTATGGAGGAACTGAATTGCTTGCTGCAGCGCTTGGAACACGGGCAAAAGCGGTTGCAGCAGCAGCCCCTGTGGCTGGTGGGTAGCGAATTATTGGAGCCGGGCTTGCTGGCGGAATTGCAAAAAAGCAGCAAAAAGGAGTTGCAATTAGCGCCATTAGCAACCGCATCTAGCGCTGATCCATTGACAGATGCAGCATTCGCCGGCCTCATAGGCACGGCGCAACGCATCGCAGATGGCTGAACACCTACAGGTAGATCTGCTGCGGCAACGGCGGGAGGAGTTGGGGCTTAGCCCTAAACCGCTGGTGTCGCCAAAGCAATTGCTCACTAAAGGTGCTGCCTATGGGCTGGTGCCATTGGCTGTGGTGTTGCTGGTGGGGGCGGGCATGGTTTGGCGGCAACAACAATTGCAGGCTTCTGTGCTGGAGCTGCAACCGGATGCAAATTTGCACGATTCACTGTTGCAGGGAAATATCAAATTGCAGGGCCAGGTGTTGAAGTTGAACCAAGCCAATAAAAGCTTGGTGGATGGGTTACTTGCGGTGCGATCTTCCTCGGCATTTTTAACAGCATTAGCTGCATTAACGCCGCAGGGGGTGCAACTGCAAACCGCCCGGGCTGATAGCGGCACTTTTAGCCTTAAGGGCCAGGCGCAGGCGCCAGCGGCATTTGAGCGGATCAATATTTTGCAATTAGCAATGGCGGAATCATTATTTTTTAAAAAACCAGTGCGTTTAAAAAAAGCGCAACAGGAACAGGCAAGCAGTGCTAAAGAACAAATGGAGATGGTGGGTTTTGAATTAATAGCAGATTTTGATAACAGCAAAGCGCAGAAAGGTTTTCCATTGCAGCAGTTGGGTGCTTTGGGGATGGCGGCGCGGGTGGAAGCAATTAAGCAGCTGGGGTTATTGCCATGACAAATTTTCAACCGGATCAAGCCAGCAAGGGGTTGAGTTTTATTACCCCTGAACGGGCATTACTGCTGCTGCCGGTGTTGGCCGGCATTGTTTTATCGGGTGCTATTGCGGGCTTTGCCCTAGTGCCGGCGGCAAATAAATTGCAGGAATTAGAAAAATTAGAAAAGGAAAACCTAAATAAAAGAGCTGCCCTGCCAGGGCTGGTGCGGGGAAAGGGCAGGCTGTTGCAACAGGAAGCCCGCTCTAAGGGGCAACAAAAAAAGCTGGTGGAATTGGTTGCTGGCAACCGTTCATTGGCAACACTATTGAGCCAATTGGGAGCAGAAGCAGCAAAAGCAGAGGTGAGTTTAGAGAGCTACGAACCACAAACAACGGCAGCAAAATCTGCTGCTGATCCATTGCTTGGTGAAGGCATTAAGAAAGATCAGCAGCTGCTGGTGGTGCAGGGCAGCTATCCAAATTTATTGAGCTTTTTAAGAAGGCTGGAATGGTTAACGCCGCTGCTGGTGATCAGTGACTTATCACTGGAGGGGCAAAAAGCAGATCTAAAAGCTGCTGCCACAACCACGTTGAAATTCACGCTCACGGCCTATCAGCCACTGGTGCAACCTTGATCAAATCGATATTATCCGCGGGCTGATAATTATTCAATGAATGCCGCGCGCGCCTTTATGGCGGTAAGCCTGGGGCTGCTGCTGGCACCGGAAACGATGCAGACGGTGGCCTGGGCGGCACCAGCGGCTGATTTAAGGGTGTTGCGCACTGCTGGGGCGGTGCAGTTGCTGCTGGACGGGATGGGGCCAAATGCGGAGGTGCGCATTGGTCAAAAGGGAATGGGTTTGGAGGTGGACATAACAACCAGCAAGGAGGTGCAGCTGGCAAATGGAATAAGGCAATTGGCATTGCCTGAGGTGGGTTTTGCCTCGGTGGTACTTGAGGGCAGTGGCAATCGCTTTGTGCTGTCGGTGGCGCCGGTGCAGGGCAGGCAGGTGCCATCGCCGGTGGTGAGCGACGACGGCCTATCGCTGAGGCTCAGTTTTGCGGCGCAACAGCTGCCGCAACGGGTTTCCGGCAGCTACGACCTGCGCACACCGGGCCAGGTGCCGGTGGCTAATTTTGTGCCGCCCCTGAGGCAAAGGGCCTATGCGCCACCGGTGGGTGATATGGCCGTGGGCACGATGGTGTTGCGCAACCCCAGCTATGTAGCGCTAAAGGGGCCACCCGTATCCCTCACAACCCGCAATGCCAGTGCCAGGGATGTGTTGATGTTATTAGCGCAGATGGGTGGTTATAACTTTGCCTTTGCGGATGTGGGGGCAAATACATCTAGTGGATTGATCACGGTGGCATTTAAGGCCGAGCCATTGGAGCGGGCCTTTAATTTTGTGTTGCTTAGTTCAGGTTTACAGGCAAGGTTGGAGGGCCGCACGGTGGTTGTTGGCCAAAATGTGCTCACAAAAACGATTGGCAATACCGTTTCTAGGGTTTATCGCTTGAATCAGGTTGAACCAAATAGTGCAGCACGGTATTTAGCTAATTTAGGTGCAACAATAACTCAAACAAATACAGTTACATCAACATCAAATGAATCATCGTCTACAGGCGTAACAACGGCAAATGCATCTGCTTCCACCTCTCAAACATCAACTCAAACTGTAATTGAAAGTTTTGGCGCCTCCCAGGGGCCGCTTAAGGGTTTGATTGGAACTACGGATACACGACTGGGTACTATTACATTAATAGGTGGATCTTATCTTGTGAATGTGGCAGAAGGCTACTTAAAGCAGTTGGATCTACGCAAACGCCAGGTGGCGGTTAATGTGAAAATATTAAATATTGATCTTGAAAATGACACTTCAATAGATAATAGCTTTTCAACGCGAATTGGTAATACTTTTATAGTGAATGATTCGGGCCAAGCTCTTATTAATTTTGGCACTCTAAAGCCTCCTGGAGAGGGTTTAGGTTCAGGTAAATTTGATGGCAGTGGCACACCACTAACCGCTGTAACACCCTTTAGTTTTCCCGATAATGGCCAACTTTTCGGTAACAGGATTCAAGGTGCTGCTCCATTTTCTGGCAATGTGTTACCCAAGCCCGGAGGCGGATTGCAGTATGCCAGGCCAGGTTTCGGCACTTACGCTAATCCTGATCAGCCTGGCTTGGGCGTAAGCACATATACATTGGTGCCGATTGTTTCAGCTACTGGTGCTGTTACTGGATATAGGGCAGAAGAAACACCTGGTAATCCGGCTATACCAAAAAATATGAAATATCCAAATAGCCTTGTTGATTATCTTTCGGCTACTATTCAAAGCAGAAACACGAAAACCCTTGCTGATCCCACCTTGCTGGTTCAAGAAGGTGAAAAGGCAAAGGTGGAGGCAATCACTAGTGTGATTACTAATGTGCAAGTAACCAATAATGCAAATAACACCACAACCAGCACCACAACGCGCGAAAATGCCGGCCTTACCCTTGAAGTTGTAGCTGAAAAGATAGATGACAATGGATTTGTAACCCTTAAAATGACGCCTCAGGCATCAATTCCAGTGCCAGCAGGTACTCTTAGCGTTGGTGGAGCTGATGTTGCCATAAGCAATATTGTTAAACGCAGCCTCGATTCAGGTAAGGTGCGCTTGCGCGATGGCCAAACATTGTTTCTTACAGGTGTTATCCAAGAATCAGATGCTGCATTAGTGAGCAAATGGCCCGTGCTAGGTGATTTACCGTTCTTTGGTCAGTTTTTTAGAAAAACAAACACGGGTAGGCGTAAATCTGAACTCGTAATTGTGGTAACACCACGCATTATTGATGATGAACAGGGTGGTAGTTATGGCTATGGTTTTCAACCATCAAGTGCAGAAGCAAGGCGTTTGGTTTATGGTCAATAAATCACTTAAAAACTAGGGCCCATTAATTTCAGCGCCAATGGTGCCAGTTGTTGCAGCATGCTCCAGGCACCACTCAAAATTTGGCTGCCCATGCCATTGCCCTGCACTATTTTTGGCCCCTTTGCGATCCCAGTAGCTGCTTTTTGTAATTGTTGCCCTAGTTCCGCTTCTCCCGCCTGTTCATACAACCTGCCCGCATAATTTAAATCTGCTGCAGCCTCTGCATTTCGGCCCTGTTCCTGGCGGCTAATGCCCCTTGCCATCCAGCTAATGGCAGCATCTGGTTTTTTTGCAATCGCTTCACTAAAGCGTTGTTCTGCTTCTGGATGTTTAGCTGCTAATGATGCCTTCACACCGGCATTATGTAATTCGGCGTAGCTTCGTGCTCGGGCTGTGATTCCTTTTGCACCTTCTGTGTGGCTACTAGCTAATTGTTCAGGATCTAAACGGGCATCTGTTAAATCAGCTGATCTCAAATCAGTGCCCTTTAATTTCGCACCGCGTAGATCAGCGCGATGTAAATTTGCACCCTGCAAACTGGCATCTGTTAGATCAGCGCCGCGTAAATTAGCGTTGCTTAGGTTTGCTCGCCCTAGATTTGCACCCTGGAGCTTTGCCTTAGGTAGTTGCGCACTTTGTAATTCGGCATAAATCAAATCAGCGCCCTGCAAGTTGCAACCACTGCAGCTTTTTTTATCTAATAATTGCAACACCGCATCGGGCCCAGCCATTGCCCCGCCAGCACTCAACAGGCCAATTAGCAGTAAGTGCAATTGGCTTTTGGCCATTTGAACCTGGTATCTGCTGCTGTTGTACCCACTTAAGGCACCAGCCACAACCAAACTGGTGCAGTGCCTGATCATTCACCCTCCACACCCCATCGCCACGGTGGCAACCGCCAGGAGCGGGCAGAAGCGTTGGGCTGCAAACCCGCTGAGCTGCTTGATCTAAGTGCATCCCTGGTGCCCTTTGGCCCACCTAGCTGGCTGCCGCGGGCTTTAAGGCGGGCTATTGCCAATGAACTAACGCCCTATCCCGATCGCCGCTATGCCAATTTGCGGGCCCAAATCGCTAGCCACCACGGCTTAGATCCTGATTGGGTGTTGCCTGGTAATGGCGCCGCTGAACTATTCACCTGGGCGGCTCGTGATAGTGCTGCTTTCCATAGCCTGCTGCCCCAGCCTGGTTTTAACGACTACTGCCGTGCCCTTAATTGTTGGCATGGCCCTTGGCAAGCAGTGCCGCTGCAATTGCAATGGGCTGCTGCTTTTCCGCAAGCATTCACAGCGGCATTAACAACGCCACTACTGGCTGATCAAGGCAGGGCCCTATGGATCACAAATCCCCATAACCCCAGCGGCCAGCTTTGGTGCCGCAAAAGCCTTGAGTTGCTTCTGCCGCAATTTGGTTTAGTGATTGTGGATGAAGCTTTTTTAACTTTGCTGCCAAATGGCGAACAGCAATCATTAGTGCCATTAATTGATAAATATCCAAACCTGGTGGTGGTGCGTAGCCTCACCAAATTATTTGCCATAGCTGGCTTAAGGCTTGGCTATGCAATTGCCCATCCGGATCGCTTAGCTAGTTGGGCTTCATGGCGGGATCCATGGCCCGTTAATGGCCTTGCAGCGGCGGTGGGGGGGCCATTACTGGCAGATCAAAATTGGGCAAAGCGGGTGCAGCAGTGGCTGGCAAAGGAAGGCCCTTGGTTATATCAACAGTTGCAGCAATTAGATGGCATCAGGCCAATGCCATCGGCTGCTAATTATTTATTGATCCATGGCGAGCAAAGTTTGGAACCTTTGCGCTTGGCCCTCGAGCAACAGCACCACATTCTGTTGCGTGATTGCCGCAGTTTTATTGGCCTTGATGACCATTATCTACGCATTGCTTTAAGTGATCGCAATCGTAATCGCAGGTTGATTAAGGCCTTAGGGGCTGCTGCTAAAAGTTTGTAGAACGCATTGAGGGGTATATTGAGCTCTGCCTTAAAGATAATATTTTAATTGTCGTATTAGCTTTGCAGATAGTGGCCTGCAATATGATTGTATTTTCTTTTAATGGGCACATTCCGTTTAAAAAATATTTTCAGGTATTTCAAATGCCCTTAATTAAATTCAATTTATCTCATCTGCCCTAGCCCCTCTAATCTGAACAGAGCTTTTTAACTGGCATGAACCGCTTCCGGGTTGAGTTGATTGCGGCTACGCCAAACCCGCAGCAGTGTGTTTATGCCGGCATGCACCAGGATTACAGCGAAGGTTTTGTGTGGGCTGATCGCTCTGAATGGCCCGATGAAACCCGCGCCGGTGAAATCTGCGTAAAACGTTTGCTTTCAGGGGAGCGGGGCCACTACGGACCCCTTGAGCATGCCCAAATTGTGCTCAATGTGGGTTGGTTTCCCCATTCGGTGATGCAACAGGCCCGTACCCATCGGGTTGGCGTGAGCTTCGATGTTCAATCGATGCGCTACACAGGTGATCGCATCGTGCGCGCTGCTAATGCTGAATTAGATCTAGAAGAGGTGTTTTATTTGCGGCCCGTGGCGGATTACAGCGATCGCCAAGGTAAGAAATATACCTATAGCGCCGCTGAACGGGCCATTGATTTGGAGTTATGCCGCACTGCCGCCTGTAGATATCGTGACCTTTTAGCTGCTGGTTTTGCAGAGGAGCATGCCCGTGGCATCTTGCCTTTTGATTACCGCCAGCATTTTGTTGTTAGTTTTAGTTTGCGTGCCTTCCTGCATTTCATGGATCTACGCGCCAAACTTGATGCCCAGCTTGAGATCAGGCAGTTATGTGATCTGATGTGGCCCCATCTTGTGAATTGGGCGCCTCAATTTGCGGAATGGTATGAAAAATCCCGCCTGCACCGCGCTCGCCTAGCACCATGAAATATTATTTATACAGCGCCTTACTTTTGCTTTCAGCCCTAGGGAGCCCTGTAGGCGCTCAAATGTTCGATGCAGCAACAGGTAGTGCCGTGCAAGTTCTTCAAGATGCCCAATCACTCCGCAATATTTCCAGCCAATCACCACTAACCCCGGGTCAAGTTCAACCAACATGGCAAGCCCCTAAACCCACTGCATCTAAGAACGCTGCACCATTGCAAATGTTGGGCTCTGAAATTCTTTTTAGCGTTAATGGCCATGGCATTCAACTTTGCTCCAGTGGCATGGCTTGTATGTATCAAATGCGCCGTGCTATGGGTGTTCGCTAAATCTATCTAAATATGCCCATTTCAAACGCAGCCCAGCTGCAAAATCAGCTTATGCATATCTCTTTTGATATGCAGCATTTATGTGATAACCCAACAGATATCACAAGCGCCATTGATCTGTTAAATCGCAGCTATAAAACACCAGCTGCTGCCGCTGCCCGCCAGCGTTTACACGCTGATCCTGCAATTGCTGCCCTAGTGCAGGAAAAATATTGGGGTGAGTGGCCAAATGTAGCTACTTTGATCACCTATCCAGCCGGTAGCCTTGGTTATGTGTATGGCCATCTGTTATTTGATCAAGGCCTCGAACCCCTAGCGCCACCTCAGCTATCAGCTGATATCTCAGCAGCTGATAGTTATTTGCAACATCGCATTCGTGCTTGCCATGATGTGTGGCATGCCATCACCGGTTGCCCTGCCACCATCGCAGGTGAATCGGCCTTAAATGGTTTTACTGCGGAGCAATTGCGTTGGCCTGGTTCTGCCCTGTTGCTTGCCGCTGGTTTGATTCATCGCTCCTTTGAAGCAACACATCCCGATGGCCCAGATATCGGTTTAGCAATTGCCTATGGCTTGAAATTAGGTTGTTTTGCACCGCCTTTTCTTGCCGAGCGTTGGGAGCAGGGTTGGGATCTTCCTTTAACTACCTGGCGCACCAAGTTAGGCATTAATGAATTGTGTGAATCCAATCCATTCACATCTTCGCTAAGGTAACCCTTTCCGGTTGATCTTGATATTTACCGGCCCTATCTTGATAGGTGGTTTCACAGGGGTCACCTTCAAAAAATAATAGTTGACAGATGCCTTCATCGGCATAGATGCGGCAATCAGCGCCAGAGCTATTGCTAAATTCCAAGGTTAAATGACCCTCCCAGCCGGCTTCTGCTGGTGTTGTATTCACTATTATGCCAAGCCTTGCATAGGTGCTCTTGCCAAGGCAAATCACGGTGATATTACTTGGC
>NZ_JAGQBK010000002.1:0-235883 GCF_024345595.1 Synechococcus lacustris Maggiore-St4-Slac | reverse complement strand
AGAACGCCGAACCAACCCACATAGAGGCGGTTGTCGGTGCTGGTAACCCACTCACAGAACTGCTGCCACGCAGAAGCGCTGGAGCGCTGCTGAATTGTGGTTTGCATGAGTTCGGGGGAAGTGTGGCCCGAGGGCCGGTATGGATGTCGGGATGTCCGACCTATGCAATGTAACAGATCATTGCGGCTTGTAAAGCAAGCGCCCTTGTCTTTTCAGTTGTTAGGGTCCAGCCAGTTGGAGCTAATCGGGTGCAGCAGCCGTTAGTGCAGCTTGAAAACACAGCAGCAGAGCGGGTTTTGCTGGTGCGCTTGCCATGCAATCCAATTTTTCCGATCGGGCCGATTTATTTGGCGGATCACCTTCACAAGCTTTTCCCTGAGCTGCCCCAGCGCCTTCTTGATCTAGCTGCTGTGCCCTTGCTTGATGTGGAGCGGGTGCTTGCCACAACAGTTGATGCCTTTAAACCCACCCTTTTGGTGTTTTCCTGGCGGGATATCCAGATCTATGCCCCCGTGGATGGCCGCGGCGGTAATCCGCTGCAGCATTCATTTGAAGTGTTTTATGCCTCAGGGCCCCTACGGCGACTGCGCGGTGCCCTAGGCGGCTTAAGGCTGATGGCCTCTTTTTATGGTGATCTTTGGCGCAATCTGCGCCTGGTGCGCCAGGGTTTACGCCGTGCCCGCAAGCATCACGCCACTGCCCGGGTGGTGCTTGGTGGTGGGGCCGTGAGTGTGTTTTATGAGCAATTGGCTAAGCAGTTACCTCGCGGCACTGTGGTTTCTGTGGGGGAAGGGGAGCCACTGCTTGAAAAATTGCTGCGCGGTGAATCCCTAGTAAATGAACGCTGCTTTGTTGTTGGTGAAGAGCCACGGCCTGGCTTGATCCATGAACAACCCGCGGGAATGGAGAAATCAGCCTGTAACTACGCATATATCGAGTCGATATGGCCCCAATTAAATTGGTATCTAGAAGCAGGTGATTTCTACGTTGGCGTGCAAACAAAACGCGGTTGCCCCCACAACTGTTGCTACTGCGTTTACACCGTTGTTGAGGGCAAGGCCGTAAGGGTAAATCCGATCGATGAGGTGATAGCTGAAATGGCCCAGCTCTACGACCGTGGTGTGCGTGGTTTTTGGTTCACCGATGCTCAATTCATCCCCGCCCGTAGATATATAGAAGATGCCAAACAACTACTGCGGGCAATTCAAGCCCAGGGTTGGAGCAACATCCGCTGGGCCGCCTACATCCGGGCCGACAACCTCGATGCCGAACTAGCTGAATTGATGGTGGCAACAGGTATGGATTATTTTGAAATAGGTATAACTTCAGGCAGCCAAGAGCTGGTGCGCAAGATGCGCATGGGCTACAACCTGCGCACAGTGTTGGAAAATTGCAGGTTGCTTGCAAAGGCTGGCTTTAATCAGCATGTTTCAGTTAATTATTCTTTTAATGTGATCGATGAAAGGCCAGAAACCATTCGTCAAACCGTTGCCTATCACCGTGAATTAGAGCGCATATTTGGTGCCGATAAGGTGGAGCCAGCAATCTTTTTTATCGGCCTGCAACCCCACACTCACCTTGAGCAATATGGCTTTGATCAGGGTTTGATCAAGCCGGGCTACAACCCGATGAGCATGATGCCCTGGACCGCCCGCCAGCTGCTTTGGAATCCAGAGCCCATGGGTAGCAGTTTTGGCAGGATTTGTTTAGAGGCTTTCGCCACCAACCCCACTGATTTCGGCCGCACAGTAATGGCTCTCCTGGAGCGGGAATATGGTTTGGCGCCCCTGGATGAAGCCTTGCAGGCGCCGCTTGAAGGTCGTAAAGCCCTTGCCAATGCTGTGCGTTAATTCACCACCAACGGCGCCGCACCCACAGCAACAGCAGCAGCGGTAGCCAAGCCAGCAAGCTGCCGATTGGATTTGCTTCCTGTTGGCCAATTAAGCCTTGATTGAGCACAAACCAGCCCCCCACCAGGCCACCATGCAACCCAACGGCCCCCCAAATCAGGCCACCATCCGCTCGCCGTTGCAAGCCCAAGGCAAGGCCCAGCAGGGTAAGCCCGCCAAGCAATCCCAATAGGGAAGCCAAAGGCAGGTTGAAACGGGTGTGGGCAAGGCTGAAGATGAGCGCTTGAACCACCAATGCCAAGCCTGATTTACCGGAAAAGCGAAATTCAAGTTCTCCCATTAGCCAACCCCTAAATAGCAATTCCTCAGCAAAACCAACGCCAAGGCCTAGCACCAAGCCATTGAGCAATAACCCCGGGCTCAATGCTGGCTGCCATTGGATCTGGCCGGTTAGCAAGAGGCCGATTAAAAGAAAAATCAGCAGCAGCAATGCTTTGATCAGCCCCCGCAGCAATGCCTTGAATAGGGCTTTGCTGGATGGTGCAACCACCCCCAAGCTGATCCAGGGTTGCGTTTGCCCCCAGAGCTGTTTCACCCGCCAGGGCAAGCTCACCACTAAGGCAAGCAGCGCTGGCACTGCCGCCAGGGCCGGTGGGGCGCCCAGGGCCTGGCCACCAAGAAAAATCGCCACCAAAACCGCTGGATAGAGCAAGGTG
Organism: Synechococcus lacustris Maggiore-St4-Slac; assembly: GCF_024345595.1. Classification (NCBI taxonomy): domain Bacteria; kingdom Bacillati; phylum Cyanobacteriota; class Cyanophyceae; order Synechococcales; family Synechococcaceae; genus Synechococcus; species Synechococcus lacustris. Next base: position 233,317 of record NZ_JAGQBK010000002.1, on the reverse strand, counting down.
TTAACCCAGCCCATCACTCCTCTGGCTCAATCGTGCTGCTAAGGCCTTTGCTCTTTAAGGATTCGCAGTAGAACTCAGCCGGTTCGATATCACAAACGATCACAAGGCCCACGCCGGTGCTGTGGGCTTCAAGCATCACCGCTAGGGCATCCTGCTCGCTTAGGGATGGCACCACCTGCCGAAGGGTGGTAACCACGTATTCCATTGAATTAACGGGGTCGTTGTGGAGCAGCACCCGGTAGCGGGGCGAAGGTTTCCTTACCCGTTCGGGTGCTTTATCGAGCACTGCAACACCACCGGGATTGCCCTCTGGTGTTTGGGATGCTTGATGAGGATTGGTCATCCTGGCCAAGTCAGTCATAACGATTCAGATATGACGTTAGAAAATCTAGGCGAGCAATAGCTTCCTAATTCTGGTGATCGCCTCCTCCACATTGGCGCGGCTATTGAAGGCAGACAAACGGAAATAACCCTCACCGGCAGCACCAAAGCCACTGCCTGGGGTGCCTACCACATTTGCCCCTTGCAAAAGCTTGTCGAAAAACTGCCATGAATCAAGACCATTTGGCGTTTTTATCCACACGTAGGGAGCCTGTTCGCCGCCATAAACCTCCAGGCCAGCCTCCTTGAGGGCGCTTCGGATAATTGAGGCATTTTCCATATAAAAAGCCACCAGTGCCTTCACCTGGCCTTGACCCTCTGGGCTGTAAACAGCTTCCGCCCCTCGCTGCACGATGTAGCTAACACCATTGAATTTTGTGCACTGACGCCGGTTCCAAAGCCCCCAGATTTCTATTTCTTCGCCATTGGCAGCTTTACCCATTAGGCCGCGGGGCACCACGGTGATGGCGCAGCGGGTGCCGGTGAAACCAGCATTTTTTGAAAATGAACGGAATTCAATGGCGCAATTGCGGGCCCCTTCGATTTCATAAATTGAATGGGGTAATTCTGGATTTTGAATAAAAGCCTCGTAGGCAGCATCAAATAAGATCAATGAATTATTGGCGCAGGCATAATCAACCCAGGCTTTTAGTTGGCTTTTACTTGCAACAGCGCCCGTTGGATTATTGGGGAAACAGAGATAAATAAGGTCTACTTTTTCCTTTGGTATTTCAGCTGTAAAGCCATTTTCAGCGGTAATTGGCAAGTAGCTGAGTCCGCCATAACGGCCAGCTTCATCGGCATCGCCAGTGGCACCTGCCATCACATTGCTATCTACATAAACCGGATACACAGGATCGGTAACAGCAATGCGGTTGTTGCTGCCAAGGATGTCGAGGATGTTGCTGCTATCGCATTTGGAGCCGTCGGAAACAAAAATCTCCTCGGCCGTGATCTGGCAGCCGCGGGCTTGGAAATCGTGGGCGGCAATTTTTTCACGCAACCACAGGTAACCCTGTTCGGGCCCATAGCCACGGAAGCCAGCGTGGGTGCCCATTTCGTCTACAGCTGCCTTCATGGCATTGCGGCAGGCCTCAGGCAGGGGTTCGGTTACATCACCAATGCCAAGCCGGATGATCGCTGCACTTGGATTGGCTTCGCTGAAGCCCTTTACCCGCCTTGCTATTTCAGGAAAGAGGTAACCCGCCTTGAGCTTTAGGTAGTTGCCGTTTACTTGCACCATGGCGCCGATGAATCTGGGCGGATTGTCCTACAGCACGGTGCTGCTTGGGCAGGCCTCCATAGGATTAAGAACCACCACAGCACTAAACCTCTGGACTTTGCTTCCCTGGTAAACAGCACCATTGCCAAGCCCGGCCGCTATCTGGGTAATGAGCTTGGGGTGCAGCCCAGGGATTGGCATGGGGCCTCAGTGCGTTGGGCCCTCACCTACCCAGAGGTATACGAGGTGGGGGCCAGCAACCTTGGCCACATCATTCTCTATTCGATTCTCAATGCCCAGCCGCGCCAACTCTGTGATCGCGCCTATCTGCCCGCCCCAGATTTAGCAGCCCGCCTTCGGGCTGCATCAGCCCCTTTATTTGCGGTGGAAAGCAGGCGAGCGCTAGCAAGTTTCCATATTCTTGGCTTCAGCCTCAGCTATGAACTCGGCGCCACCAATGTGTTGGAGATGCTCGATCTGGCCGGCATTCCCCTGCGGGCATCGGCGCGGGGTGATCTACCCCTAAATGATCCCGATGCTCCGCCTTTGATCTTTGCTGGCGGCCAAACCGCCACAAGTAATCCAGAACCTTACGGGCCGTTTTTTGATTTCATTGCCCTTGGTGATGGTGAGGAATTACTGCCGGAAATTGGCTTGGTTTTAGAAGAAGCGATTAGTGCGGGTTTAAGCCGCAGCGCTGCCCTGGCCGACTTAGCTGAAATACCCGGTGTTTATGTGCCTGCTTTTGGCAAAAGGAGGGTGGTAAGGCGCACCGCCACGCCAATGCCCCACTACGCCATGGCCCTGGTGCCAAATGTGGAAACGGTGCACGATCGACTCACGGTGGAAATCCGCCGCGGTTGCACCCGCGGTTGTCGCTTTTGCCAGCCGGGAATGCTCACCCGCCCCGCCCGTGATGTGGATCCCCAAACGGTGGTGGAGGCGGTGGAAACCGGCATGGTGCGCACCGGTTACAGCGATTTTTCGCTGTTGTCGCTCAGCTGTAGCGATTACCTATCCCTGCCCGCCGTGGGTGTTGAACTGCGTAATCGCCTGCAGGAACACAATGTGAGCCTGGCTCTACCCAGCCAGCGCATCGATCGTTTCGATAGCAACATCGCCCATATCCTTGGCGGCACCAAACAGGGCAGCCTCACCTTTGCCCCAGAGGCTGGCACCCAAAGGCTACGCAACATTGTTAATAAGGGGCTCACCGATGCCGATTTAATCGAAGGTGTGCGCACTGCCATGCGCCATGGCTGGCGCAAGTTGAAGCTCTATTTCATGATTGGTTTGCCGGGTGAAACCGATGACGATGTGCATGGCATCGCTAATACGGTTGAGATGTTGCGTTATGAAATGCGCGATATCGGCAGGTTAGAGCTAAATCTCACCATCAGTAATTTCACCCCCAAGCCCCACACTCCATTTCAGTGGCATAGCGTTTCTTCCGCCGAATTCCTGCGGCGTCAAAAACTATTAAAAGAGCGCTTTGCTGAGCTGCGCGGTTTGAAAGTGAACTACACCGATGTGCGCCTTTCAGCGATGGAGGATTTCATCGGCCGCGGCGATCAAAGCCTTGCCGCTGTGATTGAGGCGGCATGGCGAGCCGGGGCCGGCATGGATGCCTGGTTCGACAACATCGAGCGCACCTACGGCGCCTGGACTGGCGCGATCGAGGCCGCTGGCATGGGCGGTAGATACAGGGCCCTTGAAATGGGTAGTTGGGCGGAGTTGCAGGCCCTCACCCCAGCGCAACGCCAACAGCGCTGCAGCGAACCTTTGCCATGGGATCACATCGATTCCGGTGTAAGTAAGCAGTGGCTCCAGGAAGACCTTGAACGGGCGCTTAGGGAGCAACAGCTACCTGATTGTTCCTTTGATAGTTGCAGCCATTGCGGTGTGTGTGGTGAAGGGTTGGGGCACAACGTGGTGCTGCCGGCTGCGCCGGTACCAGCGATCGCTAAACCGCGTAAACCGCCCAATAACCAAGTTGGCCGGCTGCGGGTTTGCTTCGCAAAAACCGCCGAAATGGCTTTGCTTAGTCATCTCGATTTGGTGCGTATTTTTGATCGCGCCCTGAGGCGGGCACGCCTACCGGTGAGTTTTAGCGGTGGTTTTCATCCCCTGCCGCGGCTACAGCTAGCCCTGGCTTTACCCCTAGGGGCAGAGGCGCTAGCCGATTGGTTTGATCTCAGCTTCAGCGCAGAAATTGAGCCGGAGCGCTTCCTGGAACTATTGCAACCCCAACTACCACCAGGGCTTCACTTGAATAGTGCCCATGCCATTGCTGTGCATGCACCAGCGTTGAGCCAATCCTTAGTTTCTGCCAGTTGGCGCTTGAGGGTTGCTTTGCCACCAGGGGAGATCAATCCCAAGCCTGAGGAGTGGCAAGCAGCTCTGGGGGAATTATTGGTGGCGGAGCATCTGCCAGTGGCGAGCAAGGATCGTTTGGGCCGGCCTAAACAAAAAGATTTAAAGGCTTACTTATTGGATTTGCATTGGTATCACTGGCGGGCCGCAGGGGTGGAAATCGGCTTGGAAAGTGCGGTGGAAAAAAGCGGCCGCAGCCTTAAGCCAAACCAATTGCTTCAGTTGTTGGAACAGCGGCTGGATATACCCCTAATGCTTGAGCACCAAGTGCGGGAATCTTTGAATCTGGCGTGCTAACTTATAAACAAGGCGGAAGAACCGCCCGAAGAACCGCCCACGGTCTAGGTTGCGTTTATCGCTCCTTGCACTGATTGCGTTTAAGGGTTTTCCGGTATCCGTCCTTCCCCTGCCTTTGCAGCAGATCCATAAGAGCTGTAAGCAAGGTTTTTAGGGTTGGCATATGCATTGCTGTCATATGCATTGATGTCATATGTGCGTTTTTTGGTGCCTGCTCGATTTTTGTTGAAAAATTTGCTTCAGCCCCCAACAGCTGATTGCAGCCAAGCATTTCCCCTTTTCCCCTAACCTCTTTTGGTGGCCCCGCAAGGGGTTGCCTCAGCCCATGCCACAGCAGATCGTTATCGCTGAGCAATTGCGGATCGCCGCCGTACTCAACGAAGAACGGGTTGATGAATTAATCGTTGCCCAAGGTCGCCATCAAATTGGTGATGTTTATTTAGGTACAGTTGAAAATGTATTGCCAGGCATTGACGCCGCTTTTGTAAACATTGGCGAAAGTGAAAAAAATGGCTTCATTCACCTTTCCGACCTAGGTCCCCTACGCCTTAAAAAGGGCGGTGCTGGCATCACCGAATTACTGGAGCCACGCCAAAAGGTGTTGGTGCAGGTGATGAAGGAACCAACGGGAACAAAAGGGCCGCGTTTAACAGGCAACCTTTCTTTGCCGGGTAGGTTTTTGGTGCTGCAACCCCATGGCCAGGGGGTGAATATTTCCCGCCGAATTGCGGCCGAATCGGAGCGCAACCGCCTGCGGGCCCTTTCGGTGTTGATTAAGCCTCCGGGCACAGGTTTACTGGTGCGCACCGAAGCTGATGGTGTTAGCGAAGAACAGATAATTGATGATCTTGAATCATTATTGCGCCAGTGGGAGGCCATCCAACAGGCGGCGGAAACTGCCCAGCCCCCAATTTTATTGAATCGCGATGAAGATTTTATCCATCGCGTTTTAAGAGATCTATACGGCCCTGATGTTTTACGGGTTGTGGTGGATTCCCAGGAGGCGGTTGCCCGTGTAAATGCTTTCCTGGGCCAGGATCAAGCCAACCTAGTGGTGGAATTCCATGAAGATGCCAATGAAATTCTTGAGCATTACAAAGTAAACGCAGCCATTCGAGATGCTCTCAAGCCAAGGGTGGATTTACCATCGGGTGGTTATGTGATTATCGAGCCCACAGAAGCGCTAACTGTGGTTGATGTTAACTCCGGCTCCTTTACCCGCTCAGCTAATTCCAGGGAGACTGTTCTTTGGACTAATTGTGAAGCCGCAACTGAAATTGCCAGACAGTTGAAGTTGCGTAATATCGGTGGTGTGGTGATTATTGATTTCATTGATATGGAATCACGCCGTGATCAATTAATGCTGCTTGAGCACTTCACCCAGGCCATGCGTGATGATCAAGCAAGGCCTCAGATTGCGCAAATTACTGAATTGGGTTTGGTGGAACTCACCCGCAAGCGTCAAGGGCAAAATATCTATGAATTATTCGGTAGGGCTTGCTCCAGCTGTGGCGGTTTGGGCCACGTGGTTACCCTTCCCGGTAAAGACACAATTCAGCCCCTGGCGGCCTTGCCGGGCTTGGTGCGTTCGGTGGCCTCTGCCAGGGCTGAGGTTTCAAGCCCCAGTGGCGTTGATGGCGGAGTCCGCCGTCGCGGTGCTCGAGGCGGCCGCAGCTCAGAGCCGGAGATTGCCATCGCAACTAATGGCATCGCGGCAGTGGCTGCAGCTGTTGAACCCAGGCGTAATGAGCCGGAATTATTGGCTGTTCCCATGGATGAAAGCCAGGAATTGGTATTCGGCTGGATGGGTCTCAACCCAGCCCTATTGGCTGAGCCAGCCCCAGAAGAGTTCGATAATGTTTTGGTGAGGGTTGTGCGCCCTGGTGAAGATGCCGCCCAAGTTTTGGAGCAGGCTCGCGCGGAGCTCGCCGCCCAGGGGGGGAGAAGGCGTCGCGGAGCCCGCGGCACCAGTAATGGCAGCAGTAGCCGATCGGCTTTAGTGGAGATCACCCCACTGGATACCAATGATTTTGGAGGGGCTGATCTAGATCAAAATCCAAACCAGGATCTAAACCAAGATTCAAATCAGGATCAAAATCAGGATGAATTTCAGCTTGAGCTTGGGCCCGAGCCTGAGTTGTTCACAATTGCACCGCTGCTAACTAGCGAAGTTGAAGAAGAAGCTCCCGCAGCTGAGCTTGATCCCGCTGATGAGGGCCGCCGCAGGCGGCGACGTTCCTCGGCAAGTTGACCACCAGCAAGTTAACCACCGGCAAGTTGATCACCGCAGGTGTTGATGAAGTTGGCAAGGGATGTTTATTCGGTCCTGTTTGGGCCGCTGCGGTGATTTTGAAACCCCAAGCTTTTGCTCAGTTGCCTGGCTTAGGTGTTACCGATAGCAAGGCCCTTTCTGCAAAACGCCGGGCCGCATTGCTGCCATTGATTCAGCCCCAGCTGGAAACTTTTGGCTATGGCCAGGCTTCTGCCGCTGAAATCGATCGCCTTGGGATTCGAGCCGCCACTGAATTAGCAATGCTGCGGGCCCTGCAGCGGTTGCAATTGATGCCTGAATTGCTCTTGGTAGATGGCTGCCTGAGGCTCAGGCCATGGCAAGGAGAGCAAGAAACAGTGGTGCGTGGCGATAGCTCTTGCCTTGCTATTTCCTGTGCAAGCATTTTGGCTAAGCAGGCGCGGGATGCCCTGGTTGAGCGCCTAGCGCTTGTGTGGCCCGGTTATGGGTTGGAGCAGCATCACGGCTATGGCACCTTGAAACATCGCCAAGCCATCGCCAAGTTGGGCCCGAGCCCCCTGCATCGGCTTAGTTTTGCTCATGGCACCAAGAATGGAAATCCCGCACCAATTGCTGGCCCACCCGGCCTTTGATCGTGAGCAGGATGCCATTGAGCAGTGATTCGCCAGTGGCCTCTAATACCCTTGCTGGAATTAAACGCAACACGGCTGGATGGCTCACTTGAACCTCCAATTCAGCTTCTCCAACCAAACCATTGGGTTCCGCTTGCAGCCAAGAGCGCAGCTTTAATTCGAAGTCGTCTGTAATCCCAGGTACACCGTCTAAATCGCAATGCACTGAATCCAGTTCCAGCCGTCCTGGCGCCTGCAGAGCTTTTAATTCAACCACCGGTTTTATGCGCAACTGAAATAGTTGCAAAGGCCTAACGGCGTAGCTGTAGCTGCCGGCCTGCAGGGTAGTGAGTTGATCAGCACTTAAAAGTGCCCCCACTACCCGCGCCTCTTGCCGCAGGTAGTGGGGCAGCCTTTCGGGCTGCTCTATCACTGGCAGATCCAAGTTCTGGACCGCTTTAAAGGCCAGAACCATGGCCGAATTTGGCATCGTGGAGGATCCTATCGGTGAAGCCCCCGAGCAACCACTTGCCAGTGCCCATTTCCGCCATTGCCTACCTGGGTCCTGAGGGAACCTATGGGGAACAAGCTGCCCTGCGCCTTGCCCATGGGCCAGAGGTAAAGCTCCTGCCCCAGATCACAATTCGCAATGTGATGGAAGCCCTCGGGGCTGGCCTAGTTGATGCGGCAGTGGTGCCCGTTGAAAATTCCGTGGAGGGAGGTGTAACCACTTGCCTAGACACCCTTTGGGAATCAGGTGCCTTCCAAGCCGAACCTTTGGCTATCGAAAGGGCGCTGATCCTGCCGATTCGCCACGCTTTGCTCAGTGATGGAGCGTTGCAAAGCATCACTGAGGTTTTGTCCCATCCCCAGGCCCTGGGCCAATGCAGCGCTTGGTTGCAAAAGCACTTGCCAAATGCACTACAGCTCCCCACTAGTTCCACGGCAGAGGCGGCGCGGATGGTGAAGGGCTCCCGCTTTAGGGCAGCGATTGCCTCAAAAAAAGCAGCTCAAGAGCATCGATTGCCTGAATTGGCCTATCCAATTAATGACCAACCGGGTAATTGCACGCGATTTTTGCTATTACGCAGGGCTCTAAATGAACAAGCTGGAGCAGTTAATTGCACCAGCCTTGCCTTTTCGTTGCATGCCAATGCTCCAGGGGGATTGGTTGAAGCTTTGCAGGTTTTTGCTAAAAGGCAGTTGAATATGAGCAGAATCGAATCGAGGCCATCAAAAAGGGAGCTGGGCGAATATGTGTTTTTTGTGGATATCACCTGGCCGCCAATTGATGTTATTCAGCAGCAAAAAATTGATCAACAATTGGAGGCTGCCATGGAGGAATTAAAACCTCTCTGCGAACGTTTAATTAGTTTTGGCAGCTATCCAATTACAGACGATACCTCTCTGCCTTAAATAAACCAAATTGCATTAAACCCCGGGCAAAGGCCCAGTGCATCAGTAGGAGGGTGGGAATTTCCCTAAAGCCTTTCAATAGGGCGCCGGGGCCAAGGCTTAGCACTGCCCATGGCCTGCGAATGCCTTCAGTGATGGAAGCAAACCAAGAGGGCAGTGTTTCAACAGTCCAATTGTTGGTTTCAGGGGGATTATCAAGGGCGCCGGTGGCAATTAAGTTATCGCAAAAAGAATTGATGCTAGAGAAAGCTGGATGGGCCCATTGCACCCGCAGTTGCTCTAAAACCCAATTTTCAATGGGGCTAAAAGGTTTGCTGCTGGGATCCCTTTGATTCCAGTCGGCAGCAACCAGAAGGCCGCCTGGTTTTAGCACCCGCATTAATTCATTAGCAAAGCCTTGTTTATCAGCTATGTGAGGGGCGCATTCCACGGTCCAAACGGCATCAAATTCTGCCTCCTCATATTGCAAAGCAAGGGCATCCATCACGGCAAATTTACAACTGAGGTTTGCAGGAGTAAGCGCTTGGGCCCTAGCAACTTGGGCGGCGCTAATACTCACACCAACTACATCAAAGCCGTAGTGATTGGCTAGTAAACGGCTGCTGCCACCAATGCCGCAACCCACATCGAGCAGCCGTGAACCGGGGGGCAATTTATCTAATCCACCCCAGCGGGCTAAGGCGATAACGAAATCAGCTTTTGCCCCACGAAAATCACGGGCTTGGGGAGGCTTGCCGTAGTAACCAAGGTGGATATGTTCGCCCCAAAGACGTTCCAACAACTTATCTTTAGTCCAGTGGTCGTAGGCATTGGCAACACTTTTGCCGTTATTAAATCGCCGTGGCAATAGGTACCAAGCGGCAAAAGCAAAGGAGAGGGCTGCAAGCAGTAGGCATAGGAACAACAGCCCTAGGTTCATGACTCCAAATCTTTAAGGGTGTCTTTAAGCACAGTGCGGGCAGCTAGCTGGCGGCGGGTGTGATCAAGTAAATCCAATTCCCGCTGCAGGCGATCTGAAGTGGATGTCATTTCCAGCAGTTGTTGCTGGTGATCCGCAACGGCACCACCAAGGTGACCACCCACCCAAAAGGACAATTCCCGTGGTAATTCGGGTAGGTCGTTAGGTAGAACGGTTTGCTGACCCAGCAATTTGCCGGATAGATCAACCACATCTTGCAGCGCTTGGCGCACGTTATTGGCCAGGGGTTGGAGATCAACTTCCACTGGTTCATCCTCCAGCCAACACACCAAACCCACCATGAATGGCGCCTCTCGCACCACATTCAAGAGGCGAAAACGTTGTTGGCCGATCGTAACGAGGTTGCTGCGTTCATCCGCCTGGGTTTGACACTGGAGGATTTCGGCGCAGCAACCGATGCTGGCCATGGCCTTTTGTTCAGGATCCCAACGCACTACCCCAAAACGACGGTCGCTATCCAACACACTTTTGAGCATGAGGCGGTAGCGAAGCTCAAAAATATGAAGGGGCAGCACCTCCTGGGGGAAGAGCACCACGTCTGGTAGAGGGAAGAGCGGTAGCTCCCGAACGGACAGGTCCGTCATAACAACGGGAGATCAAAGGCCATTCTAGGTGAAATTGATCAGAGCTTGACCTCAATATCCACACCACTGGGTAGATCCAGCTTCATGAGGGCATCAATGGTTTTGGAGGAGGGGTTGTAGATATCGATCAAACGCCTGTGGGTGCGGGTTTCGAAGTGCTCTCGGGAATCCTTGTCAACGTGGGGGGAACGTAAAACACAATAGATCTTGCGTTTTGTTGGCAAGGGGATAGGACCGATTGCAGTGGCAGCGGTGTGATCAGCGGTTTCAATGATTTTGTCGCAGGAAAGATCCAGCATGCGGCGATCAAACGCCTTTAGGCGGATGCGGATTTTCTGCTGAGCGATGGCATTAGACATGGTGATTGGCAAAAAAGAAGGAAAGATTCAGTTGTCGAGGTGCATACAAAAAAGATAGCCGCTAACTCTTAGCAAGAGCTAGCGGCCTATCGAAACCTAGATCACTCGAGGATTTTTGAAACAACGCCTGCACCAATGGTGCGGCCGCCTTCACGGATGGCAAAACGCATGCCCTGTTCCATGGCAACACCACAGATCAGCTCACCGGTCATTTTGATCCTGTCGCCAGGCATAACCATTTCAACCTTGGTGCCGTCGTCGGCGGTGAATTGGGTGATTTGACCGGTTACATCCGTTGTGCGGATGTAGAACTGGGGGCGATAGCCAGCAAAGAAGGGGGTGTGGCGACCACCTTCTTCTTTGGTGAGCACATAAACCTCACCCTCAAACTTGGTGTGGGGCTTGATGGAGCCTGGCTTCACCAGCACCATGCCGCGTTCGATATCTTCCTTTTGGATGCCGCGAAGCAACAAACCAGCGTTGTCGCCGGCCATGCCTTCCTCGAGCTGTTTGCGGAACATTTCCACACCGGTAACGGTGGTGGTGCGGGTTTCGCGGATACCAACGATTTCTACGGTTTCACCAACCTTCACCTTGCCCCTCTCGATCCGTCCGGTGGCAACGGTGCCACGACCGGTGATCGAGAAAACGTCTTCGATGGCCATTAGGAATGGCTTATCGATTTCACGCTCGGGCTCTGGAATGGAGGCATCAACTGCATCCATTAGATCGAGGATTTTGTCTACCCATTCGTTTTCGCCGCGGGCACCTTTACCGCCGCCTTGAATGTGCTCAAGGGCTTTGAGGGCGGAACCGGCCACCACGGGGATGTCATCACCGGGGAAGTCGTACTTGTCGAGCAGTTCCCTCATTTCGAGTTCCACCAGCTCGAGGAGCTCCTCGTCGTCCACCATGTCCTTCTTGTTGAGGAACACCACCAGGGCGGGCACACCCACCTGCTTTGCCAGCAGGATGTGCTCCCGGGTTTGGGCCATGGGGCCGTCGGTGGCGGCCACCACCAAAATGCCACCGTCCATTTGGGCGGCACCGGTGATCATGTTTTTCACATAGTCAGCGTGGCCTGGGCAGTCCACGTGGGCGTAGTGACGGCCCTCGGTTTCGTACTCCACGTGGGCGGTGTTGATGGTGATGCCGCGCTCCTTCTCTTCAGGGGCGCCATCAATCTCATCGTAGGCCTGGGCTTTGGCCTGACCAATTGAAGCGAGCACGTTTGTGATCGCTGCGGTGAGGGTGGTTTTGCCGTGGTCAACGTGGCCGATGGTGCCGATGTTGACGTGTGGCTTAGTTCTCTCAAACTTCTCGCGGGCCATTGTTAAATAAAAATCGAGGGTAAACGAAGAGGGAGTTGGGGATCAGGAGTTGCCCTGATTCTTGGAAATGATGGCTTCGGCCACATTCCGAGGGACCTCCTCGTAATGGCTGAACTCCATTGAGAATATACCTCTCCCCTGGGTCATGGATCTCAGCTGGGTAGCGTAGCCGAACATCTCAGCCAGGGGCACCTTGGATTGAACCTTGGAGGTGCCGTTATCGATCGACTGGCCCTCCACCTGACCGCGCCTAGAGGAAAGGTCGCCAATAACTGAACCGAGATAATCTTCTGGAATTTCCACTTCTACTTTCATCATTGGCTCAAGAAGCACAGGATTGCACTTCTTCACGCCATCTTTGAAAGCCATCGAACCGGCAATTTTGAAGGCCATCTCGGAGGAGTCAACGTCGTGGTACGAACCATCGATCATTGATACCTTCACATCGATGAGGGGATAGCCAGCGATAACGCCCGATTGGCAAGTTTCTTTCATGCCAGCTTCGGCAGGGCCGATGTATTCCTTGGGAACAATGCCGCCAACAATTTTGTTTTCAAACACAAAACCAGTGCCGGGTTCGCCAGGTTCCATCTGGATAACCACATGGCCGTATTGACCTTTACCACCGGTTTGACGGGCAAATTTGCCCTCACCCTTTGAACTGCCGCGAATTGTTTCCCGATAGGAAACCTGTGGAGCACCAATATTTGCCTCCACTTTGAATTCCCTGAGCATGCGATCCACCAGGATTTCCAGGTGAAGTTCGCCCATGCCGGCGATAACTGTTTGGCTTGTTTCTGGATCCGTTCTAACCCTGAAGGTGGGATCTTCTTCAGAGAGTGATTGCAGGGCTTTGGATAGTTTTTCCATGTCGCCCTTGGTTTTGGGCTCAACAGCCACGGAAATAACCGGTTCTGGGATAAACAGTGATTCCAAAATAATTGGATCGGAATCAACGCAAAGGGTATCGCCAGTGGTGGTGTCTTTTAGGCCGAGCACAGCGCCTAAATCGCCAGCGCGCAACTCATCAACCTCCTCGCGATCATCTGCTTTGAGCAGAATTAAACGGGAGATGCGCTCTTTTTTATCTTTGGTTGAATTCATCACGTAACTGCCTTTTTGCAGCACACCTGAATACAAACGAACAAAGGTTAGTTTTCCATAGGGATCGGCCATAACTTTGAAGGCCAAGGCGCTGAAGGAGGCGTTGTCTTCACAGACCCTGATTCCCTCTTCACCGTTGGGAAGTATGCCTTGGATCGGGGGCACATCAATGGGTGCGGGCAGGTAATCCACCACCGCATCAAGCATCAATTGAACGCCCTTGTTTTTAAAGGCAGAGCCGCAGAGCATCGGCACAAGGCCATGCTTAACAACGCCCTCGCGAATACCTTTGCGCAATTGAGCTTCGCTTAATTCACCGGTTTCAAGGAATACTTCAATCAACTCCTCATCCAGCTCAGCAACTGATTCCATCAGTTTGGAGCGCCACTCTGCGGCCGACTCCTTCATGTCATCTGGAATATCAACTTCTAAAATATCTGTACCCAGATCGTTTGTGTAGATAAATGCTTTATTTTGAACTAGGTCGATAATTCCTTTAAGGTCGTTTTCGGCACCGATTGGCAATTGAATCGGAGCTGCCTTTGCCTTCAATCGATCCTTGATTTGTTCATAAACCCTCAGGAAGTTTGCTCCTGTTCTATCCATTTTATTAACAAATACCATCCGCGGCACTTTGTAGCGATCCGCCTGGCGCCACACTGTTTCCGATTGTGGTTGAACACCACCAACGGCGCAAAATACAGCGATCACACCATCAAGAACCCGCATGGAACGTTCCACCTCAATGGTGAAATCCACGTGGCCAGGTGTATCAATAATGTTGATGCGGTGATCTTTCCAGCTGGTGGAAATAGCAGCGGCGGTAATTGTGATACCCCGCTCCTTTTCCTGTTCCATCCAGTCGGTGACGGCGGCGCCATCGTGCACCTCGCCCATTTTGTGCACCACACCCGAATAGAACAGAATTCTTTCGGTGGTGGTGGTTTTGCCGGCATCGATATGGGCGGCAATGCCGATATTTCTGACGCGGTCTAAAGGGAAGGCGCGAGCCACGGGATGCTCCTTAGGTGTGCTTTAAAAGCGGGCGCAACTCTACAGGTTGGTGATTAGTTAGCTGTTGGCCCAAGCGCTAACTATCAAGTTGCTCAATAGCGGTAGTGGGCAAAAGCCTTGTTTGCTTCAGCCATTTTGTGGGTTTCTTCCCGCTTGCGAACGGCGCTGCCGGCCTCATTGGCGGCATCCATCAATTCACCGGCAAGTTTCTGGGCCATGCTGCGGCCATTGCGGGCCCTGGAGAAATTCACAAGCCAACGCAGGGCCATGGCCGTACCCCGCTCTTGGCGCACTTCCATGGGCACCTGATAGGTGGCACCACCAACCCGGCGGGCGCGAACCTCCACCAAGGGGGTTGCATTGCGCACAGCGGTTTCGAACACTTCCAAGGGATCAACCCCCGTGCGTTCGTTGATCATGCCGAAGGCATCCGAGAGGATTCGCTGGGCTGTGGACTTTTTACCGTGCTTCATCAGGCGGGCCACAATCATTGAGGCCAAACGGCTGTTGAATTGCGGATCGGGCAGAACCGGGCGTTTCTCAGCTGCGTTGCGGCGGGACATGGGGGGAGAAAATTAGCGAGGGTCGGGAGTTGATTGCTGAGCAGCGCCTGGGCTCAATCCTTTGGTGTTTTGGCGCCGTATTTAGAGCGGCTCTGGCGGCGATCCTTCACCCCGGAGGTATCGAGGGTGCCGCGGATGATGTGATATCTCACACCGGGAAGATCCTTAACCCTGCCGCCGCGGATCAACACCACCGAGTGCTCCTGCAGGTTGTGGCCAATACCTGGGATATAGGCCGTTACTTCAAAACCAGAGGTGAGCCTCACCCTGGCCACCTTGCGGAGGGCTGAGTTTGGCTTCTTAGGTGTGGAGGTATAAACGCGGGTACAAACCCCACGGCGCTCAGGGCAGGCCTTGAGGGCAGGGGATTTGGTCTTACGAATAAGACTCTGCCGCTCGGTGCGGATCAGTTGTTGGATGGTGGGCATCTAAAACCGGTGGCAGGCCATAGGGCCGTGCTGATTCGACAATCTGACACTTTACCCCCTCGGGGTAAAAGCTGCTCCGCAAGTGCAGCTGCGGATCTGTTCGCCACCCCGCAACAAAAAACCACCGCCACTGAGGGAACTTTGAAAATCAAGCTGCAAACCTTGAAGTAGCTGCAATTGGTGGCTATGGCCATAGAGGGTTATGCCATCACTGCGGGCAATGGCTGCCTCCCCAGTGCCGGCCCGCAATTGAATCGCCCAGGCTTCACAGCTGCCCGGCACCAATTCCAGCGCCATCGCCCCTGGCTCGCCGCCGCAGGCCGCCTGGCGACAAAGTTCAGCGGCGGCCCGCGCTGTGATCTTTAGGCCTGCAGTTTGGTTCATGGCAATTAGCGGTTGGTGCGAACTACAAGGCCAAGGCCGTTATGAATGGCTGAACCTATGCCCCGGCCACTTTTACCTTCACGGCCTTCAACTAACAGGGCTGTGGAACTGCCTCCATCCAAGTTAAGTGCTTGTTTTAAGCCGAGTTGCAACAACAACTCAGCGCTTTCCGCCAGGGTGGGGCCCCTGTTATCCAAACCCTCCAAAGCGATCAGCCACACCTGATCACCATCGCCCGCCACCACGCTGCGGGGTGCCCTTTGTTCCATAAAGGCTGGGCTGAAATTTTCCGCTGCCCCATTCAGCACCACCTGGCCTTGGTTCAAGAGCAGCGGCCCGGCTTGAAGCAGGTTTGGCATCGCATTCATCCGTTCTGGAAATAAATCCCTTTGCAGTTGAACCGCATCCCCCGGTTGCAGCGGCAATTGGCTGCCCCCTCTTGCCACCACTAAAGCTTGACCTTGGCGCAGGGGCACACCAGCGGCCATCTGCTCTGCAGACAGGATTTCCAAAACGCGGCCATTTTCCAAAATCCATCCGCTTTCCTGGCTTGTGATCGGCCTGTAAACCGCACCCCAAAGGCTGTTGTAGTGGCCAAAACCCTTTTGCACATATCCACTGTTAAGTGCTCCGAGGGGCCAGCGATTGCCTTGGCTATCGCTCAGCCATTCCTCCAGGCGCACATTGCTGAAAATTGGTTGTTGCCCTATTTGCCAGGCAATGGCCCCGCGGTTGAGGATTGGCCCGGATAGCCAGGCCCCCTGCTCCCTCAGGCCACCAAGGGGTAATTCGCGCACACGGTTAAAGAAGCCGCCATTGAGGGCCGCCAATGCCCCTTGGGCTCGGGCGAGGCCCGCCAATGATCCAAGGCCTTCCATTTGTTTGCGGCTTAGGGGCACCAACGCATAGGCACTGCGGATTGGATCAAAGCGCACGAAACTAATTTGATAGCGCTGGCCATTCAGGTTCAATATTTTTTGCTCCATTGCCGGGGCGGCATTGGGATTGGCCGCAGCGGCTAAGGGCTCTATTGCTGGCGGGCTGATGCTTGCCCTTTGCAGGGTTTGATCAAAAACAAGCCTGGCTGGGCTCCCCAGGCTGAAATTAGTAATCCCCTGGCTTGATAGCTGCAGAAGGGAACCATTCATTTGAGCGGCTAATCCCTGTTGGCGCAGGCCCCGAAGGGCAAGTTCTGGATTACTCAAATTGAGCTGCAAATTTTCCCCTTGCTTCTGCACCAAGGTTGGGCCGCTGAGGTCGAGCACAACCCGCAATTGAGAATGCAACCTGGAATTGCGCACCTGCAAAACCCTGGCGGCAGGCAGTTCAAGTTCCAGCGTTGAGCCCCCCAAAGGGGACGTTTTCACTTTGCTATCCACCCCTAAATTGCGAAAAAAGTCCCCCACCTCCACCGCCACTTCGTCTTGAAGGCTGCGTTGGTTTTGAACTGGAACGCCAAGATCACGGCCAAACCAGCTCAAATTCAAGCTGCCGTTGGCAGCACTGGTTTTGTTAACGCCAAATTGGGCTTCTAGAACGTCTAGGGGTAGCCAGAGCTTTGGTGGGCTGCTTTCTTCCCAGCGCCAGGGCGCCTGCATCTTTTTGCCATTAATACTTATATCGGCCCCTTCCCTTGGGGCAACTTGAGAAATCAAGGCAGCCGGTGGCTCTAATGGCAGCACTTTCCCCCCGGCACTAAGGGATGCAACTTAGCTAGGTAGCAAACTTTTAGGATTCCAGCTTGGGCTGGTTTACGGCAATCCGGAAGTTGTTCGGATTGTTTGCATTCCAGCAGGTGCTCCCCCGCCCATGTTTCTGATCGATAACGCCCAGTGGCCCCATTGCGATAGCCCTGCTCCAGCAGCTGTGGCTGGGGAAAAAGATGCCTGTGGCGTTGGGTTTTTGGCGCAGCTCCAGGGGCAAGCCAGCCATTGGTTGTTGCAGCAAGCCCTGCGGGCCTTGGATTGTATGGAACATCGGGGTGGTTCCTGCGGTGATGGTGATTCCGGTGATGGCGCCGGGGTTTTGTGCGGCATCCCCTGGCACTACTTAGAGGCGGTGTGGCCCCAGGCGGCTGCCAGCGCCAAGCAATTGCGGGGCTTGGGGATGGTCTTTTTGCCTGCCGATGGCAGTAGGCGATCCCAAGCCAAACAATTTTGTGAGGAGGAGGCCCTCGCCCTTGGCCTCTCCAGCCTGGGTTGGCGAGAGGTGCCAGTGGTTGATGCTGTTTTGGGTGCGATGGCACGCAAAACAGCCCCCGTTATTGAGCAGTGGCTGATCGCACCACCAGGGGAGCTGCAAGCTGCTGAAGCCCTAGAGGCTTTGTTGTTTCGCCTGCGGCGGCGGGTGGGTGAAAGGGTGCGGGCGGCAGCCTGGGGCGCTGAGGTGGGAGAGCTTTATTTCGCTTCCCTCAGTTGCCGCACCGTTGTTTATAAGGCGATGGTTCGTTCTGCGGTGTTATCTGCCTTTTATCAAGACCTGCGCGATCAACGCTTTTGCGTAAGTTACGCCGTTTACCACCGGCGCTTTAGTACAAATACCCTGCCCCGTTGGCCCCTGGCCCAGCCGATGCGGCTCTTGGGCCATAACGGTGAAATAAATACCCTGCTGGGCAATATCAATTGGGCGAGGGCTGCAGAGGCAAATCTCGATGGGATTTGGGGCGAAGCTGCTGCCGAACTCAAACCTTTGGTGAATCCAGCCTTCAGTGATTCGGCCAACCTTGATGCCACCTTGGAGTTGCTCGTTCGCAGCGGCCGGCCGATTACGGAAAGTTTGCTCACCTTGGTGCCAGAGGCATTTAGGGATCAGCCGGAACTGGCCGATAAGCCCGAAATCCAGGCCTTCTACGAATATTCAGCTTGCACCCAGGAACCATGGGATGGGCCGGCCCTATTGGTATTTAGCGATGGCCGCAGCGTTGGCGCCACCCTGGATCGCAATGGTTTACGCCCTGCTCGTTATTGCATTACCAGTGATGGCTACGTGGTGATGGGTTCTGAAACAGGTGTGGTGGAACTTGATGAAAGCTTGATTATTGAAAAGGGACGCCTTGGGCCGGGCCAGATGTTGGCTGTGGATCTGGAGCAGGGCCGTTTATTGCGCAATTGGCAATTAAAACAAGAGGTGGCAGCTCGGCACCCCTACGGCACTTGGTTAAAAGAGCACCGCTTAAGCCTTAGCCCGCAACCCTGGCAACAGGCCAGCCAGCTGCAAGAAGAGCAGCTGTTGCGGCTGCAAACCGCCTTTGGCTTCAGTGCAGAGGATCTTGATCTTGTAATCGAAGACATGGCAGGCCAGGGTAAGGAGCCCACCTACTGCATGGGCGACGACATTCCCCTTGCCGTTTTATCCAATAAACCCCATCTGCTTTACGACTATTTCAAGCAACGTTTTGCCCAGGTAACCAACCCGCCGATTGATCCATTGCGGGAAAAGTTGGTGATGAGCCTGGAGATGCACTTGGGTAAGCGAGGTTCGCCCCTTAAGCCCGAAGCTGAGGCGGCGGCGGTATTGCATCTTTCAAGCCCAGTGCTCAACGAGGCGGAATTGGCCTCCCTTGCAAACCAGGGGCTCCCCTGCTGTTGCATCTCAACTTTGATGCCGATCAGCCCTGGTCCAGTGGCTCTGGAGCAAGCCTTAAAGCGCTTGCAATTTGATGCTGAACAGGCGGTGAAAGGTGGTAATCAGATCCTGATACTTTCCGATCGAGGTATTGATGCCAGCACCAGTTATATCCCTCCGCTTTTGGCGGTGGGTGCTGTGCACCATCACCTGCTCAAGCTAGGCCTGCGTTTACAAACATCTCTGGTGCTGGATACGGCCCAGTGCTGGACCACCCATCATCTCGCTTGTTTGATTGGCTATGGCGCCAGTGCCGTTTGCCCCTGGCTCACCTGGGAAACCAGTCGCCAGTGGCTGGCTCAAGCACGGGTGCAGAAATTAATTGAAACCGGTAAGTTGCCGGCTTTAAGTATTGATAAGGTGCAGGCAAATGTACGTAAATCTCTGGAAGATGGCCTGCGTAAGATTTTATCTAAGATCGGTATTTCCCTGCTTGCTAGCTACCACGGTGCCCAGATATTTGAGGCGATTGGCATTGGTGCAGATTTAATTGAATTGGCTTTCACCGGTACCACTAGCCGCGTGGCGGGTTTGAGTTTGGCGGAGTTGGCTAATGAAACCCTTGGTTTCCATGCCAAGGCGTACCCAGAGCTGAATCGCAGCAAGCTCGAATTCATGGGTTTTGTTCAATACCGCACTGGTGGGGAATATCACCTCAACAGCCCGGATATGGCAAAAGCCCTGCACGCAGCTGTTAAAGAGGGCCCCGGCTACAACCATTTCAATACCTACAAAACCCTGCTGGAAAACCGTCCGGTTACGGCCCTGCGGGACCTGCTTGAGCTAAAGCCGGCGGCCACCCCCCTGCCGATCGAACAGGTGGAGAGTGTGGAGAGCATTTGCAGCCGCTTTTGCACCGGTGGCATGAGTTTGGGCGCCCTTTCAAGGGAGGCCCATGAGGTGTTGGCAATTGCGATGAATCGCATCGGCGGCAAGAGCAACAGCGGCGAAGGCGGTGAAGATCCAGCCCGCTTCCATGCCCTTAAGGATGTGGATGGCGAGGGGCATTCAGCCACCCTGCCAAACCTCAATGGCCTGCGTAATGGTGATAGCGCCTGTTCAGCGATTAAACAAATCGCCTCTGGCCGTTTTGGTGTTACGCCCGAATATCTACGCAGCGGCCGTCAACTAGAAATCAAGGTTGCCCAAGGGGCGAAGCCAGGGGAAGGCGGCCAATTGCCCGGTCCCAAGGTTGATAGCTACATCGCCTGGTTGCGCAATAGCAAGCCGGGTGTTGCTTTGATTTCACCGCCACCCCATCACGACATCTATTCAATTGAAGATCTAGCCCAGCTGATTCACGATCTACACCAGGTTCATCCCGCCGCCAAGGTGAGTGTGAAACTTGTGGCAGAGATAGGTATAGGCACCATTGCCGCTGGCGTAGCTAAGGCAAATGCCGATGTGATCCAGATTTCCGGCCACGATGGTGGCACCGGTGCTTCGCCGCTCAGCTCGATTAAACATGCCGGCAGTCCATGGGAGCTTGGCCTCACTGAGGTACATCGCGCCCTACTGGAAAATGGCCTGCGCGATCGGGTTTTACTGCGGGCTGATGGTGGCCTTAAAACCGGCTGGGATGTGCTGATTGCTGCGCTTTTAGGTGCTGAAGAGTTTGGCTTTGGTTCGGTGGCGATGATCGCGGAGGGGTGCATCATGGCCAGGGTTTGCCACACCAATAACTGCCCTGTGGGGGTGGCTACCCAAAAGGAAAATCTGCGTAAGCGGTTCCCTGGGGTGCCTGAACATGTGGTGAATTTTTTCCTGTTTGTAGCTGAGGAGGTGCGTCAGCTATTGAGTGTGCTCGGTGTGGCCCGCTTGGAGGATTTAATTGGCCGCAGTGAATTACTGCAACCCCGTGTGGTGGCCCTTGCTAAAACTAAAGCGCTTGATCTTTCCTGCTTAATTAATTCGATCCCCGCCGCCGCTGATCGTTCTTGGTTGAAGCATTCAGCCACTGCCCATGGCAATGGTTTGGTTCTGGAAGATCAACTTTTAGCTGATGCTGAGGTGATGGCTGCGATTGATGGCCATGGCCGCATGAGTTGTGATTTAGAGATTGTTAACACTGATCGCAGTGTGGGTGCGCGCATTGCAGGGGAGATTGCAGCTCGCCATGGCAATAAAGGTTTCAACGGCGAACTTGCGCTCAATTTCAATGGCGCCGCTGGCCAAAGTTTTGGTGCATTTGTGCTTCAAGGCATGCAATTGCGTTTGGTGGGCGAAGCAAACGACTACGTGGGTAAAGGCATTAATGGCGGACGCCTGATCGTGGTACCACCGGCGGGGGTTAAAGATCCAGGCAACCAGGTGATCCTTGGTAACACCTGCCTCTATGGCGCCACCGGCGGTGAGTTGTATGCCCTTGGTAGGGCTGGCGAGCGCTTTGCCGTGCGCAACAGCGGCTGTAAAGCGGTGGTGGAAGGTGCCGGCGACCACTGTTGTGAATACATGACAGGCGGCGTGGTGGTTGTGCTTGGCTCCACGGGGCGCAACGTGGCGGCCGGTATGACGGGTGGAATTGCTTTCATTCTTGATGAGGATGCTGGCCTCGCCCAGCGCGTTAACCAGGAGATCGTGGCGATCGAGCCCATCAGCAACTCTGAACAAGATGCCCTGCTGAAATCACTGCTGGAGGGCCATCTAGAGGCCACCGGCAGCGCCAAGGCTGCAGCTTTGCTGGCGGATTGGCCCAGTTGGAAACAGCGTTTTAAGGTGCTAGTAACGCCCAGTTAACGGGGGTGCTCCCGCATCAACCGTTGCACCTCTCCGGCGTGGTAACTGCTGCGGGTTAGGGGGCTGCTAACCACCTGCAGGAAGCCCAGTTCGGCTTCGCCTTGGCGGCGGAATAACTCAAATTGTTCCGGCGTTACGAAGCGATCTACGGCTAGATGTTTCGGCCCCGGCGACAGGTATTGACCGATCGTAACGATGTCTACTTTGTGTTGGCGTAGATCAGCCATAACCTCCACAACTTCGGCGTTGCTTTCACCTAAACCCACCATTAGGCCTGATTTTGTGTAGGAGCGCGGCCAGCCGCTGCGCACCCGCTGCAGTAGTTCGAGGGAGCGGGCGTAGTTGGCTTGGGGGCGCGCTTGTTTATAGAGCCGTGGCACCGTTTCGATGTTGTGGTTAAGCACCTCAGGGGCTGCTTGCATCACAGCTGCGAGGGCATCCCAGTTGCCGCAGAAATCAGGGATCAACAATTCAATCGTGGTGAATGGACTGCGCCTGCGCACCTGCTCAATGCAGGCAACAAATTGACTAGCGCCACCATCGGCGAGGTCGTCGCGATTAACTGAGGTGATCACCACATGGCCGAGTCCCATGCGGGCCACTGCCTCACCAAGCCGTTCCGGTTCGCTGGGATCCAGCTGCCGCACACTTTTATCAAAGTCGATGTCGCAATAGGGGCAGGCCCTGGTGCACCCAGGCCCCATGATTAAAAAAGTGGCTGTGCCAGCGGCAAAGCATTCACCAATATTTGGGCAGCTGGCCTCCTGGCAAACCGTATTTAATTTGAGATCCAGCAGGAGATCAGCCACCTCTCCAATGCGGGCCCGCTGGGGGGCCTTCACGCGTAACCAGGGGGGTTTCAACACAACACTCTCCTAGAATCAACCTATCGGGATGTGGCGCAGCTTGGTAGCGCACTTCGTTCGGGACGAAGGGGCCGCAGGTTCGAATCCTGTCATCCCGACTTAAACCAGCTCGAACTGATGTATACCGTATACATCAGGCCCACGGGCTTTGGGCCGCTAGGGAGGATCTTCCCAGTTGGCTCGATCTGCGCTCTGAGCTCAACCGCCAGGCGCCGCTAGTTCCTTGATGGTTGAACCCAAGCAATCGTCAGTATTGGTTGTAGATACGGATGTGCTGATTGATTATTTGCGTGATCAGGCAGACGCGGTGTTGTTTCTTGAGAGCTCCGCATGGGCGTTCGGGAGGGGGAAGAGCCACAGCCATAAACCCAAAGGCAATTGTTTGAAATAATTCAGGCTCTGCTAATCGAATAATTAAATAACAAATAATCTACGAACTAACTCAATTCAGCTCCGGGATAACCCCTGGGGGTTGCCATCATGCCAGCTGCAACTTTTGTGCTGCTATTACCAACTAATACCAAGCTAAACATGTCTACCTGTTCAACAGGTAATTCAGCTAATTGGTGCAGGCTGATTGATTCTTCTGGCCTTGAAAGTTGGCGGCAGATTGCCACTGGTGTTGTGGGGGCTCGCTGCTCAAGCAGCAATTCAATGGCTCGAGCCAGTTGCCAGGAGCGCCCCTGGGAGCGGGGGTTATATAAAGCCACCACAAAATCACCATTTGCGGCTGCCCCTAGGCGTTTTTCAATCAGGGCCCAAGGGGTAAGCCTGTCGCTGAGGCTGATTGTGCAGAGATCATGCATTAGTGGTGCCCCTAGGCGGGCCGCGGCCATCTGAAATGCGGAGATGCCAGGGTGAACGATGAATTCGGGCCGTTCCTGCTCCCCTAAAACAAGCCATTCCTCAAGGGCAAGGCCTGCCATGCCATACATGCCACTGTCGCCACTTGAAATCAGCGCCACTGATGTGCCCCCACAGGCCAAGTTCAAGGCCTGGCGGCAGCGCTGCCTTTCCAGGGTTAATTGGCCCTCCAGCCGAATTTGATCTTTGCGGCGTAGGGGTTCTAAAAGATCTAGGTACAAGCCGTAGCCAACCCAAACCTGGCTTGCAGCGAGGGCGCTGCGGGCAGCCGCTGTTAGTTGTTCAATGGAGCCGGGTCCTGCCCCCACCAGATGCAAAGCACCCTGTTGTGGTGCCCAGCCCGCGGCGGCCTTGGCGACAGCAACGGTTACGGCCCCTTCTCCGGGGGCGCCATGGAAAATCGCCTTAGGTTTGATCAATTCAGCGCCGGGGCCTGCTGCCGCCAGGGCAGCCGCTTCCGCCACACTGGCTGTGCCCACCTCCTTTGCCACCACGGCAGACGGGTTTGGCACTTTGATTGGAGCGAGCGCTTCGGCAGAAAAAAAGCGCAATGGCCAGCTACGCCCAGCTGCCAAGGCAAGTAGGGCTGG
This sequence comes from Synechococcus lacustris Maggiore-St4-Slac, assembly GCF_024345595.1. Classification (NCBI taxonomy): domain Bacteria; kingdom Bacillati; phylum Cyanobacteriota; class Cyanophyceae; order Synechococcales; family Synechococcaceae; genus Synechococcus; species Synechococcus lacustris. The sequence goes on along the minus strand of NZ_JAGQBK010000002.1, from coordinate 209,340 downwards.
TTCATCTGCTTTTAGATCAAGGCTGGCCACACCAGCTATGGCTGCTTCTGCCAAATTTGCTTCCTTAAAAACCTGGGCTACTGCCTTTTGCAACAGCAATAGGTTGCTATTTCGTTCACAACCAATACCAAGCCAAAGCACCGCTGGATGCCAGCGGCAGCCAGGGCCGAGCTTTGCGCTAATCAGCAACTCAGCTTGGCTATCGCTTTCAGCAATTTGCATTGGCACACCACTGGCCTTAAGGCTCTCCAGGGCTAAGGGGTTGCCTGAATCCTGGGAAATAAGCACCACCTGGTTGCGCGCCGTTTGTTTCATCAGTTCATCCCAGGCACCTTGGCCTTTTTGCCAACCCCAGCTGGCACCCCAGCTATCCAAGGCAATTCGGCCGTTGCTACTGCTGAAACCAGTGAATACAACTTTTGCTTTCAGCAGTGGCGCAACACGATTGGCGTGGCGATCACCGCCGGCGCCATGGCCCCCTAACAGAGGAATTAACAGTTCACCACTGCCATCAATTAGTAATACTGCGGGATCACTATTTTTACTTTTTAATAATGGTGAAACCAGGCGAATTAAAGCGCCAGCAGCCATGGCACCCAGCAGTAATTCAATATCGGGCCAGAGCTTGTTTAATTCACTGCTGGCTTGCAGTTGCGGCCGATTTGGATTGAGTAGGTGCTCGGGCACCAGGATTGCTTGCAGTTCGCCGCAGAGCAGCAAAGGCTCCAGCTGGCTGAGGCCAGCTTGGCTGGCACAGATACCAAGTTGCATCAACTCTCTTCCCCATTTTCAACTGCTTCTGGCTCAACTACAGGTTCAGGTTCAACTACCGGTTCAGGCTCAACTACAAGTTCAACCACTGGTTCAGGTGCAACCACCGGTTCCGGTTTTGCTGATTGGTAGTTGGGATTTAGCAATGCTTCCAATTCTTCCGGCTGCAATTGGTTTTTAAACATTGCTGGCGGCGCCACGCTGCGAGGCGGCACCTTCAGTTCTTGCATCAAACTATTGAATGGCGCCCCTAGGGGCGTGCCATTGCCATCAAGCAACTCAAGGCCCAAGGCATGGCTGCCGGGATCTAGGGGGGCAAGCCATAGGGGGTCTTCCTGCTGCAGAAGGCTTGCGGCTCCATCAAGGCTTAGCCGCAGGCGCCAATGGGCATCATCTGGTTTCAAATTTTGTAGGGGAGCATCAACAAGGAACCAATTGATTGGCACCGGGTAGCCAGCTGCCAATTGGGGTGAAGGCACTGCCACAAGCTGGGGGCTGTTTGGGGCTGGCAATGCTTGGGGGTTGGCCGCTAGCCGCTGAAAACGCCAGTTTCCCCTTGCCTTTCGATTGGCCACTGCCTCGCCCCAGGGCAAAGCGGCATAGGCACTGAGCCGGTGGCTGCCAGGGGTTAGTGCAGCCATGGGGATTTCGATGCTGTTAGTACCAGAGGGAGCTTCGAAGATCCTGATCGGTGCCTCGTTGTCTTGTTGAATCACCAGGTGGGGCCCCGGCCCAAAATCGTTGCTTTGTACCAGGGGCCAATCGCTTAGGCGCAATTTCAGGGTCCAGGGACCATCGGGCAAGAGGCTGCCATCGCTTGGGCTTAGCAGTTCCAACTGCGGCTGGCGTTGGCCAAGGGCTTTGCTCAATTGTTGGGCGGCTCCCGGAGGGGCAACTTCCTGTAAATCGCTTGCGAATACAGGCTGTATTGAGCTAAGTCCCAGGCTTAGGCCGAGGGCGATTAGCACTATTGCCCCGATCAAGCGGGCGCGCAAGGCTTGAAGGTGCAAGAGCAGGCGGCCCAATTTGGCAAACAGGTTGACGCTATTCCAGTGAAGCGCAGTTAATGCACCGATTAATCACATGATTCAAACGGGGCAATTACCCCTTAAATGTGTTTATCAACTCCAAAAAATAAAAGCTTTTTGTTGTTATTTTGCTTAGTAAAAACCCCTGTCCCCCACAGGGATTGAACCTTTGTAACTGCATTGCAAACAGGCCGCTTTTGATGCGTATACTCAAAAAAGCGGTCCCCCAAGCTGGGGCCCGTTACCCAGTGCTAGCAGGGGTTTTGCCCTTGTTTTTTCTGGGATTTTGTGCCCCAGCGGCCTTGGGTTTTTCCCCTTGGCCTCCGACCCCAACCCTCGAGGAACGTCTCGATGACCATCAGCCCACCAGAACGTGGGAGTAAAGCGAAGGCAATGGTCGACCGGAACCCCGTACCTGTCGATTTCGACACGCTCGGCAAGCCCGGACATTTCGATCGAGCCCTTGCTAAAGGCCCCAAAACCACAACCTGGATTTGGAACCTCCACTCTCGCGCTCACGACTTCGACAGTCACACCAGTGATCTTGAAGAGGTTTCCCGCAAGATCTTCAGCGCTCACTTCGGCCACTTGGCCGTGATCTTTATTTGGTTGAGCGGCGCCTTCTTCCACGGAGCGCGTTTCTCCAACTACTCCGGCTGGTTAGCCGATCCCCTGCACGTCAAACCGAGTGCCCAGGTGGTTTGGCCAATTTTTGGCCAGGAGATCCTTAACGGCGACATGGGTGCTGGATTCCACGGCATCCAGATGACCTCCGGCCTTTTCCATGTTTGGCGCGCCTGGGGTTTCACCAATGAAACCCAGCTACTGGCTACCGCCATTGGCGCTCTTGTGATGGCTGGCCTGATGCTCAATGCAGGCGTTTTCCACTACCACAAGGCAGCACCAAAGCTGGAGTGGTTCCAAAACGTTGAGTCGATGCTCAACCACCACTTGGCTGGTTTGCTTGGGTTGGGATCCCTTTCCTGGACAGGACACCTGATTCATGTGTCCCTGCCCACCACCCTGTTGATGGATGCCATCGATGCGGGGCAACCCCTCAGTCTTGATGGCAAAACCATTGCCTCAGTGGCTGATATTCCCCTGCCCCACGCTTTCCTGAATCAGGATTTGTTGGGTCAGTTGTATCCAGGTATTAAGGAAGGCATTGGTGCTTTCTTTACCGGTAACTGGGCTGCCTACAGCGATTTCCTCACCTTTAAGGGTGGCCTGAATCCTGTAACCGGCAGCCTTTGGATGACAGACATCGCCCATCACCACTTGGCGATTGCGGTTCTGTTCATCGTTGCTGGCCACATGTATAGAACCAACTGGGGCATTGGCCACAGCATCAAGGAGATCCTTGAGGGCCAGAAGGGTGATCCCCTCCTGTTCCCAGCTAGCCGTGGTCACGATGGTTTGTTTGAGTTCATGACCAACTCCTGGCATGCCCAGTTGGCTGTGAACTTGGCGATGCTTGGTTCCTTAACCATCATCGTTGCCCAGCACATGTATGCGATGCCTCCATATCCATATATAGGTATCGATTACCCAACGCAGCTGTCGATATTTACTCACCACATGTGGATTGGTGGTTTCCTCATCGTTGGTGCTGGGGCCCATGCTTCCATCGCCATGGTGCGCGACTACGACCCCGCCAAGCATGTGGACAACGTGCTTGATCGGGTACTCAAGGCCCGTGATGCCCTGATCAGCCACCTCAATTGGGTGTGCATCTGGTTGGGCTTCCATAGCTTTGGCTTGTATATCCACAACGACACCATGCGTGCTTTGGGGCGTCCCCAAGACATGTTTAGTGATTCAGCAATTCAGCTGCGTCCGGTATTTGCCCAGTGGATTCAAGGCCTGCATGCGGCAGCAGCGGGCACCACTGCCCCCAACGCCCTTGCCAGCGTGAGCGAAGTGTTCAATGGCACGGTGATAGCGGTGGGCAACAAGATTGCGGTGGGGCCAATCCCCCTAGGCACCGCTGATTTCATGGTGCACCACATCCATGCCTTCACGATTCACGTGACGGTGTTGATCCTGCTCAAGGGCGTGCTTTATAGCCGTAGTTCACGCTTGGTTCCAGACAAAGCAAACCTCGGTTTTGCCTTCCCCTGCGATGGCCCCGGCCGTGGCGGTACCTGTCAGGTTTCCGGTTGGGACCATGTGTTCCTTGGCCTGTTCTGGATGTACAACTCCCTCTCGATCGTGATCTTCCACTTCTCTTGGAAGATGCAAAGCGACGTTTGGGGAACCGTTAATGCAAACGGCACCATTCAGCACATCACCAACGGCAACTTTGCCCAAAGTGCCCTCACCATTAATGGCTGGTTGCGTGATTTCCTGTGGGCCCAAGCCTCCCAGGTGATCAACAGCTACGGCTCAGCCACCAGTGCCTATGGCCTGATGTTCCTGGGCGCCCACTTCATCTGGGCATTCAGCCTGATGTTCCTGTTCAGCGGCCGCGGCTATTGGCAGGAATTGATTGAGTCCATCGTTTGGGCTCACAACAAGCTCAAGGTTGCTCCGGCTATCCAGCCCCGTGCCCTGAGCATTCTTCAAGGCCGTGCGGTTGGCGTTGCCCACTACTTGTTAGGCGGCATCGTTACCACTTGGTCCTTCTTCTTGGCCCGCATCATCGCGGTGGGCTGACTTACCCCCTTCTGACCTCATCCAATGGCAACGAAATTTCCTTCGTTTAGCCAGGGTCTGGCCCAGGACCCCACCACCCGCCGCATTTGGTACGGCATTGCCACGGCTCACGATTTCGAGAGCCACGACGGCATGACCGAGGAGAAGCTTTACCAAAAGCTCTTCTCCACCCACTTCGGACATTTGGCCATCATTGGCCTCTGGGTGTCGGGAAACCTGTTCCATATCGCCTGGCAAGGCAACTTTGAGCAGTGGGTTACAGATCCCCTGCATATCCGTCCCATCGCCCATGCGATTTGGGATCCCCACTTCGGTCAAGGCGCCATCGATGCCTTTACCCAAGCGGGTGCCTCATCCCCGGTAAACATTGCCTATTCCGGTTTGTACCACTGGTGGTACACCATTGGAATGCGCAGCAATGCCGAGCTGTATCAAGGTTCCATCTTCATGATGATCCTCTCGGCTTGGGCTTTATTTGCCGGTTGGCTCCATCTCCAGCCAAAATTCCGCCCCTCCTTGGCGTGGTTTAAAAACGCTGAATCAAGGCTCAATCACCACCTTGCGGTGCTGTTTGGCTTTAGTTCAATCGCCTGGACCGGTCACCTGGTTCACGTGGCCATTCCAGAAGCCCGCGGTCAACACGTTGGTTGGGACAACTTCCTCACCACGCTTCCCCACCCAGCCGGTCTTGGACCCTTCTTCACCGGCAATTGGGGTGTTTATGCCGAAAATCCAGATGGCATGAACCAAATCTTCGGTAGTTCCGAAGGAGCTGGCACAGCGATCCTCACCTTCCTCGGTGGTTTTCACCCCCAGAGTGAAGCCCTGTGGCTCACTGATATCGCCCACCACCATTTGGCTATCGGTTGCATCTTTGTGATCGCTGGCCACATGTACCGCACCAATTTCGGCATCGGTCACTCGATTCGCGAAATTCTTGAAGCCCACAATCCCCCCCAGGGCACCCCAGGCAACTTGGGCGCCGGCCATAAGGGCCTCTACGACACGATTAATAACTCGCTGCACTTCCAGCTTGGTTTGGCCTTGGCATCCCTAGGTGTGATCACCAGTTTGGTGGCGCAACACATGTATGCCATGCCCTCCTATGCCTTCATCGCGAGGGACTACACAACCCAGGCAGCCCTGTATACCCACCACCAATACATCGCCATCTTCTTGATGTGCGGTGCCTTTGCCCACGGTGCGATCTTCTTCATTCGTGATTACGACCCTGAAGCCAATAAGAACAATGTTCTGGCTCGGATGCTTGATCACAAAGAAGCAATCATTAGTCACCTCAGCTGGGTATCTCTTTTCCTTGGTTTCCATACCCTTGGCCTCTACGTTCATAACGACGTAGTAGTTGCCTTCGGTACCCCTGAAAAGCAGATCTTGGTGGAGCCGGTTTTCGCCCAGTTTGTGCAGGCTGCTTCCGGTAAGGCCATGTATGGCATGGATGTGCTGCTCTCTAATGCGGGCAGCGCCGCCAGCCATGCAAATGCGGCCTACATGGGTGGTTGGATGAATGCAATCAACTCACCTAATACCGATCTGTTCCTGCCGATCGGCCCTGGTGATTTCCTTGTGCACCACGCAATTGCCCTCGGACTTCACACCACAACGCTCATACTTGTGAAGGGTGCCCTTGATGCCAGGGGTTCCAAGCTGATGCCCGACAAAAAGGACTTCGGCTATTCCTTCCCCTGTGATGGCCCCGGCCGTGGCGGCACCTGCGACATCTCAGCCTGGGATTCCTTCTATCTAGCTGTTTTCTGGGCCTTGAATACCGTTGGTTGGGTTACTTTCTATTGGCACTGGAAACACCTTGCTATTTGGCAGGGAAATGTGGCCCAGTTCAATGAATCAAGCACCTATCTGATGGGATGGTTCCGTGATTACCTGTGGCTTAATAGCTCCCAGTTGATCAATGGCTACAACCCCATGGGTTCAAATAATCTCGCCGTTTGGGCTTGGATGTTCCTGTTTGGTCACCTTGTGTGGGCAACCGGTTTCATGTTCCTGATCTCTTGGCGTGGTTATTGGCAGGAGCTGATTGAAACCATCGTTTGGGCCCATCAACGCACTCCCCTCGCCAACTTGGTGGGCTGGCGTGATAAGCCCGTAGCCCTATCTATCGTGCAGGCTCGGGTGGTTGGTTTGGCTCATTTCACCATTGGTTATATCCTCACCTACGCTGCATTCTTGATTGCATCAACTGCAAGTAAGTTTGGATAGTTGCTACTACCATTCTGATTAATCATTCTGATTGATCTCAAACCTCCGCCGCAGCGGAGGTTTTTTTATGCCTTTATTTATATCCCTTTCTCAGTATCTTTTATTTATTTAGGCATTCCATATCAGTTTTATGTTCATTGATTAAATGCTGCTTGAGCTGATCGCAAATGAAGCCCGCTGCCTCCTCTGCCTTCATCCCGCCACCAATAAGGCGTCTAAATAGAACCGAAGCGGCAGCCCGCAGGGTACTTTCTTCAAATTTCAAGTGATCAGGCAGCTTTTTTGGTGCTTTCATTTGCTTGGAGCTATCTAACTTGATCCTGCCAAATCAAAGCCCGCCTAAACCATTTCTTAACCAGTATTTTTTTTGCCCCTCAGCTCCCACTGTTTAACAATTTCATAGATCACCGGCAGTACAAATAAACTTAAGCTTGTGGAAACAAGCAAACCGCTAAAAACCACGGTGCCAATGCTTGCCCTGCTGGCAGCCCCTGCGCCCCTAGCAAGCACAAGTGGTAGGAACCCTGCCAGTGAAGCCACTGCAGTGAGCAGGATTGGCCGCAATCTCAAGGCAGCTGCTTCCCTAATTGCCACTTCCACTGCTTTGCCCTCACGCAGTTTTTGATTGGCAAATTCAACGATCAAAATCCCGTTTTTTGCCGCGAGGCTAATCAGCACCAAAATTCCCACTTGGCCATACACATCAAGAAAAAATCCCCTGCTGGCAAGCCCAATCACCACGCCAAGTAAACCCAAAGGCACGGTGATTAGAATCACCAATGGATCGATTGCACTTTCATAAAGCGCTGCCAGCAGTAGATACACCACTGCTAAACCAAGCCCAAATAAACCCCAGGTGCTGCCACTGGCTTTTTGTTCTTCCCGGGTAAGACCTGTGAAGTTCAATTCAGTGATGGGGCTATTGCGCTGGGCCTGCACCTGTTGCACCAGTTCAATTGCTTGGCCACTGCTGATGCCTGCTTTGGGCAAGGCTTGGATTGCTATGGAACGGCTTTGTTCGCTGTGGTTGATGCTTGTGGGTCCATAGGCCTGCTCAAGGCGCACCAAGCTGGAAACCGGGATTAATTCACCCTTGCGATTGCGCACCATTAAACGCAGCACATCCTCTGGTTTGCTGCGGTCTTCAGCTTCCAACTGAATCAGGATGCGGCGCACCCTGCCGTCTTCAAAGGTGTCGTTCACATAACTGCTGCCAAAACTTTCGCCCAACACGGCCACCAGATCTTGCAGGTTCACACCAACGGCCGCCATTCTTTCGCGATTAGGCACCACCTGTAGGGCGGGTGAATCTGGATTAAATCGAGTGCTTACCCTTTCAAATTTGCCAGTGGCTTCCGCTTTACGGATAAAGTCTTGCGCCTCCTCCCCAAAGGCGCCAAGGCTTAGGCCGCCTGCACTCACATCCAATAATTCGAGTTCAAGCCCACCTTCTGATCCAAATCCCCGCACCGGCGGTGGCTGGCTGAGATTTACCCGGCCGCTTCCCTTTAATGCTTTGCGTAGGGGCAGATTTAGTTTCTCAATAACCGCAGCCGTGCTTTGTTCTTTGCCGTAGCCCCTTTTATCCAATGGCTGTAGCCGTAGAAAAAATACACCTTTATTTGAAGCGCTATCACCAAATGAACGGCCTGCATAGAAATTACCAACGCGTATTAATGGTTCTTTCTCAACTACTTTACGGATTTGCTCCATCGCTTTTTCCGTACGTTTTAGGGAAGCACCTTCAGGCAGAACAAGCACACCACGGATTTGACCATCGTCTTCTTGGGGAATGAAGCCAGTGGGAATACTCTTAACGCCAATGCCGGTAATTAGCAGGCCCGCAAATAAACCAATAACAACAAAACGCCGCTGCCTCAAGGCGAATTCCAATGCTTTCTGGTATGGATTTTGTAAACTAAGCAGCCATTTTTCGCAGCGTTTTATGAAATTTTGTACAGGTAGAAGTTGTTTGGGAGCTGCCCCGAATTTTTGTGAAAGTATTAGCGTAGATGCAACTGGTGTGAAGGTGAGTGCGTTGAGCATTGAGATTAAAATTGAACTGCCAATTACCACTGCGATCGGTTGATATAGTTTTCCTACGGAGCCAGGCATTAGTAATACCGGCAGAAATACCACCACTAAAACCAGTGATGTGGCAATTACGGCACCGCTAAGTTCCCGCATCGTATTAGCTGCCGCTTGGCTTGGCGTCTCCCCTTGATCGATGCGTCTGCCAATGTCTTCGCTAACAACAATTGCATCATCAACTACCACCCCAGATGCCAAAACAAGGCCGAATAGGGTGAGGGTGTTAATAGAGCCATCCATGCCCCGCAATAAAATAAAGCTGCCAAACAATGAAACCGGAACTGCGATGGCTGTTATCACAGCTAGGCGCCAATTCCCTAAGCCTAATAGTAAAACTAAAAACACCAGTAGAACCGCATCCCTAAGGGCATCAACGGCGTGATGGATGTTTTCGCGAACGTTATCTGCCACATCTACAATCGTTTGTATCTGAAGCCCTGGCGGCACATCAGCGCGCACTTGATCTAAAAGTTGTTGCACCGCTTCACTTAATTCCAGGGCGTTGCTGCCATCCCTTTGATATATGGAAAGGGCAACGGTTGCCTCACCTTTTAAGTTGCGGGCGCTGCTGCTGTAGTTCTCATCCCCCAGGCTAACTCTGCCTAAATCCTTCAACCTAACGCTATTGCCATCAGCTAAAGGAGCAACGATTAGATTTTCGAGTTCGGTTTGGCTGCGCAGGCGGCCCTCCATGCGCAGGGGGAGGTTGTATTGCTGGCGATCAGGGCTTGGCGCATCACCCACCTGCCCCAGTGCCGCTAATACATTTTCTTTTTGTAATGCGGCGCTAACGTCGTTGATTGTGAGGCGGTAGCGATTTAATTGTTGTGGATTAAGCCAGAGCCGATAGGCAAGATTGCCGCTGCCGGTGAGTGTAACTTCGCCAATTCCTGGAAGCCTTAATAGGGGATCGCGCAGGTAGCGATCTACCCAGCTACTGATGAATTGCTGGCTATATATTTTACTTTTATCGCTAAAACTAAGCACCATGAGCAAATCGGTGCTGGTGCGCCTCACCTGCAAACCTTGGCGAATTACCGATTGCGGTAATTGGCGTGTAACGAGGTTTGCTTCGTTTTGAACATTGATTTGATTTAGTTCTGAGCTGCGACGATCATCTGCAACTCCCTCACTAAAAGTGAGTTCAACACTTGCCCCATTGGCGGTGCTGGAGGAGCGAATCGATTCAAGCCGCTCCAGGCTGTTCAGCTGGCGTTCCAGCAGGGTTGTTACACCCTGCTCAACCACCTCAGCGCCAGCGCCAGGGTAATTGGCCCTAACGGTTACTTTGCTGGGGGCGATGGGGGGCAGGTTTTCCACCTGCATGCCCAAAAGGCTCAGCACCCCAGCAAGTACCACGAGCACGCTGAGCACCAAGGTGAGCAGCGGTCGCTTTAAAAACGGATCAGAAACCGACATCAGCAGGAATGCCTGCGGTGGTTAACCGATCTTGTCAGTTTTTGCTTAACCCACGCTCCAAACACCACCGGCAATATTCACCAGAGGTGAAACCAGGGTGGTGCCAGCTAAGAACCAAGCAAAGGCTGCACCACCGCAGCCGCCTAGCCAAAAACCACTGGCAAATTCCGCCCAACCCGCTTTGGTGAACAGGTCTGCGGGGGGATTGTCAATGGTGGCATCAGGGGGCTGCACGTTTGGTCCCCTGCCGGCGGTGCCGTAGATGGAGAGGCAAACCGTGAGGATTGAAACCAAACCAACGGCGGCTAGTAAACCAGCGGTGGCGGCGTAATCGGTGTTGCGGAGTGGGCCGCAAATGCTGAAGGGTCCGTAGAGGAAGAAGCCATGGGCCATCCCCACTTCCAAGCCCCTGCGATTAGGGGAAAGGGAAGGGCGATAGGCAGGCAGGGCATTCAGGAAGGCCTTCGTGAACCAGCTGCTATTTACCGGTGTGGCCAGATTGCCGACGCAGGGGTCGGCCACGGGGGTAACAGTCATCTCAGTCGCGAGCCTCAATCACATTGAAAAGCAGAGCCATAACCACTGCAGGCAAGCCGATTCCCACCAGTGGAATGAACACTGAGGGCATCCAGGCTGCGGCAAATTCTCCCGTCATTGGTTGAAAACACCTGTCAGGACATCAGGAGCCGAGGCTCCAGCCATCGGACTGTACGGAGCTCTATTGCCCAGGTTCGCTGGCTTGCCATGGGCGTCATAAAAGTTCAACCTGCGGCACCCCTCAAGGTGGCTCTAATCCGATAAATAGGGCGTCCTTGGCTTTCGTGGTAGGTGCGCATCATTAGTTCCCCCAGAAGGCCAAAGCAAAAAAGTTGCACCCCTGCCAGCAGTAGCAACACGCAAAGGGTGAGCAGGGGGCGGTTGCCAATGTTGTTGCCCAAGAGCTTTTCGGCCACCAACACCAAACCCATGAGGCTGCCTGCTGCAATTGCAAGTAATCCCCAGAAGCCAAAAACATGCATGGGCCTTGTGAGGAAGCGCTTCATGAACCACACCGTGAGCAAATCCATCAGCACCCGAAAGGTTCTATCGATGCCGTATTTGCTTTTGCCATAACGGCGGGGTTGATGGTTCACCTTCAGTTCTGTAATCCGAGCCCCTTCAATTGAGGCCAGGGCCGGCAGAAAGCGATGCAATTCACCGTAGAGATTCATGTCGGCTAACACTTCACGGCGATAGGCCTTTAGGGAGCAGCCGTAGTCGTGGAGCCGCACATCGGTAACGGAAGCAATCAATCGGTTAGCCAGTTTTGAGGGCAGAAGGCGGCTAAGGGCAGCATCTTGACGTTGATGGCGCCAGCCGCTCACCAGATCAAAACCCTCCCGTAATTTCTGCAACATCAGTGGGATATCGGCTGGGTCGTTTTGAAGATCACCATCGAGGGTAACGATCTCTTCCCCTTGGCTTGCATCAAAACCAGCAGCCATTGCCGCTGTTTGGCCATAGTTGCGCCGCAGTAATACGGCCACCAATTCAGGGGTGGTTTTGCTGAGTTGGCTTAGAACTTTTGCGGTGCCATCGCTGGAGCCGTCGTCTACTAAAACCAGTTCAAATGGTTCGCCAAAACCCCGCATGGTGCCAAGCAATTGGGCAACTAGTAGGGGCAGGCTCTCCTCTTCATTGAAAAGGGGTATCACCACGGAAATGGTCACGGCCGGCGGATGTTCAGGGGAGATGGCTGCCATCGTGGCAGCGCTGCACTCTGCCAGCACCCCGTAATTCAGCCCTGTAATGGCAGGCAACAGGGTGCTTATCGCTAGCCCATAACGCATCGATGCCGATGCCATTGCGGCCATGGCTGGCCCCAGAGCTGTGCAGGTATCTGCCCTCGCCTAGGTGCAAACCCACATGGCTGCAGCGTTGGGGGCTGCCAAAAAAGATCAGATCACCTGGCTTTAAGAGGCTTAAGCAATTTGAATTAACAGCTATGGCTTGGCAAAAACGTTCCTGTTGATAGGCATCCCTTGGAATCCAAACACCGAGATCGGCAAATAAACGTTGAACAATGCCCGAACAATCAAAGTTGGGGCCGAGGCTGCCTCCCCATAGGTAATTGTTTGGCACAGCCATTGCCGCCATTGCATTTGTGAGCAATTGAGGCATCAGGGCATCAATTGCCGCTGCATCTAGAAGCCTGGGGCGATGGGCCGGGCAGCTAACCCCATTGCCAAGCAATTGCTGGGGATCAATCCAGCCGCGATAGCCATCTTCCTCTAGTTGCACCAGGCGGCGCTTCTCTTGGGCTGGTTCCGCCAGCAACTGCAAGCGGCGGCCTGGCCATGCCTGGGTGGCTAAACCCATGCCCCTGGGGGAGCTGTAGAGGTTTAAGGGGAGAGTTAGTTGCCAGCGGCTAAGGGGTAGCAGCAGCTCTGGCGTTGCCGCAAGATTTTCGGGCAGGGCGTTTAGGGTCGCCATTGCGGTGTGCTGATGCAATGGCGTTCTACAGCCAGGATCCAAATCTGGGGGAACTGCTGGCGGCCAATTTGGCTGAGCTAACAGAGCAAACCTCTGCTGATCTGAGTGAACTGAGTGTTACTTGGTTGGTTTATTCCAGCTCTCCCCTTGATTTAGCAGCTTCCATAAGTGAGGCGGATTTTTGGCAAATGCCCCAGGCTGGAGCCAGCCACCTTGGCCGGCAGCTTCGCTACCCAGCAAGTGTGGTGAAGCTTTTTTATGCCGCTGCTGTTGAAAGTTGGTTGGCCCGGGATCTATTGCTGGAAGGCGCTGAATTACGCCGTGCCTTTGGGGCGATGTTGCGTGATTCCAGCAACGATGCCACTTCCCTTGTGGTTGACCTACTCACAGGCACCAGCAGCGGCTCGGAGTTACCAGCTGATCCATTCAATAGTTGGGCCCGCCAGCGCCAACTAATTAATCAATGGTTTGAAGGCTTGGCATGGCCGGAATGGGAGGGTTGCAATGTTTGTCAAAAAACCTGGACCGATGGCCCCTATGGCCGAGAACAAAAGTTTTATGGCAGCAATAAAGAAAATCGCAACCGCCTTAATACAGATGTAACGGCCCGTTTATTGCATGGGGTGATCGCTGGCGCTTGGCAATCACCATTAGCGAGTGCCCGAATTCGTGCTGCTTTGAGCCGCAGCCTTGATAAATCTGAACGCCTCAGCGATCCCGAAAATCAAGTGGATGGTTTTTTTGGTGAAGGCTTAGCTGAAGGCAGTTGCCTGTGGAGCAAAGCCGGGTGGATGAGCAAAGCGCGCCATGATGCGGCCTATTGCGAAGTACCAGATTGCGCTCCATTTCTGCTGGTTGCCTTTAGTGAAGGCAGCAGTTGGGCAGCGGATAACCAATTTTTGCCTGCTTTGGCGCGCAGGCTCAGTGAATCCCTAAAGAGATAAATCTGCTCTAGGTTTTTTTAGTGGGAACGGAGAGGGAGGGATTCGAACCCTCGACAAGAGTTGCCCCCTGTAACTCCTTAGCAGGGAGCCGCTTTCAACCGCTCAGCCACCTCTCCAGCGGTATTTGCAGCTTATCAGTGCTCCTGGCTGGAGGGCAGCCGCGGTAGGCGGTGATTAAAGCTGCAAAGTATTTCCCAGGGAATTGTGCCACAGGCTTCACTCCAAATTTCAGGGCCGATTTGGTCGTTTTCCCCCTGCCCCAGCAGGGTTACCACCTCCCCCTCCTGCAGGCTGGGTAGGTCGGTGGCATCGATCACCATTTGATCCATGGTGATGTTGCCAACTTGGGGTAGGCGTTGGCCTTTGGCCATTACATGCATGCGTCCAGATAGCAACCGGGCCACACCATCGGCATAGCCAATGCCTAAAACGGCCAGGCGACTGGGGCGTTTTGTAATGAAGCGATGGCCATAGCTCACCCCAACACCGCTTGGCACTTCCCTGATCAGGGTTACCCGGGCCCGCACACTCATCGCAGCTTGCAGGTTTAGTTTCTGGCTTAGGTGGGCAGCGGGTGCATGGCCGTAGATCGCGAGCCCAACCCGCACTTGGTTGTAGTGCAAGCTGCGATCAGCCAAGGTGGCGGCCGAATTAGCCAGGTGGAAAAAACCAGGCCTTTGTTGAATGTCACCTAGCTGTTTTAAAACCCGCTCAAAGCGTTGCTTTTGTAAATCGGTTTGGCTGCTGCCGGCTTGATCAGCATCAGCCAGATGGGAATACAAACCATGCAGTTCCAGATCAGCCATGGCGCCTAGGGCTTGCCATAAATCCGGCCCCTCCTGCCATGGGGCGCCAAGACGGGCCATGCCCGTATCAAGCTTGAGTTGAACGGCAAGGGCGGTGCCTGCAGTTGCTGCCACCTGGTTTGCCACCTGCGCTTGGCGGAGGCAGCTGATGGTGGGCATCAATTGCCAATAGAGGCAACAGCGAAATTCCTCAGGCTCGAGCAGATTGCCCAGCACCAACACAGGCTGCTTGATACCGGCTTGACGCAGTTCAATGGCCTCGGCGAGGGTTGCAACGCCAAAGCTGCTGGCACCACCTTTAAGGGCCGCCTGGGCCACTGTTACTGCCCCATGGCCATAGCCATCGGCTTTTACCACTGCCATCAACTGGCAATCAGCTGCGAGCGAGGCGATTATGCGGCTTGTGTTTTGAGTGATCGCTTCCCGGTTGATTTCCACCCAGGCCCGTTGCTGGGGACCATGCATCACGAGCGACATTGATGGGGGTCGATGTTTCGTTAGCATGAACGCACCCAGGGCGCATTGCGTGGGCCACGTTCTCGTTCTCAATGCGTCCTACGAGCCGCTCAATATCACCAGTTGGCGCAGGGCGGTGGTGATGGTGCTTAAGGGAAAGGCGGAGGGGCTCGAACATGAACAGCGAACCCTGCGCCAAGACTTTTTATCGCCCACCGTTATTCGATTAAGGCAATTTGTGCGGGTTCCCTTTAAGGAATTACCACTAACACGCCGCAATGTTTTCCAACGCGATCACCACACCTGTCAATATTGTGGATATAAAGGTGAGCAATTATCAATTGATCATGTAATTCCCCGCAGCCGCGGCGGCCAAGACACTTGGGAAAATGTGATAACTGCCTGCATCCGTTGCAATGTAAGAAAAGGCAGCCGCACCCCGAAGGAAGCCGACATGCCTATGGGTTCAGTGCCGCGCCGGCCAGTGAGCACTCTCTATTTCGAAGCAACCCGTCAAATACGCAATGGCCGTAGAGAAGAATGGCGTAAATATGTGATCGGTGCTTGAGTTAATTGTGATTGTGGGCAAGCTCTTCTAACTGTTTTTGTTGATCGGCATGAATGCAGGCACCAATAACTTCAGCTAGTTGACCCTGAAGCACTGTTTCCAATGGAAAATTACGCCCCAGGCGATGGTCGGTAGTGCGGTTGTCTTTGTAGTTGTAGGTGCGGATTTTTTCACTGCGATCGCCACTACCAACTTGTGCCCTGCGGGCTGAGCTTTCAGCATTTGCAGCTGCTTCCATCTCCAAAGCTAATAATTTGGCCCTTAATATTTCTAAGGCCCGCTCTCTATTTTGCATTTGCGAACGCTCTTGGGTGCAAAATACTCTGATGCCGCTTGGTTTATGAAATAGGTCGATGGCAGTTTCTACTTTGTTTACATTTTGGCCGCCAGCACCACCGGAGCGGGCGGTGCTTATTTCTAAATCTTTAGGGTCTAGTTGAACATCAACAGGATCTGCCTCTGGCATTACCGCAACGGTGGCGGTTGATGTGTGCACCCTGCCTTGGGATTCAGTAGCTGGCACCCGTTGCACCCTATGAACACCGGCTTCATATTTCAGCTGGCTAAATACTCCATCGCCACGAATTGCCAAAATAAGCTCTTTAAAGCCACCAAGTTCTGCTTCTGAAGTGCTCACAGGTTGCACCTGCCAGCCTTCAGTTTGAGCAAAGCGTTCATACATCCTGGCTAGATCACCTGCCCATAGGGCAGCTTCATCACCGCCGGCACCAGCCCTAATTTCAAGCATCACACTGCGTTCATCGCGGGGATCGCTTGGTAATAGTGCTAGGCGTAGTTTTTCTTCAAGTAATAAACGATCTGTTTCTAAATTTTGAATTTCTTCTTGGGCCAGTAATTCCATTTCGGCATCACCCCTTGATTCCCGCAGCATTTCCTTTGCCTGCAGGCTTTGCTTGGTGATGTTTTGCAGCTGATGGTAATCAAGCACCAGGGGTTCCAGCTTGGAACGCTCCCTTGCAAGTTTCAGTAGTTGCTGCGGATCAGCCGCCACGCTGGGATCAGCCAGTTGGCGTTCAAGGGCTTCAAAGGTGCGACAGGTGGCTTCGAGCCGATCGGTCACGAAGGAGCTGTCCAAAACAGGCGGAACTCAGGATGTGATCAGGTTTCTTTTGGCGCATCATTAACGCCGCCCATGCCGTATTTGCGCATGAAGCGATCAACGCGGCCCTCGGTGTCAAGGATTTTTTGCGTACCGGTGTAGAAGGGGTGGTTGCCACTCCACACATCCACATGTAGTTCAGGAGAAGTGGAGCCTGTGGTCATAACCACCTCTCCATTGCAGATCACCTTGGCATCTGGATACCAGGTTGGATGAATATCGGCCTTTGGCATGGCTGTGTTTAGCGTTTGGAGAATTGAGGTGCTTTACGGGCTTTCTTCAGGCCGTATTTACGACGTTCCTTAGCGCGAGGATCACGGCTGAGGTGACCTTCACTTTTAAGTGGTTTGCGGTTGTCGGGAGACAGATCGCACAAGGCCCTGGCCGCCCCCTGCTTGATGGCATCGGCTTGGCCGGTTAAACCGCCGCCACGAACATTCACCAGAATGTCGTATTCCTTAGCCAGGCCGAGGGTTTCCAACGGTGCCCGAACGGAACTGATGTAGGTGGGGTTGTAGTTGAGGTAGTTATCGCCGGGGCGGCCATTGATGGTGATGGTGCCACTACCAGGAACTACCCGCACACGGGCAACTGCGGTTTTGCGGCGACCTGTGCCCCAATACACAACTGGCTTATTGCTTAATGTCATTTGAGGGTTGCGGCGGGATTGAGCTCAAGGGGTTTTGGTAACTGGGCAGCGTGGGGATGCTCAGTGCCCTTATAAACCTTCAGTTTGCGAAACAACTGACGGCCTAAGGCGTTGTGGGGGAGCATTCCTTTAATGGCTGTTTCCACAATCCTTTCAGGAATGCGCCCTTGGAGGGCAGAGAAGGTTTCCACCTTCATGCCACCGGGCCTGCCGGAATGGCGGCGATATACCTTTTGGCTGGATTTATTGCCTGTAACCTTCACCTTCTCGGCGTTGATCACAATCACGAAATCACCAGCATCCAGGTGAGGCGTGAAGGTGGGCTTGTTTTTGCCGCGCAATACCTGGGCTACCTCACTGGCGAGGCGGCCGAGGCACTTATTTTCCGCGTCAACCACATACCAGTGGCGTTCGAGGGATGCAATGGAGGGGACTACTGTTTTGTTCATCGCGCCGGCAGGCCGGAATCACGGGGTTTGCCCTGCTATGCAGGATCTGGTGGATAAGGAGCTTGAGTTGAGCCTGGCAACAGGCGGCGGTTCGGAAGTCTCCAGCCGATACCGCGGTAGACAATCGTACCATGCAGCTAAGGGAAATATTGGCTGCGGGTAACCAACCCTAAGAAGGCAAAGCCCTTGGGGGGGAGCGGCTTCCTTCACTTCCTGGCGTTGGCATTCCTGCCAGCGCTTGCGAAAGCAGGCTTCGCTGAGGCGACCCTCACCAACCGCCACCAATTGACCCATCAGTAACCGAACCATTCCATATAAAAAGCCTGTGGCTTGGATTTCGATGCTGAGAATGTCACCCTCCCGTTGTAAATCCACCTCCTCTACGGTGGTGCGGCTATGGCTCCTGGAGCTGCCGGCTTTTTGAAAGGCTGCAAAGTCGTGGGTGCCAACAAGTTCGTTTAAGGCCCTGGCCATCGGTTCTGCTTCCAGTTGCCATTGGTAGCGATGCCAACTGAAGGGGGCCAGAAACAGGTTGGGGCGCCTGCTATTTAAAATGGTGTAGCGGTAGCGCCGGTAGCTGGCTGAGAAACAGGCATGCCAAGGGGTGTCTACCACCACTGCAGCACTCACACGAATGCTGGCGGGTAGGCGACCATTTAAGGCAGCGGCCCAGCGATCGGCAGGTATGGGGCCATGGCAATCGAAATGAACCACCTGGCCAGCGGCATGAACACCGGCATCGGTGCGGCCAGCGGCAAAGCTGCGGCCGGTGGGCTCCAATTCCCCTGGCAGAGGATCAAGGTTATTGATTGCTTGCTCAAGGCTGGCTTGCACGGTGGGTTTGCCATCCTGCCTTTGCCAGCCACAAAAATGGCTGCCGTCGTATTGCACACAAAGGGCAATGCGTTGGCTCAAACCAATTCGATAATGGCCATCACAGCGTTGTCACCACGGCGGGGCACGGTGCGGATTATGCGGGTGTAGCCGCCCTTACGGTCGCCATAACGGTCGGCTGCCTTATCAAATAGGGCATGCACCAACTGCTTGTCGTAGATGTAGCCCATGGCCCTACGGCGAGAGGCAAGGCTGCCATCTTTAGCAAGGGTGATCATGCGTTCGGCTTCATCCCGCAGGGCCTTGGCGCGAGCTTTGGTTGTGGTAACGCGACCCTCCCTGATCAATTGGGTAGTGAGGCCCCTAAGCAGGGCTTTGCGTTGGTCGGCGGGGCGTCCCAGCATGGGGACGCGACATTGGTGGCGCATGGTGAGAGGAAATTATGGGTGGATTTAGGCAGGGGTGCGGCTTTGGGGGAGGGAGATGCCAATGCGCTCCAGGGCTTCAATAACTTCGTCTGCCGATTTGGAGCCGAAGTTTTTGATCTCTAGGAGATCTTCATAGCTAAAGCCCATTAAATCTGAAACAGAGTTCACCTGGGCTCGCTTGAGGCAGTTGTAGGCCCGCACTGAAAGATTGAGTTCCTCGAGCGGAATTTGACTTTCAGCTGTTGGTTCAGGTTCCACGCCTGGTTCTTCCACCATGGAAAGGGTGGCCAGCGGTTGGAACAGGGTGATCAGCTGGTTTGCTGCTTGGGCCATGGCGTCGTCTGGGGTGATCGAGCCATTGGTTTGAATCTCAAGCCGCAGCCTTTCCCGGGCGGAACCGCCTTCACCCACAGCGGTTTCATCCACTGTGTAGTTCACCCGGCGAACGGGCATGAACACCGCATCGATCTGAAGAAGATCAAGGGAGGCGGTGTCTTCGCAGCCGCGCTCCACGGGGCGGTAGCCCACGCCACGCTCCACGTGGATTTCCAGCTCGAGGCTATGGCCTTCGGCGATGGTGGCGATTGGCCTTTGGTTATCTACTACCGAAACCTGGGAAGAGAACTGCAGATCAGCAGCAGTTACAAGGGCGGGGCCGTTCATCACCAAGCGGCCGATTTCGGTATCGCGGCTACGGCTGTTGAGGATTAGCTCCTTGCAGTTCAAAAGGATGTCGAGAACATCTTCGCGAACGCCAGGAACCGTGGCGTATTCGTGGTTAACACCACTGATGCGCACTGCAGTAACGGCGGTGCCCTCTAAACCACTCATCAATTCCCTGCGCAGGGAATTGCCAAGGGTGGTGGCTTGGCCCCGATCGAGGGGGCCGATTACGAACACTCCGGTTTGGGAGCGGTCTTCGCCGATCTGGTAGTCGACGCGGTCAATTTGGAACTGCAACACGGCCGGAAGATCTAAAGGGCGAAGGGCGGTTAAAGCAAAACTGAAGCGATCAAACGCGGCGGCGCTTGGCTCGGCGACAGCCGTTATGGGGTAAGGGGGTTACGTCGCGAATCAAGGTGATTTCGAGCCCAGCCACCTGAAGGGCCCGGATGGCCGTTTCCCTACCTGAGCCAGGGCCACGAACCAATACTTCGATTTGACGCATGCCCTGCTCGAGGGCACGGCGACCAGCGGCTTCAGCGGCGGTTTGGGCAGCAAAGGGAGTGCCTTTGCGGGCCCCTTTAAAGCCGCTAGCCCCTGCAGACGACCAGGAAATCACTTCCCCGGCCGTGTCTGTGATCGACACGATCGTGTTATTGAACGTGCTTTGAATGTGGGCAACGCCATTAGGGACATTGCGTTTGGCCTTTTTAGGGCCTGTTTTTTTGGCTGGCTTTGCCATGGTGGTGGGCCTGCTGGTGCAGGAAGGTGATCAAAGAACAGTGGAAGTTCTGGTGACGCAAGGAAAAACCTTTTCCAAGCGGCAGAACTGGTGAAAACAGCAGCAAACAAACAGGAAGAATTACTTCTTCTTGCCGGCCACGGTTTTGCGGGCACCACGGCGGGTGCGGGCATTGGTGCGGGTGCGTTGACCGCGAACAGGCAGACCCATGCGGTGACGACGACCACGCAGGCAACCGATGTCTTGGAGGCGCTTCATCGCCATGCCCTCTTGGCGGCGAAGGTCACCCTCAAGGGTGAAGGTTTCGGCTGCCACCCTCAGTTTCTGGACATCGCTATCGCTCAGATCCTTAACCCGGGTATCCGGATTAACGCCACTCAAGGCAAGGATCTTTTGGGCCCTAGTAAGACCCACGCCATAGATGTAAGTGAGGGAGATCTCCACCCGCTTGTCGCGGGGGATATCTACGCCGATAATCCGAGCCACTGGGGAAATGTTGTAGAGAGTGATGAATTTGAGGCGGGCCCTAGGCCTTGGACCTAGGGGAGGGGGTTAACCCTGGCGCTGCTTGTGCTTTGGGTTGGTGCAGATCACCATGACCCGACCGTGGCGACGAATCACCCGGCATTTGTCGCACATGCGCTTCACTGAGGCGCGCACCTTCATTGGTGTGCTCTCCTATTCACAAACAAAGATCTTATCACGCGGCCTTAAGGGCTTCTTCTACTGCCCTGCCAACTGTTTCAATGCTACCGGTGCTCGGCACGGCATGCAATTGGCCGCGGGCTTGGTAGTAATCAATTAGTGGGGCGGTTTGCTCGCGATAAACCTGCAATCGATGCCGAATCACTGTTTCGTTGTCGTCGGCCCTGCCACGGGCTAATAAACGCTCCACTAATTCATCATCGTTTAATTCCATCAACAACACCTTGTGGAGCGGTTGATTTAATTCAGTTAGCAGTTGATCTAATGCTTCCGCTTGGGGCAGATTGCGGGGGAATCCATCAAGTAGCCATCCCCCCTCGTGGTTGCTGAGCCGGCTGCGCACTATTGCAAGCACTAAGGCATCGCTCACCAACTCACCCCGATTCATGACCGCTTCAGCCTCAAGGCCCAAGGGGCTTGCAGCTTTAACTTCCGCCCGCAGCAGATCACCGGTGGATAGATGGAGCAGTTGGTGGTTTGAGGCGAGCAGTTGGGCCTGGGTTCCTTTGCCCGCTCCGGGGGGGCCAAGAAAAAGCAAGCGAAAACTCATTGGCGCACCATCCCTTCGTAACGCTGGGAAATCACATAGGTTTGCACCTGTTTAGCCGTGTCGATAGCAACACCCACAAGGATTAACAGGGATGTGGCCCCAAGCCCCTGGAAAGTTTTTACATTTGTGGCCCCCTCAACGGCGGCGGGAATAATTGCTACGGCACCGAGGAATAGGCCACCAAGCAGGGTGAGCCTGTTTTGAACCCCACTAAGAAACTTGGCAGTGGCAGTGCCAGGCCGCACACCAGGTACCGCTACACCACCTTTTTTTAGGTTCGTAGCGATGTCTTGGGGATTAAGGGTGAGGGTGGCATAGAAGAAGGAAAAGCCGCAAATCAGGCCAAAAAACACCAATGCATATACCCATGGGGTACTGCTGTTTGGATTTAGGTAGCCAGCAACCTTGATAAGCAATTCACTTTTTGTGAGATTTGCCACGGTTAGGGGTAGAAATATCACGGCAGAGGCAAAGATGATTGGCATCACTCCACCGGCATTTAATTTCAGGGGTAGGTAGCTTTGCCTTTCCGGCAACATTGCACCGCTACCAACCTGGCGTTTCGCACTAACTATGGGTATGCGTCTGCTGCCCTCTTGAACAGAAACAATCCCTAAAATCGTAATTATGAAAATAACTACCAGTACAAGAATGCCAGCGATCGTGCCTCGATCTCCGCTTTGAGCCAGCTCAACGGTTGAACCGAGGGCCTTGGGCAAAGTGGCAACGATGTTTAGAAAGATCACCAGGGAGGCGCCTTGGCCAATGCCCCGTTCGGTAATTACCTCTGAGATCCACATCACCACCATTGAACCCGTAACCAGGGCAAGGGCTGTTTGCACCACAAATACAGTTGGTGAAACCGATTCCACGGCATAGGGCCGCAGTATCAAAGCAAAAACCACGCTTTGCAAAATGCCCCAGCCAAGGGCTACGTAACGGGTGATTTGGGCAATTTTGCGCCGGCCAGCCTCACCTTCATTTTTTTGGAGATCTTCAAGGCTGGGTAGGGATGCAGTAAGCAACTGCAGGATGATCGAGGCGTTGATGAAAGGCAGAATGCCTAGGGCGAAAATCCCTAAAGATGAAATACCACCACCGGTAAAGATGTCGAGGAAACCAATCAGCTGACCACCCTGCTGGATGAATTGCTGAAAGGCCACACGATCAATCCCTGGCATTGGGATATAGATGCCAAGCCTCACTAACACCAAAAGACCAAGGGTTGTGAGAACACGATCCCTCAAACTTTTGGCTTGAATCAACTGGGTGATTACTTCCCCAGCGCTTGGGGTGCGACCCCTACTAACAACCATGGATCGGTGGACGCAGGAGGTGAATAATCAATTAGTCGATCAGTTCGCAACTACCGCCAGCGGCTTCGATCTTTTCCCGGGCGGTGGCGGTGAAAGCGGCAGCCCGAACGGTGAGTTTTACCTTTAGTTCACCGTTGCCAAGCACCTTAAGGGGATGCTTAGGACTGGTGAGGATCCCGGCTTCCTCTAAAGACTCGCGCGTAACAACCGTACCGGCTTTTAACTGGGCCAACTTGCCCACATTGAGCACTGTGAAAAAGGTGGGGTTAACCAGGGTGAAATGCTTGAGCTTTGGCACCCGGCGATAAAGGGGCATTTGCCCACCTTCAAATCCGGGCCTGGTGGGGCGACCGGATCTGGATTTTTGACCGCGCATGCCAAAACCACAGCTGGCGCCTTGGCCGGCGGCGATGCCGCGACCTTTGCGCAATTTGCGGCGGCGGGAGCCTTTTTGTGGCTGGAGGGTTTGAAGAGTTAGGGACATGGCTATGGGGTTAGGAGTAGATCTGCTCTAGGGGAATACCGCGCTCTTTGGCGGTGTCTTGGTGGGTGCGCAACCCGCGAAGGGCCACCATGGTTGCCCGGGCATTGTTGAGCGGCGTTTTGCTGCCTAGGCGCTTAGCAAGAACGTTCTTAACCCCAGCCAATTCCAACACCGTGCGGATTGATCCGCCTGCAATTACTCCGGTACCAGGGGCTGCGGGACGCATCAAAACACTGGCTGCACCATCACAACCAGTTCCCATGGTGGGTATGGAGTTGTGACGGGTGAGGGGCACCTTAACCAGATGCTTTTTGCCATCGGCAACGCCTTTCTTAACGGCACCAATCACATCACCGGCTTTGCCAACGCCAACGCCCACTTGGCCCTTTTCGTTGCCAACTACAACGATGGCCCGGAAGCTCATTTTTTTACCGCCTTTAACGGTTTTAGAAACGCGGCGGATTTGAACAACCCGTTCCTGCCATTCGGAATCGCGTTCTTGATCTCTGCGGTTGCCGCGCCTCTCCCCGCGGCCGCGGCGCTCACCGCCACCACCTTGGCGGCCGCCACGGCGATCGCCCTGCCCATCGGCAGCGGCGGGAACATCAGCGGCGCCGGGAATGTCCTGGGCCTGGATCTGGTCGTTGGATTCAGTCATGTTTTCGCAGGATCAGAACTTAAGGCCCGCTTCCCGGGCAGCTTCGGCAAGGGCTTTCACCCGACCGTGGTACAGGTTGCCGCCGCGGTCGAAGACCACCTGTTGGATGCCTTTGGCAAGGGCACGCTTGGCAACCAGCTGGCCAACGGCGATGGAAGCATCACAGTTGGAGCCACTGGGTAAACCAGTGCGCAGGTCTTTATCGAGGCTGGAAGCAGCCGCCAAGGTGTGCTGGGCGGCGTCATCTATCACTTGAGCATATATGTGCTCGTTGGATCGATAAACAGCAAGCCGTGGACGATCCGGTGTGCCCTCGAGATGGCGACGGAGCCGCCGGTGGCGGCGTTGGGTTTGCTGTTTGCGGGAAGTGGAAGACATGGCAGGAATTGGAAGTACAGGAGAGCGGCTTTATTTCTTGCCGGTCTTTCCGGCCTTACGAAGGATGCGTTCGCCTTCGTATTTGATCCCTTTGCCTTTGTAGGGCTCCGGTGGTCGGATGGCGCGAACCTTGGCGGCTTCATTGCCCACAATCTCCTTATCTGCCCCGGAAACCATCACCTGAGTGTTGTTTTCCACCGCAAAAGTTACCCCGGTGGGAGGTTCAATTTCCACCTGGTGGCTATAGCCAGCGTTAACAACAAGGGTTGTGCCTTTTACAGCAGCGCGATAGCCAACCCCAATAATTTCTAATTTGCGGGTGAATCCTTTCGATACACCTTCAACCATATTTGCCACCAGAGTGCGGCAAAGGCCGTGACGCTCCCTCGAACGGCGGG
Organism: Synechococcus lacustris Maggiore-St4-Slac; assembly: GCF_024345595.1. Taxonomy (NCBI): domain Bacteria; kingdom Bacillati; phylum Cyanobacteriota; class Cyanophyceae; order Synechococcales; family Synechococcaceae; genus Synechococcus; species Synechococcus lacustris. Next base: position 184,521 of record NZ_JAGQBK010000002.1, on the reverse strand, counting down.
TGCCATCTAGGGCGGCCACGGTGAGAATGTTTTCCGCTTGGGTGACAACTACACCCTCAGGTAACACACGGTTCAATTCACCTTTGGGACCCTTCACCTTTACGGCGAGGCCATTGATCTCCACAGACACCTTGTCGGGGAGGGGGATCGGATTTTTTCCTATGCGTGACATGGTTTGTTCTCCGATCAGTACACGTAGCAGAGCACTTCACCGCCCACGCCTTCTTTACGGGCGGTGCGGTCGCTCATTACCCCTTTCGAGGTTGAGATAATTGCAACCCCCAGGCCCCCCAATACTTTGGGAAGCTCGCGGCGATTGCTATAGATGCGCAAACCTGGCTTGCTCACCCGCTGCACTGAGCGGATTGAGGGCTGGCGTTGCTTGCCGCTGTATTTGAGGGAGAGCACAAGCTCCTTGCTCACCCCTTCGCCCTCCTCGGCGATTTCGGAGATGAAGCCCTCCTGCTGCAGCACCTTGGCGATGCTGCGGCACATCCGAGAGGAAGGAATGCGGGTGGTTGGGTGACGTTTCTCACAGGCATTACGAATGCGAGTGAGCATGTCTGAAATTGGGTCGTGGTTGGCCATAGCGGTTTCCGGAACGAGGGCGATCAGTTGCTGCGGAACGGCATCCCCATCTCGCGGAGAAGGGCGCGGCCTTCTTCGTCGTTACGGGCGCTGGTCACGATGGTTATGTCCATGCCCCGGATGGCGTCGATTTTGTCGAAGGAGATTTCAGGAAAGATGATCTGTTCCCGAACTCCAAGGGTGTAGTTACCCCTGCCATCAAAACTCTTTTCACTTACGCCGCGAAAATCGCGGATCCGTGGCAAGGCCAGATTGATCAAGCGCTCTAAAAACGCATACATCCTGTCGCCCCTGAGGGTTACAGCGATGCCAATCGGCATGCCAGCGCGAATTTTGAAAGTGGCGATCGCTTTCTTGGCGCGGGTAACCATCGGCTTTTGGCCGGTGATAGTGGCGATTTCAGTTAGGGATGCTTCAAGGGCCTTGGCATTTGTTGCCGCTTCACCTAATCCACGGTTCACAGTGATTTTCACCACTTTGGGAACCTGGTGGATATTGGAAAAGTTGAGATCCTTGAGCAGCTTTGGCTGGATCGCTTCCCGGTAGCGAGTTTTGAGAGACATGGCGGGGTTTTGGTGATGACTCTGGACTGGGTCAGAGCCAGAAGGGGGGCTTTAACTGGTGGGCGGAGGCTGGGGCCTCAATCAAGAAATTCCCCAGTTTTCTTGAGCCTGCGCTTTTTGTTGCCGTCTTTATCGACAACGAGTTCCACGCGGCTGGCCACCTGTTTAGAGGTGGAATAAACCATCACGTTGGAAGCATGCAGGGATGTTTCTTCGGTGAGAATTCGGCCGGATTCACCCTCTTGGGTGGGTTTCACATGTTTGGTTCTTAGGTTTACCCCTTGAACAAGAACACGGTTCTCCCAGGGGAAAGTGCGAATTACTTCGCCGGTTTTACCCTTGTCTTTGCCGGTGATCACCTGAACGGTGTCGCCCTTGCGGATCTTCATCTTGATCCGGGTGGGGGTGGAGGCGGCCATTTCAGATCACCTCCGGAGCAAGGGAAACAATTTTGGTGAAATTGCGTTCCCTTAATTCCCTAGCCACGGGGCCAAAAACCCTCGTGCCCTTTGGGTTGTTGTCGGCATTGATAATCACTGCGGCGTTGTCGTCGAAGCGAATCGAATTGCCGGTATCCCGGCGCAGGGTGTGCTTTGTGCGCACCACTACTGCCTTAACCACATCAGACTTTTTCACGCCCATGTTGGGCATGGCGTCTTTAACGGCGGCAACAATCACATCACCAACGTGGGCATAACGCCGATTGGTTCCCAATACACGGATGCATTGGATCCTTTTGGCGCCGCTGTTGTCGGCAACGTTTAGATAGGTTTCTTGCTGAATCATGGGTTTTAGCTCAGCGGGCCCCTAGGAGGGTGGTCATGATCTCGGCCACCGTCCAGCGCTTGGTGCGACTGAGGGGGCGAGTTTCGGTGATGCGGACTTTGTCGCCGATTTGGCAACGGTTCTCCTCATCGTGAGCCTTGTATCTGGTGGTGCGGCTAACCGTCTTTTTGTAGATGGGATGGGGAAAACGGTTTTCCACCGCCACCACCACCGTTTTGTCCATCTTGTCGCTAACGACGGTGCCGACCCTTTCTTTGAGTGCCATGGTTTTTAGGGGGTCAGAGGGCGGCAATGGAGCTGGAGCGCTCCTTTTGCACCGTTAGTAGCTGGGCCAGCTTGAGGCGGGCATGGCGGAAACGGTGGGGGTTTTCCAGACGGCTGGTGGCCTGCTGGAAACGCAGATCAAACAGTTCCCTTCGGGTGCCGCTGATCTGTTCTGAAATTTCGCCGTCGCTGAGGCTGCGCAGGTTGGCGATTTCGGGTAGGGCCATGGTTTAAGACTCCACTGCGATGGGTTCAGCGGCGGCCTCCGTGGTGGCCTCCTCTTCCGCTTTGACGATGAATTTGGTTTTCACCGGCAATTTGTATTGGGCGAGACGCATGGCTTGTTTAGCCAAGGCTTCGTTGATTTCAGGGCCACCCATCTCAAAGAGAATTCGACCTGGCTTAACAACTGCAACCCAGAATTCTGGGTTGCCCTTGCCGGAGCCCATCCGGGTTTCCGCAGCCCGCATGGTGACGGGTTTGTCTGGGAAGATCCGAATCCAGATTTTTCCTCCCCGCTTGGTTAAGCGGCTCATGGCACGGCGGCTGGCTTCGATCTGCCGAGCGGTAACCCAACCGCATTCCTGGGCTTGGAGGGCAAACGAACCAAAGGCAATGGTGTTGCCTCTGGTGGCGATGCCGCGCATGCGACCTCGCTGTTGTTTGCGGAATTTGACGCGACGTGGACTAAGCATGGTTTAGGACTCCCTCACTCCTCGTTAGAGCGATCTTCGAAATCTTGGGGCCGCCGACTGGTGCGGCGACGGGGAGCGGCTCCCACAGGGGGCTGCTCCTTTTGCCCTGGCAGAACTTCACCTTTGAAAATCCAAACCTTGATGCCCAACACCCCATAGGTGGTGCTGGCCACTTTGGTGGCGTAATCAATGTCTGCCCGCAGGGTGTGAAGGGGAACACGGCCCTCGCGGGTCCATTCCGTTCTGGCGATTTCGGCACCATTTAGGCGCCCACTCACCTGAATTTTCAAACCAAGCACTCCTGCCCGCTGGGCCCGTTGAACGGCCATGCGAATTACGCGGCGAAAGGCCACACGTTTTTCCAACTGTTGGGCGATGTATTCAGCCAACAGGAATGAATCCGCGTCTACCCGTTCCACCTCAACCACGTTGATGCGCACCTGACGGGTGGTATCTCCGATGGTTTTTTGGATTCCGGCACGAAGCTCTTCGATGCCGCTGCCTTGCCTACCCACCAACACACCAGGGCGGGCGGTTTTTAGTTCCACCTCAAGCTGGTCTGCCTTGCGGGCGATGAGCACACTGCTGATGCCAGCAGCTGCGTACTTCTTGTTAACGAACAGACGAATCTGCTCGTCTTCCTTGAGCAAGGTGGGGTAGGTGCGGGCGGGTGCGTACCAGCGGGAGCGATGTTCCTGGGTGATCCCCAGGCGCAGGCCGGTCGGGTTGATTTTGTGTCCCATCGGTCTTTAGGCGTCTTGGGGAGTCACACCAATGGAGATGTGACAGGTGGGTTTCTTAATCGCGTAGGCCCGCCCTTGGGCGCGGGGCCGAAAGCGCTTCATGGAAGGTCCCATGTCGGCGCTGGCCATCGAAATGACCAGGCTGCCGGGGTCGATGCCGAGGTTGTGCTCGGCATTGGCCACCGCAGACCGCAGCACCTTGGTTATGGGTCCGGTGGAGCGGTAGGGCATGAACTCGAGCATGATCAGGGCGTCGCGGTAGCTCCGACCCCGAATTTGATCGAGCACACGGCGGACCTTGGACACGGAACCCCGCACGTAGCGGGCGTGGGCAAGGGCTTGGTTTGGGGTGAGGATTGTTTTGGCCATCTCAACGTGCTCCTTTCTTGTCCTTGATGTGGCCCCGGAAGGAGCGCGTGGGGGCGAATTCCCCCAGTTTGTGGCCAACCATTTGCTCGGTCACGTAGACCGGCACATGGGTTTTGCCGTTGTGAACGGCAATGGTGTGGCCGATCATCATCGGCAGGATTGTTGAAGCTCGTGACCAGGTTTTGATCACAGGCTTTTCTCCGGCAGTGTTGTTCTTCTCCACTTTGCGGAGAAGGCTGTCGGCAACAAATGGTCCTTTTTTTAGTGAACGTCCCATGGCGGTTTAAGCGATCAGCGGGCAGAGGTAAGTCATCAAGAATCCCGTCCGCCACGGCTCCGCTTGGAGATGCGGCGACGCTTGCGGAGAACGTATTGGTTGCTGGGCTTGTTGCGCTTCCGGGTTTTGTAGCCCAGGGCGGGTTTACCCCAAGGGGTAACAGGACCAGAGCGACCAATGGGGGCGCGTCCCTCACCACCACCGTGGGGGTGGTCGCAGGGATTCATCACACTGCCGCGAACCTCGGGCCGGCGACCCAGCCAACGTTTGCGACCTGCCTTGCCCAGGCTGGTGTTGCGGATTTCGGCGTTACCTACTTCGCCCAAAGTGGCGTAGCACTCGCGGCGCACAAGCCTTACCTCAGTGGAGGGCAATTTGAGGGCGACATAATCCCCCTCTTTTGCCATCACCTGAGCGCTGGCCCCGGCGGTGCGCACCATTTGGCCACCCCTGCCGGCATATAGCTCCACATTGTGGACGCTTGAACCAAGGGGGATGGCAGATAGGGGAAGGGCATTGCCCACCTCTATCGGTGAATCGGGACCGGAAACAACCTCCTGACCCACCACCACTCCAGCGGGGTGGAGGATGTAGCGCTTTTCACCATCCGTGTAATAGAGGAGGGCGAGGCGAGCATTGCGATGGGGGTCGTATTGGATGGCGGCCACCCGACCCACAACACCGTGCTTATTGCGGCGGAAATCAACGATTCGATAGAGGCGTTTGTGGCCACCGCCGCGGTGACGGCAAGTGATCACACCGCGGTTGTTGCGGCCCTTGCGGCGGTGTTTTGCCACCACCAGGCTGCGTTCCGGCTTGCGCCGGGTTATTTCACTGAAATCGCTAACCACCCGGGTGCGAGTGCCGGGGGTATAGGGGCGATAGCTACGGATTCCCATGGTTAGCGCTCCTTACGACTCAGGGAAAAGCTGGATGCTGCTGCCCTCGGCCAACCTCACCACGGCCTTTTTGACCTGGGCGCGGCGACCGGAGAAGCGACCCACCCGCCTGGTGCGGCGCGGTGGATTCATGGTGCTAACCCCAATTACCTTGACCGAGAAGAGATGCTCAACTGCGGCCTTGATGTCGGGCTTGGCGGCCCTGGGGTCTACTTCGAAGGTGTACTGATTTAGCTCGAGGGCGCGGGTGGCCTTCTCGGTAATCAGGGGCCGACGGATTACGTCCGCCAGGCGATCGCTAAAACGTTCAGCCATTGCCATACACCTCTTGGATCTTCACAAGGGCGTCTTCGCTCACCACAAGCTTTTGGGCATTGAGGAGATCAAAAACGTTTAGTTGATCAGCAGCGATAAGTTTCACCGTGGGCAGATTGCGCACGGACAACTTCACGCTGCTGGCCAGTTCGGCTACCACCAGCAACACCTTCGTGCCCTGGGGAACTCCCCAGCGCTCGAGGGCAGCCACCACATCTTTGGTGCGGGGTTTTGCCAGTTCGCTGCCGAAGGCTTTCACCACCACTAGGTCGGCGCTGCGGCTCATGAGCGCAGTGCGCAGCGCTAGGCGCCGCTCCTTGCGGTTCATGGACAGCTCGTAGGAGCGGGGCTTAGGGCCGAAAATCACACCACCACCTGGCCTCAGGGGGGTGCGGATCGAACCCTGACGGGCTCGACCAGTGCCTTTTTGCTTGTAGGGCTTGCGGCCACCACCACGCACTTCGGCCCTGGTGAGGGAACTGGCGGTGCCTTGACGGGCATTGGCCAGCTGCCGCACCACTGCGCGATGAACGATGTTGGCGGCGGAGCTTTCTTTGGCAACGGCTAGATCCAGGGAAGCTTTTCCGGCTTCCTTGCCCTGCCAGTCGCGAATTACACAATTAACCATGGTTCCCTCCCTCACGATGCGGCCTTGGAGCCAACCCGCTTGGCGGGTTGGATGCTCAACAGGGCTCCCGGCTTACCCGGAACTGAGCCCTTCACCACCAAGAGGTTGCGTTCGGTATCAACCTTCAGCACAACCAAACCCTTAACGGTGGTTTTGGTGCCGCCGTAGCGACCAGCCATCCGCTTACCGGGGTAAACCCGGCCAGGGGTGGTGCCGGCGCCGATGGATCCAGGTTCCCGGTGGTTTTTTGAACCGTGGGTCATGGGTCCACGGCTAAAGCCATGGCGTTTTTGCAATCCGGAAAAACCACGGCCCATGGTGTCGCCACTCACATCTACCTTCTGTCCAGGACTGAAGGCTTCAACTGTGAGATCGCCGCCAAGTTCAACCCCATCGATGGAATCGACGCGGTATTCCTTGAGGTGGCGCAGGGGCTCGCTACCGGATTTGCTCAGGTGACCCTGGGCAGGACGGTTTACGAGTTTTTCGCGGATGTCGCCAAAACCAATTTGAACAGCGGTGTAACCGTCGTTGGCTGGGGTTTTGACTTGGGTGATGCGGCAGGGACCCGCTTCGATCAAAGTGACCGGAATGGATTTGCCTTCGTTGTCGAAGAACTGGGACATGCCCAATTTCTTCCCAAGAATGCCGATAGACATGGGAGGTGAAACACGCCAGCTGTAATAGCCAGCCCCCAACGGAAAACCGTTGAAGCCGGCAGGGATCTGTCTGAATCTGAAAAAGTTTCAGGACAGGGGTGGCTGAGACTGATCACCGCGATTTCCCTTAGGGGAGGAATTCCGGTGCAAGTTTCCCGGCAAATTCTGAAAACTCAGAACCTGCACTGGCCAAAAGGAGGCCATCAACTCTGATGGCTCCTAGCATTGAAATTGGAGGCCCGGCTAGCGCTCGGGCGCAACATCAAATGCGCAAGCAAATATCCTAACCCATGGGAGTTAGCCCCCATCCCTGCCACACTCTGTTCAATTGCTGGTGCCCCCCATGCCCCTGCTGCTCAGCGGCCGCACTTTCCGCCGAGATCTGGAGCGATCCAAAGCATTGGCCTTATATGCCCCATTGGAGGGTGGTGCTGAAACCAGATTGCTGAGGCGCATGCGGGCCTGCGGTTATCACACCGAGCTGAGTTCCGTGCGGGGCTTGGGCGATCCAGAGGTGTTTTTGCTTGGTCTCCATGGCATCCGCCCTCCCCACCTGGGCCATCAAAGGGTTGGTAAAGAAGCTGCTGTGGGGGAGGTTCAAATGGTGATGCCCCAACTGGGCCCAGCCCTTTCAGGGCCCAACCCCGTGTTGATTTGGTTGCTGGAAGGCCAAGTTTTATCGGCGGCGGAGCGCAGCAGCCTGCTGGCCCTTTGTGAAAGGGAGCCCCGCTTGCATTTTGTGCTCGAAATGGGTGGTTCTCGCAATTTGCGCTGGCAACCCCTGGCAGACCTTGGCATCAGCTGAGCCATGGCTTGATCCCAAAGAAGCCCTAGCCAAAGGGTGCTGGGTTAAGTGGATTGGTGGTGCGAGCAACCACGACCTGCAGGGCCTTGAAGATCAGGCTGCTTTGGCCACCATGGCAGGCGCCCATTGCCTTGATGTGGCTGCTGATTTCGGCGTGGTGGCTGCCGTTAAGCGCGGAATTGATTGGGCCCTCAACCAGGGAGTGCCCCGCCGGCCCTGGTTGATGCTCAGCCTCAACGACGGCGCTGATCCCCACTTTCGTAAAGCCGTATTTGATCCCCAGCTATGCCCAAGCGATTGTCCAAAACCCTGCATCCCTGTTTGTCCGGCGAGGGCGATAGATGCCGCCTGCGGCGTTATTGCTGAACGTTGTTATGGCTGTGGCCGTTGTTTATCGATATGCCCCTTGGATTTGATCCAAGAGCAGGCGATAAAGCTTGATAGTGCCCAACTTTTGCAACTTTTGCAGGAGCTGAAACCCGATGCCATCGAAGTGCACACCGCCGTTGGCCGCGGCGAGGCCTTTGTCCAATTGCTGGCGGGATTAAAGGCCAGTGGCTTACCCCTCAAACTTTTGGCTGTGAGTTGCCATGCCGGTGTTGTTGGAGCTGGCCAGTTGCCATACGCGGCTTACCTCTGGCAGCTGCACGGCCACCTAAAACAATCCGGTTGGCCTTGGTTGTGGCAATTGGATGGGCGGCCGATGAGTGGTGATATTGGAGCGGGCACTGCCCAAGGCGCCATTGCTCTGCTGGAGCGGTGGCGCCGCTCTTTGCCACCGGGTTGCCTGCAGCTGGCTGGGGGCACCAATGCTGATAGCCGCAGGCGTTTGCAGCGGCTTGAGCTTCCCCTTACCCCCGCCCGTGGCGGGATTGCTGGCATCGCCTACGGGGGTAGTGCCCGCTCCCTATTGCAACCTTTTTTGCTGGAGGCAGAGCTGGGCGGGCAACGGCTTCTTAATTGCCCAAACCTCTGGCCCCAGGCGCAACGCTCCCTGGAGCAGCTCTGGGCCTGCTAAAACCAGTGGGGATCTGGCCCTAACTGGAATTGTGTTCGCAGCAGCTGGCCAAACGTCCATTGCGGTAACGATCAAGGAACATCGGGTTACCGATGATTTGGATCGCCTTCTGGCGGTGCTTCCCCCTTCGTTTCAACCCCATCTGGCAACGGCAGCCCAGCGGGAGGGCCTGCTGGAGGTGGTTCTTGATTTGGGTAGAACAGCTGAGGCCCGCTACCTAAATGGTTGCGTTGATTTGGGATCAAAGCCAATCAGTGGCGAGGATCTTCAATTTGTTATCGATCAACTGGGGGCTTTTGGTGGTGACAACCGGGCTGGCATTGCAGGCACCTTGCATCGAATCAGTGCCTTGCGTAACCGCTCTGGTGTGGTGATCGGCCTCACCTGCCGGGTGGGGCGTTCAGTTTCAGGAACCGTGGCAATGGTGCGGGATCTGCTTGATTCAGCCCAATCACTGCTGCTTTTGGGGCCGCCAGGGGTTGGTAAAACCACGGCCCTAAGGGAAATTGCCAGGGTGTTGGCCGATGAATTTGCTAAGCGGGTTGTTGTTATTGATACCAGTAATGAAATCGCCGGCGACGGCGATGTGCCCCATCCGGCCATCGGTCGCGCCAGGCGCATGCAGGTGGCAAAACCCCAGTGGCAGCACCGGGTAATGATTGAAGCGGTGGAAAATCACATGCCTCAGGTGATCGTGATCGATGAGATCGGCACCGCCGAGGAGGCCCTTGCTGCCCGCAGCATCGCGGAACGGGGGGTGCAGCTGGTGGCCACCGCCCATGGCAACGCCTTAGAAAATTTGTTGCGCAATCCAACCCTTTCCGACCTGGTAGGCGGCATTCAAGCTGTAACGCTTGGGGATGATGAAGCCCGCCGCAGGGGAAGCCGCAAGGCGGTTTTAGAGCGCTCTGCTGCCCCCACTTTTCCCCTCGCGGTGGAGATGCATAGCCGCAGCCGCTGGCTGGTGCACGCAGATGTGGCCGCCACCGTAGATCGCTTGCTCCGGGGTGATGCAGCCCAGCCTGAAATTCGCAGCGTGGATAGCAAGGGTTGCTTGAGGGTGGAGCAGCCCTTGCCGCGCCTGCTGTTGCGGCCGGCCAAGCCGGTTTTAAAGCCAGTGTTGAAACCATTGCAGCCAACAACTGCACCCCTGCGGGTTTATTGCTGCGGCATTGCCCCGCGGCTGGTGTTGCAGGCGGCCCGCAGTCGCCATTGGCCTGTGCAATTGGCCGATGAACTTCCCCTTGCTGACGCGGTATTAGCCGGCCGGCAGCAATTGGGTTTGAACCCGGAGGTGCGGCGAGAGGCCCGCGATGGCGGGGTGCCAATCCATGTGATCAAGGCCAATAGTTTGACCCAGGTGCAACGGGCCCTAGAGCGCTTGTTGCGCCACCACGGTGCAAAGTTGACAGCTGAATAGCTGGGCTGTTTGGGCTAAGGGTTTGACGCTGGGTGGCCTTTTATGGCTATATAAGAGCTCGTCAGGCAGTTATGGGCCTGATTCCGCTCCAATGGGTCGTCGCCAAGCGGTAAGGCAGCGGTTTTTGGTACCGCCATTCCTAGGTTCGAATCCTAGCGACCCAGTTTTTAGTTACCTTTGCTGACTTTTTTATTGGGGGATCCCTGTGCTGATCACCGATTTCGACGGGGTGGTGATCGATGGCATGGCGGAATATTGGTGGGCCGCCAGGAGCTGCGCCCTGCGTTTGCTCCCCTCCCTCGAACCCCTGCCTGAGGCGATTCCAGCCTTATTTACAGCCCTGCGCCCGAGGGTTTTGGCTGGTTGGGAAATGCCGGTGCTGGCAGCTTTAGTGGCTGGAAAGGCCCTACCCCAAGCCGATTTTCAGCGCAATTACAGCTCGGCTCTGCAGGCAAGTCTTGCCTTGCTTGGCTGGAAGCAGGCACAACTAACCCAATTGCTCGACCAGGTGCGGCAAGAGGCGATTGCAAGCAACCGTGAAGGTTGGCTGGCTAGGCATCGGGTTTACCCCTGGATGCAGGAGCGCTTGTGGCGTTTTCAGGAGGATGGTGAGCCCTGGCAGGTGCTTACAACTAAAAGTGCTGAATTCACCCGCGAGTTGCTGCAAGCCCATGGCTTGGAGCCGGCTGCCGTTTATGGCCGCGAACAGGGGCCTAAGCCCTCAGTTTTAAGGCGCTTGCTGGCTGAACGGAGAACGGGGCAGAGCGTTTGGAGATTTTTAGAGGATCGCCGCCTCACCCTCGAGGAGGTGTTGGAAACCCCAGGATTGGAGCAAGTGAGTTGCCTGCTGGTGAGCTGGGGCTACCTGCTGCCTGAAGACAAAGACCACCTACCGGCACGGATTGGGCTGCTCAACCCTGAAACCCTGGCGAAACCCCTAGACGATTGGCCCTGATTTGTTACAATACATTTGAACTAACCAGTTCTGCCCCTGCCGATCGATACACCGGGCGGCTTGGGTGGCACTTCTCTCCTGGTGGTTGCACGATGCCCGGATATTCCGGAGCTATCTGTTTTCACTTGATTTAGCCACTTTTTCTTTGCTGCTGAGTAGCCCATGACCGCTGATTCGAAATCCCAAGCCAGCTCACCCACGGCTGGTTCCCTCCAAGCTGGTGCACCTTCCGCCGGGGAGCGAGAGAAAGCCCTAGGGCTTGTGTTGAACCAGATCGAGCGCAATTTCGGTAAAGGTTCGATCATGCGCTTGGGGGATGCTTCCCGCATGCGGGTTGAAACCATTTCCACTGGTGCCCTCACCCTTGATCTCGCCCTTGGTGGCGGCTATCCAAAGGGTCGGGTTGTGGAGGTTTACGGCCCGGAGAGTTCCGGTAAAACCACCCTCACCCTCCATGCCATTGCCGAGGTGCAGAAGCGGGGCGGCGTGGCTGCCTTTGTGGATGCTGAACACGCCCTCGATCCGATGTATGCGGCCTCCCTGGGGGTGGATATCGAAAATCTGTTGGTGTCCCAGCCAGACACTGGCGAAATGGCCCTTGAGATCGTTGATCAACTGGTGCGTTCCGCTGCCGTAGACATCGTGGTGGTGGATTCCGTGGCGGCCCTCACTCCAAGGGCTGAGATTGAGGGGGAAATGGGTGATCTGGCGGTAGGTAGTCAGGCCCGTTTGATGAGCCAAGCGATGCGAAAAATCACCGGCAACATCGGCAAATCCGGCTGCACCGTGATCTTCCTGAACCAGTTGCGCCAGAAGATCGGCATTGCCTATGGCAACCCTGAAACAACCACCGGTGGTAATGCGCTGAAGTTTTACGCCTCCGTGCGGCTTGATATCAGAAGGATTCAAACCCTCAAGCGGGGAACTGAGGAATATGGAATTCGCGCCAAGGTGAAAGTGGCAAAAAATAAGGTTGCACCGCCCTTCCGCATCGCTGAGTTCGACATCCTTTTTGGCCGCGGCATCAGCACCTTGGGTTGCCTACTCGACTTGGCGGAAGAAACCGGTGTGGTGATTCGCAAGGGTGCTTGGTATAGCTACGACGGAGACAACGTTGGCCAGGGTCGTGACAACACGATCACTTGGCTTGAGCAAAACCCTGAAGCCAAAGAAGTTATTGAAGTTAAAACCCGTCAGAAACTCACTGAGGGGGCGGATGTAACCGCTAATTCAATGAAACCTCTTGCTGTGGCTGCAGCAAAACGTAAGGAGGGATCTGAGCGGGGCGTTAGTGAAGATTCCAGCGGCTCTGCGGCCTTAGCCGAGGCGAGCTGAAGCGGCTGCGGGGATTTGCGCTTGCTTTCCAGAGCGCCTTTTGCTTTGGATGCTGCGCAGGTGTTTGCTGAGGCGATCCAGTTCTTGGATTGCTTCAGCTCCTTCAAGTTTCACCAGCTCTACCCCGTGGCGCATCTCCATCCAGCTGATTCCGCAATCAGAAACCAGAAACCGCACCGCATGGCCATCAAGTAGGTCGGCAACGAAGGAGGCGCCATGGCTGCCGTCATCACCGCAGGAGTAGCAGCTGGCGGCAACACCTTCTTTTTTAAGGGTGTCGGCCAGGGCCCTCAGGCTGAGAACCAGATCTTTTACTAAGTCTTGGTACTGGGCGGATAAACGTAGGAACACAGGTAACACCTGAAGTTGCCCCATCCTAATGATTTCTTTTGATTTTGGGAGTGTAAATACCTAGTGGGTTTGCAATGTGTGGGGAACGGCACCGGCTCAGCCATCGGAGAGCTGCCACCAGCCAGCGGCTGGGCCAATAAAACGTACGGTGATCCAGAGCAATGCCATGGCACCGATGCCAACCCAGGCGCCTTTGCTGGTGAGGCTTACAAACTCACGGGCTTGGTTTTGAGTTAGCGGTAGCCAGGCCATAATGCGGGGGGAGTCGTCTTTAGGCGCAGCCTTTTTGGTTTGCCTAGGGGGTAATCCCTGGCTGGAGCGACGGCGGGCTTCACCCATGCTTTTTTATCGGCTTATTTGCAGTGTGGCAGTGCAACTGGCCACTAGAACGGCAATAGTCGTTCCAGTGGCTCGAAGGGCTCTAGCGCTTCTAATACCCTTTGGCCCCAACCCCTACCCCGCAATCTTCCATCCAGCATCGCCAGCCGCCCGGCTTCCCTAACGCGGAGCGGTGCAAGCCCCCTTTGTAATTTTTCGATCGCTTCCGGCAGTAATAGCTCCCTGAACCAATCCCTCCCCTGCTGCCGTAGGTCGTTTACCCGAGCTGCCGTGAGGGGATCCTCCAAACTTGCAATCGGCAGCAATCCCACGATTAGTTGGCCTGGTGCAGGCAATTGCTGATGGTGGGCTAGCCACCAGCTCCAGCTACAGCAGATCACCCCATTGCTTTCCGGTGCTGTTTGCTCGTGGTCTACCCGCCTGCCAAATTCTGCCGCCAGAGCACTGGTCAGCCATTGCCGCAAGGGATTGTCGTCTACTAAAACCACCGAAAGCCCTATTTGACCCAGCACCAGCCGCCTACATTGGCTCAAAAGTTGCTCTGGAAATAAGGGGCTGTTTGGCAGCGCCTGCAGCCTTGGGGCATAGAGGGGTATGGCCGTTTGCCGTTCTGGCGTGTGGAGTGGCACCAATACCGGTTCGCGTAGGCCAAGGTCTTGCAGTCTTTTGCCATGGGGCATCAAAGAACCCACCAAAATTGCCCCCCGCTGCAGCAACAAACCATTGAGGCTTTCCAGCGGTTTAAGCGGTTGGCGTTCCAAGCTCCATTGCAGCAGCTGCGGTTCGGTTATCGCCCAGCTGGTCCATTGCTGTGAATCGCTTTTGCACCAGTGTTGCCAGAGTTCAGGCAACCCCTCCACCCCTTGCAATAAGAGCCGTAAGGGTGCTTCCTGTTCAGCGGCAATCGCAACACTCGGGCTGCGGCCAATGGGGCGATTGAGCAATTGCCGGCTCAAGCGTTCATGTAAAACCAACAAGGTTTGAGCTAGCTCCGGTTTAGCCCTGCCCAATTGATCCCAATCCTTTGGCGTTAAACGAATTGCTTGCCCTTGGCGCAGTAGTTCCTCCAATTCCTCTGCTTCAGCGCAGACCAATTGATATTCGCCAAGATTGCCGCTCCGCCAGATCTGCACTAATTCAGCTGGGCTAACCATCCATAACCCAGGTTCATGGGGTGGATTGATGCCCTGCCACAGGGGGCGACGCAACCCCACCTCGGCTAGCAACATCAGTTCCCGTTGCAGCAAGCGCCGCTGTAAAGCTTCACTTGCCACCAACAGCACCGGATGGTTTGCCATCAACACCGGTAGGAGCAAGCCCAGCAGCCAGGGGCGATCCACCGTGGCACTCACTGGAAATAGGCTGTGGTCCCCCCGCCTCAGGCTGCGTGCCACCAAACGGGTGAGGGTTAGGTGATGGGGCCAGCTGGATCCACCACCCTGCTTAAGCAGTTGCTTTAAGCGAAGGTGGGCCTGGGCTTCCAGCATTCACACAATTTGAGCAGCGCAATCGTAGGAAGCTGCCCAAGCGCACCCCTTTTTATGGCCTCTTTTCCCTCAGCACCGTGCCAAAAATGACAGCAACCAAGCTCGATCCGGTGCAGCAGCTAAAAACTCTCCTTGCTGGCGCACCCATTGGTGTGGTGGGTTTGGGTTTGATGGGTGGCTCCCTGGCCCTTGATTTACGTGGGCTTGGCTTTGTGGTGAATGGCTGGGTGCATCGCCAAGCAACTGCTACCCGGGCCAAGGAAAGGGGTTTGGTAGACGCGGTGGATATTTCCGCAGTTCATTTGCAAAACTGTGGCCTGGTGGTGTTAGCACTGCCTTTAGATCAATTGATTACCCCCAATGAAGCCCTGGTGCAGGCCATGCCCCCTGGGGCAGTAATTACTGATATGGGATCGGTTAAAGCACCTGTTGCGGCAGCCCTTGCCTCGCGCTTGCCGCGGTTTGTGCCAAGCCATCCCATGGCGGGCACGGCAGCGGCAGGGGTGGAAGCTGGAGTGGCGGGACTATTCCAGGGGCGCCCCTGGGTAATTAGCCCCTCAGGGCAAGAGGATTCCACGGCCGTGGAGTTGGTGGAAGCCCTGGCCTTAGCCCTTGGGGCAAAGCCTGTG
Source organism: Synechococcus lacustris Maggiore-St4-Slac (assembly GCF_024345595.1). NCBI lineage: Bacteria > Bacillati > Cyanobacteriota > Cyanophyceae > Synechococcales > Synechococcaceae > Synechococcus > Synechococcus lacustris. The sequence continues at coordinate 169,396 of NZ_JAGQBK010000002.1, read as the reverse complement.
TATTGCGATGCCAAAGCGCATGATCAAGCAGTTGCCTTGATTTCCCACCTGCCGGTGCTAGCTGGGGCAGCTCTGCTGCAATCAGCTGCCACTGGAGGCCACCTGGCTCGGCAATTGGCCTCCAGTGGTTTTGCAGACACCACAAGGGTGGGTGGAGGCAACCCCCAGTTGGGTCGTTTAATTGCCCAATCAAATCGGGTTGCTCTTATGGCCGCGCTCGATTTATACAACCAAGAACTCAAGTTGATAGGCCAATTAATCGAAGCTGAGCAGTGGGATCAATTGGAACAACATCTGAGCCGTGGCCAGGCCTTGCGGCCAGAATTTCTCTGAATTCAACCAATCAGCACAGCTAATCCCCAGAAGCCAATAGTTGTTTCACTGCCATTTCCGCAGACAAACTCACCCCAGCGGTTCCCTCCCCCGGATAGATGCCATCACCGCATAGCCAAAGACGCTTTAAGGGTGTGCGGCTAGCAAGGCCAAATGGACCAAAATGCCTAGGCCGTTGACCTAAGCCCCCAACAAATCCATAGGGTCGCCCCGTCCAGCGGGCAAAACCCCTGGGGGTTGATAGTTCGCGTTGAATCCAATCATTGGGGCCAATCCCAAGCAACTGGCCTAGGGCTGCTTCTATGCCCAGTTGTGCTTCTTGTTTCTTGCTGGCATAGGAGCTGGGATCAAGGTCAAACCATTGTTTGGCGGGAGTAAACACACTGGCGATAACCGTGGCTTTGCCCCTCGGGGCGCGGCCATCACCATCACTGCTGATCGAAACAAAAACTGAACCCGGCTGTTGCCAATCGAGCTGAAAGTGGCCGGGGCAATCCTGCGGTAAGCATTGCCGCTCTACTGCGCCATAAAGCACCAAAGCACCTGATGGATCAGCAAAGCTTGCGAGCCGCTTGGCATAGAACTCAGGCAGCTGCTCCCCCAACAGCCCTGGTAGGCACTGGGGTGGAAGGCTGCACACCACATGGGCGCTCGTTAGCTCAAATTTTTGCTTAGCGATGCTTTGACCGCTGATTTGCCAGGTGCCATCAATGAAACGCAACTTTTCAACGCGATGGCCGAGGCGCAACTCACCCGATTGGTTTGTGAGTGCTTGCTCTAAACCAGCGCTTAGGGCTTGCATTGAACCTTCAAGATGCCAGAGCCCCAGGGGCTCCTGGGCCATGTTGAGCACAGTTGCGCCATAAAGGGCAGCGGTGTTCTCAGCAGACTCTTGCGAATAAAGGCGCAGCTGTAGATCTAAAAAGCGCCAGAGCCTGCGATTGGCGTTGTTGTTGGGGCAACCGCAAAGCCTGAGCAAATCAGCCACGCTGTTGCCGATAAAAAGCCCACTTGCCAGGCTGCCGGGGCCAACGGCCTTAAGCAGTTGCAGCAGATCCCAGCCGTTGCGTGGCGGCAGGATGGGTTGGCGGGAAGCAAAAGCCCAGTTGCAATGATGCAGCCCAGCGCAAAGCTGCCAAAAGGCTTCACTGCCAGGGAATTGTTGTTTGCGTTCCAGTTGCCAGCGCTTGGGATCACGCCAGAGCATCACTGGCCGCTGGCCATCGTTTAGATCCACAACGCAGCCGGGATCAAGGGGGGCTGCATTGGGAAGTTTTACGCCGAGCTCACCAAAAAGCCTTTGGTGGCTACCCCCCAGTTCAAGGCCAGCAACTTGGGTGGCACCAACGTCGAAGGTGAATGGTCCGCGCCTAAAAGTGCCGGCGCAACCACCAGTTTGGTTATGGGCTTCAAGTAGCAGCACCCGTGAGCCAGCTTTTGCTGCTAGGGCAGCAGCGGTGAGGCCAGCAATGCCGGCCCCAACTACCACCACATCCCAGGGGGATTGATTCAACCCAAGTATTCCTGACGCAATTTGGTGATCCGCTGCACCAGTTCTTCCCGCTTGGTGCTGGTGCGCAGGTTGCCCCAGCTCCAGTTACCCACCACCACTAAACCGAGAAGCTCCAGCAGCCCTGGCACCACAGGTAAAAGATTGATGGTGTCGAGCACGCCTTTGATCAACACCTGGGCCACGATCACGGCCACCAAGATGCCAACGGATTTACCGATGCGACCCATCTGGGCCCAATTAACGCCATCAAGAGCGTTATTTACCTTGCCGAGCACGTCGCTATAGCGCTCTTTGAAATCAGCGGCGGCACCGCCTAAATCCCCAAGGGGATTGGAGTTTTCAGCTGTGCTGCTGTCCACTGGCTGAGCGTCGATGTTCACTTCGCTGGGCTCCGTCATGGACTTTTTGGAATGGATGCTGGGGTCAAGTTATCGAGAACTTCGTGGTTTAACCAGGTGTGCTTCTACTCCATGGGCATTGGCTGATTGTTTGGGACAATTGGATTAGCTAGGTGCCGTTGGCACCAATACCTGCAGCGATGCTTCCGCTCAACACTAGTGAAATCAGTTTGTGCCCAGATGAGATCGCACGCTTTTCCAGGCATTTGATCCTGCCTGAGGTGGGCATGGAGGGTCAGAAGCGCCTGAAGGCTGCTTCTGTGTTGTGTGTGGGTACTGGGGGATTGGGCTCACCGCTACTGCTTTATTTGGCTGCTGCAGGGGTGGGGCGTTTAGGGATTGTTGATTTTGATGTGGTGGATCACAGCAACCTGCAAAGGCAGGTGATCCATGGAACCAGTTGGGTTGGAAAACCAAAAATTGAATCGGCAAAACATCGAATTCATGAAATCAATCCCCACTGCCAAGTTGACCTATATGAAACCGCATTAACGAGTGAAAATGCCCTGGAGATAATGAAGCCATACGACATTATTTGCGACGGCACTGATAACTTTCCAACCCGTTATCTCGTTAATGATGCCTGTGTGCTTTTAGGTAAGCCAAATGTTTATGGCTCCATCTTCCGTTTCGAAGGCCAGGCAACGGTATTTAACCTGGAGCCAGGTTGCCCCAACTATCGAGATCTTTTCCCCGAGCCACCACCTCCAGGCATGGTGCCCTCCTGCGCTGAAGGGGGAGTGGTTGGGGTTTTACCTGGAATTATCGGTGTAATCCAAGCCACGGAAACTGTTAAAATTATCACCGGGATTGGTACCACATTAAGCGGCAGATTATTGCTATTTGATGCCCTTGCGATGAAGTTTAGAGAACTTAAGTTGCGTCCCGCTAAGGAGCGACCAGTGATTGAAAAATTGATTGATTATCAGATGTTTTGCGGCGTTGGAGGCAGTGCCCCTGGCCAGGAGGAATCCGGCTCTGTGGCAAGCATAAGTGTTGCAGATCTTAAGGCACTATTAGATAGTGGCGCTGAAGACATATTGCTATTGGATGTGCGCAATCCGCCGGAAGCTCAGATTGCAGTAATCGCTGGTGCTGTTTTAGTGCCTTTGGATTCCATTGAAGATGGCACTGCCATTGGGCGTGTGCAAGAAATGAGCAGGGGTAAGCGTTTATATGTGCACTGCAAGTTGGGAGGTCGCAGCGCTAAGGCCTTGATCGCTTTAGCTCGCCATGGCATTGAGGGCACCAATATCAGCGGTGGCATTGATGCCTGGAGCCAGGAGATAGATCCCTCAGTGCAGCGTTATTGATTACTGAATTGATTACTGAGCTGGATTCTCGCTATTAGTGGGTTGCCGAATGCTCTAAACCAATGGCTGCCCTGGCGCTGCCCCTGCGCCTCTGGCCCTATTTCGGTAAGCAACGCCCCAAGGTTTTGCTGGCCATTTTGGCTGTGTTGCCCGATCCCCTTTTGATGGTGGGGATCCCTGTGTTGTTACAACTGGTGATCGATAGGGCAATCACCCCTGGGGAACCAGCCAGGGCCATACCACTGTTGGTGTTGCCCTGTTTGTGGTTGTTGTTAGCGGTTGGCTGCAATGGTTTGCAGGTGAGACTATTTGCTGCCCTTGGCGGTGAACTGGGCAATGATTTTAGGGAGCATTTATTTCAACAACTGCTGGAGTTAAAGGCCCCTGGAGAAAGAGGTTTGGAAGGGGAGGAACAGGCCCTGTTGGCCCAACAGATCCCCACCATCGAAAACGTAGTGGTGGTGCAATTCCCCTTATATATCTGGACCCTGGCGCAACTTGTGCTCAGTGTGTTGTTGCTATTCCATATCAGTTGGCGGCTTGCCCTTGTGGCGGTGGTGCTCACTCCCCTACTGCTATTAAGCCAAGTGGCATTTACCCCTGCCCTGGCCCGCAGTGAGGAGGGAAGGGTTGCAAAAGCTGCCCTGTTGTTGGAATTTGCCATGGAACGGCTGCGCAGCCGTGAATTGGTTGATTTATTTGGCCTAGGCCAGGCCACCCGGATGGAATTTGGCAAACGCAACCACGCCCTGAAGCGCAAGGGTTTGCAGGTGGGCACTGTTTCGGGATTGCAAAATGCTGCCCTCACTGCCTCTGCTTTGCTCACTTTGGTGAGTGTGTTTGCTTTGGGCACATGGTTGGTGCTGAATAAACAACTAAGTGTTGGCCAATTGGTGGCTGCCCTTGGGATTGCAACGGCCCTCGTTAGTGGCATGTGGCAATTGGGTCCCCTTTTGCTGCCCCTGCAAGCGGCCAGCACCGCTTTGGATTTACTCGAGCGCAAAATACCTAATAGGCATGGGCTGATAGAAAAAGAGCAAGCGCTGTTAGCTCCTCCGCCTTTACGAATCGGCCTTGAGTTAAATCAAATCCAATATCGCTATGCCGAGGGTGGCGGCCTTGTGGATCTTTGTTTACAGATTCCAGCTGGCAGCTCCCTTGCCCTGGTGGGCCCAAGCGGTGGCGGAAAGAGCACGGTGCTGAAAATGCTGCTGCGGCAATTGCATCCCCAGGGAGGTGATCTACTGGTGGATGGTTTGCCGCTAGCTAGTTTCAACCGGGAGCAATGGTTGAAACAGGTGGCCCTAGTGCCGCAAGAACCGGTGCTTTTTAATCTTACGATCGCAGAAAATATTCAACTGGGCCGCCTTGATGCCAGCAGCGCTGAGGTAACTGCAGCTGCCTATGCGGCTGAATTGGGTAGTTTTATCGAAGCACTACCCCAAGGTTTAAATACGCCTGTGGGTAGCGATGGTGGCAGATTGTCGGGTGGGCAACGCCAACGAATTGCCATTGCCAGGGCAATACTGAGGGATCCGCATTTATTGCTCTTAGATGAGGCCACTAGTGCTTTAGATCCAGCAACGGAACAAGCGATTAATGCAACCCTTGCCCGCTTGGGGGAAGGGCGCACCGTGGTGTCTGTTTTGCATCGTTTGCGCGCCGCTGCAACCATGGACCAAGTGGCTGTAATTGCAGCCGGCAGGGTGGTGGAACAGGGTTCACACCATGGCCTGCTGGCAGCGGGTGGGCTTTATGCCTCTTTTTGGCATCGCCAGATGGGCGGTTTTGACCTGCGGGCCGGCCAACGGGTGCGCATTACTGCGGCAAGGTTGGCTTCTATTCCCTTATTTGAAGGGGTGGAGCCTTCTTTATTGGAGTGGCTTGCCTCCGAATTTGTGAGCGATCGGGTGCGTCCTGGGGAAGAGGTTTTTCGAGAGGGGGATGCCCCCGATAGTTTTTATGTGGTGGTGGCAGGCACCCTAGAGATGTTGCAGGCTGATCTTTGGGGTGGAATTCCTGTGAAGCAGGGGGTGCTTGAGGAGGGGGATTTCTTTGGTGATGCAGGCTTGTTGGAAGATCAACCGCGCAGCGTAACTGTGAGGGCCAGGGGAGATGGATTGCTGTTGCGCTTGGATCGGGATAGGTTTTTGGATTTACTTGAAAAAGATCCGGATTACAGGCGCTTTTTTCTTCATTCAGCCCGTGCTAATGTGTAATTGATATAAATAATTTATTTAAATTAATTTAAATAAAATGGCCATTAATCTTTTGCGTTTGCTTCCTGCGATTTGCTTGGGATTGTATTCTTCAGCGGTGCTAGCGCAGCAGGATGTGCGCAGCATTAAAGATGTTAATTATGTGAAAGTTGTAAATTCTTCCAATGCTAAAGAAGTTGATCGTAGGCGGCTTGATTTGTATATTCCATCAAAATCTAAATGTTTTCCTACTTTGATGTCTGTGCATGGAGGTGGCTTGAGGAAAGGGGATAAAAGTGAAGACGTCAAAAAAGGTAAATTGTTTGCGGCTTCTGGAATTGCTGCCGCTGTAATTAACTACCGACTTTCGCCGCAGGTTTCTCATCCAGCCCATGTGGAAGACGTGGCAGCTGCATTCGCTTGGACAAAAAAGAATATATCTAGCTATGGTGGAGATCCAAGCTTAATTTATATTATTGGCCACTCTGCTGGCGCCTATCTTATTACTCTTCTAGCACTTAACGGCGATTATTTGGCTAAGCATGATCTTAAGTTGAATGCAATAAGTGGGGCTATTCCCGTGAGTGCTTTTCATGATGTTGATTTAGTTGCTCCCAATAGGCCTAAAGATGTTTGGGGCGAGGATCCGAAATTTTGGGAAAGCGCTTCTACCACTCCTCAGTTTTGGGGCAGAACCTCCTCCCCTAAGATGCCTTGGTTGGCAATCATTGCCGATGGCGATGAAGAATGGAGGCGAGATCAGAAGTATCGATTTGTAGCAAATCTCAAGGATGTTGGCTTTGCTAATGTGAGTTTAGTGGACATCAAGAATCGTGATCATAATTCCATATGGGATAAAATCTCTGATGGCGACGAAGTTTCAAGTCATATAATTAACTTTGTTTCTAAGCATGCATCAAGTGTGGCTGACGGAGGCTGTAAATTAAAAAATAATATCTAGTTTTTGATTGCTTAGATGTTAGTAATCAACGCCTCGCTTGAGGTCTATTCCTCTTTCGGCATAATGTTTATGGCATACCATTTCAGAGTGAACGCTAGCCAGATCAAAATAGGCTGGAGGGTGTTTGCAGCGGCCAGTAATTATTACTTCAGTGTCGCGCGGTTTGCGCAGCAGGGTTTGCATTATCGGCTCCACTGGCAGTAATTCCAGGTCTACGGTTGGATTCAGTTCATCGAGAATTACGGTTTTATAAAGGCCGCTAGCGATAGCTGCTCTGGCGATTTCCCAAGCTCTCTCTGCTTCTACGTAGTCGATTGGTTGCTGTTGGCCGCGCCAAACAATTGCATCTCTACCGGAGCGTAAGTGGTCAACTAAATGGGGATAGCTTTCCCGAAGTGCTGCGATTGCGCTGTCTTCGGTGTAGCCACTGCCCCCCTTAAGCCATTGCAAAATTAATACCCTGTGGCTCTTGTCTTGGCTGATGCCTTTGCCGATTGCCTGTAATGCTTTGCCGAGGGCACTGGTGGATTTCCCTTTGCCTTCCCCGGTGTAAATCTCAATCCCTTCAACACCAAGATCAGCGGCGGATGGATGTTGATGGGCGCGCATTTCCGAATGCAGATCCGCCAGGTTTACCAGTGCCCGCGGTGCACCCCTGCCGGTGGCGATCACTTCAAGGCCCGCTGGTTTTGCCGCAAGGGTGCGCACAACTTCCTGTTCATCGAGCAGGCCAAGATCAAGCACAGGATTTAGTTCATCGAGCACCACCACTGAATAAAGAGCGCTGGCAAGGGCGCCACGGGCAATATCCCACCCCCGCTGGGCTTCTTGACGATCAAAACGGGTTACTTCATCGGCATTGAAATAATCGGCCCTGCCGGTGCGCACTTGATCGATCAAATGGGGGAAGCCCTGCTGCAGCGCTTCGATTGCGGCATCTTCCGCATAGGCCCTACCCGGCCCTTTAAGGAAACGAATCAATAAAACCCGGGTGCGTTTCTTTTCGCAAATCCCAAGACCGATGGTGCGCAACACCACCCCAAGGGCAGCTTGGCTTTTGCCCTTGCCATCGCCGTCGTAAACATGTAACTGACCATGGTTTCGTTCCTCGCTACCCGCTGCGGTGCGGATGCCGATGCCACCACCACTAGAGCTAGTCATCGCCCAATTGTAACGAGGCTGGATAGCTTGGGGTTAGCACTGTGGTAATTCAAATTTCAGCCCATCCATTAGTGGAAAGCCTTGAGGCCCCAAGGCAAGCGCAACTGCTCGCCTTGCGTAATTGGTTGGGCCAGCAACCAGCTGTATTAGTTGCCTACTCAGGCGGGGTAGATAGCACCTTGGTGGCGGCCCTTGCGGCTGAACAGTTGGGAGAAAAGGCCGAGGCTGTTACTGGTGTGTCGCCCGCTTTAGCGCCAAATCTGTTGGAGGAAGCCCGCTGGCAGGCGAGCTGGCTTGGATTGCGCCACCGCGAAATTGAAAGCCAAGAATTGCAGGAGCCCGGTTACAGCAGCAACCCTGAAAACCGTTGTTATTACTGCAAAAGAGAGCTGCATAGCCTTTTGGCTCAGCTGGCTGGGGGCGTTCTGGTGCTGGATGGGGTTAACCAAGACGACCAAGGCGACTATCGACCTGGCCTGCAGGCGGCAGCAGAAAAGGGGGTGGTGTCGCCCCTATTGCAATTTGGGATTGATAAGCAAGGGGTTCGCCAGATCTCCCGTGCCCTGGGCTTCCCCTGGTGGGATAAACCAGCCCAGCCATGCCTTGCTTCCCGTTTCCCCTATGGAGAACCGGTGAGTGCAAGCAGGTTGCAACGGGTTGCAAAAGGGGAGAATTTATTGCGTCAATTTGGCTTTAGTCAGTTGAGGCTGCGCTGCCAAGGGGATACAGCGCGGCTGGAACTGCAAACCGATCAATTTGAATTGCTTTTAAAACACAAACAGCGCCAAGAACTGGTGGAACAGTTCCTGGCGCTGGGTTTTACAGCCGTGAGTGTGGATCTAGAGGGATTGGTGAGTGGCAAACTCAACCGCTCCCTGATCAAATAAGCACTGGTTCCCGCTGGCTATCAGCGATGGCAGATGGGGTTCGCCGCCGGAAACTTCTGAGGCTTTGGCGGGTTGAGCCCAGTTCTTCACTCAGCACCGCACATGCCTTCTCAGGCATTGTGTGGTCGCCGCAGGTGAACACATCAACTGCTGCATAGCCTGATTCAGGCCAGGTGTGAATGGAGATATGGGATTCAGCCAGTAGGGCTAATCCAGTAACTCCTTGGGGTTCGAACCGGTGGGTGATCAAATTCAGGAGGGTGGCGCCAGCCCGCTTCGCTGCTGAGGTGATGGCGCTCCTGAGAAAAGCTTCGTCGTCGAGCCGGCTGGAATCGCAGTTATACAGCTCGAGAATGCAGTGTTTGCCCACCATGTCCGTTGGGACATTTTCAACTGGGGGAGCAAGGGGGGTGGAACGTCCTGGATCTGGGTGCAAACAGGAAGGGGCTTTAGCCATTGAATCCGGCAAAACAGCTCCTAATCTTAGCGCTACCCAGTGGCCTTTCAGCTTTTGAAAATGAAAATAATTCGGCAAACAAGAATTCAGCAAGGAAGAATTCAGCAAACAGGTGGATTAACCGTGGGGGAGCTGCTGCTGGTGCTGTTGGTGGTTGCAGTAGCGGTTGGGGGTACCTCGCTATTTCTGTTGAAGTTTTCTGGTTCCAGCAAAGCCCCTACCCCTCCGCCAGCAGTGAACCGCCCTGCACAGTGATCAGTTGGGCCCTATGGCGCCACTCCTCCACACAGCTATGCAGGTGGGTGGCGCTCACAAGGCATTGATGGCCCTCGCCAATCGCTTCCAATAGCAACTGTTGGCGGCTGGGATCCAATTCGGCCAAAACGTCGTCTAGCAGGAGGATTGGCGCGCAACCACTGCATTGCTTTACAAGTTCCAATTCCGCCAATTTCAAGGCCAAAACCAAGCAGCGCTGTTGGCCGGCAGAACCCAAACGTTTGGCCGGTTCTCCGTCTAGCAGTAGGGCCACGTCATCCCTTTGGGGGCCCACACTGCAAACACCCAAACGCAATTCCTGCTCCCTTTGGTTTTGCAGTTGGCAAAGTAGGGATGCTTGCCAGATGCTTTCTTGTTCTGGTTCCTCCAGCTGGGTGCCGGCTAAATACTTCAATTGCAGCAGCTCCCTGCCGCCACTAAGTTTTTCCTGCCATGGGGCGGCCAGTGGTTCCAGGCGCCGCAGCATTCGATGGCGGCGGCGGTGGAGCCGCACCCCCACTGCGGCGAGTTGCTGGTCAAAGGCATCAAGCAATTCGGCTTGGGCATTTAAGCTGCGCCGCAATAACTGACTACGCTGTCGCAGCAAGCGGCCATGGCGGCTGAGCAACTCGCCATAAACCGGTTCCAACTGCATCACCACACGATCCAGCCAACTGCGCCGCAGGGCTGGTTCTCCCCGCACTAGATCGAGATCTAGGGCACTAAAGCCCACACAGCGCAATGGGCCGAGTAGGTCAATTTGGCGTTCAAGTGCTTTGCCGTTGCGTTGGGCCCGGCGGCCCCCTTGGCTGCGTAATTCCAACACCAATTCATCTTTGCCATCAGGGCCAGCGAGGCCCCTGATCACGCTTGATTTGGCTCCCCTTTGTATTAAATCGCGATCACTGCTGCAGCGATGGGAGCGCAAACTAGCGAGTATTTCCACTGCCTCAAGCAGGTTGGATTTGCCTTCACCGTTTTGGCCTAGCACCAATAGCCGCGGTGAATCGAGCGCCAATTTCAGGCTGCTGTAGTTGCGAAAACTACTGAGCTCCAGGCGGTGGAGAAGGATGGGGCCTAGGCGGTATTGCAGCTAAGCTAAGCAATGAAGGGCATGTAGCTCAGTTGGATAGAGCGTCAGATTCCGGTTCTGAATGTCGGGGGTTCGAGTCCCTCCATGCTCGTTTTTTCCCTTTCACCCTCTTGTTTCAGGTCTAATCCCATGGCGCGAATGCCGTTGGGATCTGAAATGAAGCCATAGGTTTCAAGTACAGGTATCAATTCCTCACCGGCGGCAAGGGAAATACTGCAACCGGGCCATTGTTTACGCATGCGATTTAGGGCCGCATAAACCAATACCTCAAGCAACTTTTGCTTTTCTGGTTGATCCGGCAACACCACCAAATCCCAGAGGTTTGCATTAAGGGCCTCATCACTGGTAACCCGTAAAAACCCCACCAATTGGTTTGCTTTATGCAGCCTCAAAGACCAAGCACTGCGCTCAAGGGCAAGGGCCACGCGACTATCGCTGCGGTTTGGGGCGCCACAACTTTGCAAAAGCCTATTTACCTCATCTGCGGCGGTGGGCAGTGGTTCCCATTGGAGCTGGTAACCCTCGGGTAATTGAGGTGCAGCGTTAGAGCTGCGGAAATAGGGCATCATTTATTTAGGGCTCAGCCGGTGTTGCGCAAACCGGCGGCAATGCCATTGATTGTTAGTAGGGCACCCCGCAAAAGTTCACTGCGGCTGTAGGTGCGGTTATCGGTTGCTTCCGATTCATTCATGGGTGGTTGACGGTGCTGATTGCGCAACCGCCGCAGTAGGGCTACCTGCAGGAAACCTAGGGGCACAATTGTGCGGTTGCGCAGCTCTACGGATTGCTGCAAACCGGGATCACCATCTAGCAAGCGGCGATGGCCAGAAATCTCTAAAACAAACTCTTTAGTGAGCTGATATTCATTGGAGATTTGCTCAAAAATTGATTCAAATGCCTCGCGGCTTTCGGGACTGCCAAGGGCTTGTACATAGTGATGGGCAAGATCTAAATCAACCTTGGCTAAGGTCATCTCCACCTTGGAGATCAACATGCGGAAAAAGGGCCAGCGCTGATATAAAACCCGCAGCATTTCCATTTGAGCTGGATCGTTATCTAACTCATCGCGAATGGCAGCGCCAACTCCAAACCAACTCGGCAGGAGGAAGCGGCTTTGGGTCCAACCAAATACCCATGGAATCGCCCGAAGGGCGGAAAGGTCGCGGCCGCCGCGCTTGCGGCGCGCTGGCCTTGAACTGATCTGTAATTTACTTATTTCTTCAATTGGAGTTACCTGTTCAAAGAAATCAACCAGATCTGGATTTTCATGCACTAGCGCTCGGTAATGGCGGCGGGAACATATGGCTAGCCGCTCCATTAACTGATTCCAGCTTTCAGTTTCATCTAAATCAGTTCCCAATAAACTGTTTTGTAAAACTGCCGTGGTAACGGTTTCAAGGTTATAGAGAGCCAGTTCCGGTAATGCGTATTTAGAGGCTAGAACTTCGCCCTGTTCAGTAATTTTTATTCGGCCGCTTAAGGTGCCGCTGGGTTGGGCTAAAATTGCCTGATAGGCAGGGCCGCCGCCCCGGCTAACGGAGCCGCCGCGGCCATGGAAAATCCTGAGGCCCACCTGATGGCTACTGCACAAACTTTGTAAAGACATTTGAGCGCGATGAATTTCCCAATTACTTGAAAGAAAGCCGGAATCTTTATTACTATCGGAATAGCCCAGCATCACTTCTTGCAGCGGTATTTCCTCATGTTGCAATAAACGTTGGTAGAAGGGAGTTTTAAATAGGGCTGCCATTACCTCTGATGCGCAGCGCAGATCTTCCACCGTTTCAAATAGGGGCACCACCTGTAGGCGCGTGCTGCCCTCCACCGGATCAACCAAGCCGGCTTCTTTGGCCAGCACCAACACCTCCAGCAGATCCGACTGGCTATGGCACATGGAAATCACATAGGTGCGGCAGATGCGATTGCCAAATTCCTGTTGCAATCGCTCCAACATTCGAAACACCGCGAATGTTTCTGCGGTGGCGGCACTCCAATGGGGACCGGTGGGAATCAGGGGCCTGCGGGTTTGGAGCTCCTGCAGCAACCACTGCACCCTTTGGGCCTCATCCATGGCGTCGTAGGTGATGGGCAGTTGTAAATAACAACTCAACTCTGTTAGAGCTTCACTGTGGCGACTGCTCTCTTGACGAATATCAAGGGATGCCAATGTGAAACCAAATATTTGTACTTGGCTTAATAAACGTTGTAATGGTTCGCAGCTAAGTTGAGTGCCCTGCAGGCTGGTGCGGATTAATTCCAGATCACTGCGGAAATCTAAATAGGAGCGGTAATGCAGTTCTGGTGTAACACCTAGGTTGCCAATGCCAGGTGCTGGTTCATTGTTTTCGCTGGGTGCCTCCCAACCAGCCTCTGCCAAAAGGCCATTGCGGTGTTGAGTGAGTTTTAGCCGCTCGAGGATGTAGCAAAGTTTTAGCCTGTAGGGTTCAAGGCGATAGCGGGCTGCAAGTCTTTCATAGATATCTGGAAAACGCAGGCGATCCATTTCTAAAGATTCAAGTAAGGCGCCGCTTACTTGGCTCCATTGCATTGAAATACTGAGTTGATCTTTAAGTTGTGCCACTGCTGATATGTAGCGCTCTAACATCAACCTGCGTTGGAAGCAGGCGGTGCGCCAAGTTATATCTGGTGTAACCGATGGGTTCCCATCTCGATCGGAACCTACCCAGGAACCAAAGGTGCAAAATCCATCCTCTGGTGGAGTTACATTTGGGTAGCTAAGGGCTAGGGCTTTGCGAATCCTTTCATTCAATAATGGCATCGCTTGGAATAATACCTGCTGGAAATAATGCAGGGCATAATCAACTTCATCTAATACTGATGGTTTGAATTGATGCAATTCATCAGTGCGCCACCAAAGCCTTATCTCTTCCTCTAATTGTTGGCGCAGTACCTGGCGATCTTCAATCGGGCCAAAGCCGCGGTCGCAACCCTCTAATTTTTGGATCAGATTTGCAACTCGCCGTTGTTTATGGCGCACTGTGTGGCGCACGATTTCGGTGGGATGGGCGGTGAATACCAAGCGCACATCAAGGTCGCGCAGCAGGGGTTCCAGTAGTCCGGGCGGTACGTTTAAGCTGCGCAAACGTCGAAATAAACGCTGAAAGGTAGCGGGTTCATCGTGGCTTGCTAGATGGGGCGTGAAGGGATTTTCAAGGGGGTCGTTATCCTCTTCACCATGGGCCATTGTTGCTAAATATCTATCTTCTTCAATGTGTTGTTCGAGGATATTTACCAATTGGAAATATAGAGAGAATGCCCTAGCTGCAGCGATGGCTTCAGCTAGATCCATCTCCACGATTAAACGGATAATTTCTTTTGATGTTTCCTCTTCATCACAAAGTTGCTTAAGTTTTAGTAGGCGTTCCGCTTGATCAGGGGGGCATTCACTGCGCAAAACTGTGCGCCAGAGGTCTTCCACCAGTTCAAGCCGTTCGGCTAGCTGCCTCAGGGTGCGGCGGCCCATCAAAATATCTGAACTGGGCAGCGTCTGCCGCATGGGCGGAGCCTTGAGGGGGGAGGGATCATTGATCATCCCAAATAACCGTCGTTATTGGCAGCTTTAAGCGATACCCCTTGCTCTTTCTCTTCCTTTTGCTCTTTTTCTTCCTTTGCCATTGCCTGGGCATCGGCGCCAACTATTGCACTGATGCTTTCACCAGCCTGGAATTTCTCTAGCCAAACCATGGCGGTGTTGCCGTTTAGTAGAAGGCCATCAAGGGGACTTAGCAGCGGCAGAAAGGGGGCAGCTGCGGGCCAACTGCGCAACTGCTCCAATTGATTTAGAAGCCACTCACGGGCATTGATTTCTGCCCCGTCACGCCAATGCATCAGGGTTGCATTAAGGCTGCTGCTGGCTGCTGCCCGGTCGTTTGAATCAGCTAATAGCTGCAATTCTTCAGGGCTTAATTTGCTTGCAAAGAGGGGATCATGTTGGCTTGGCATTTCAAGCAATTGCAGCAAACGCAGTTCCGCAAACGCAGTTATTGCAAGCAGCTCATTGGGATTGGTAATTAGATCACAAATACGCAATTCCACCCTATTTAATAGTTTTGGTCGATCTGGGCCATTCGGCCGCACCGACGACCACAGATGGCGCACATTACGCATATTGCCATTGCTTAATTGCGTTTCCATCCAGGCCATGTAATGGCCATGGCTTGTGAATAGGGGCACCAGTGTTGGCGTGATTGGAAACTGGAGCCACCGCTGGGAATGGGCCCCGGTGGGCTTGCCATCAAGGAATGGGGAGCTTGCACTTAGGGCCAGCAGCAAAGCGGCTTCACAGCGCAGCAAGCGGCAGGCCGCAAATATTTGTTCTGGATTATCAAGCCCCAGGTTGATATGCACGCTGGCGGTTACAACTCGGGTGCCATAGGTGGCTTCGATGTAGCTGTGGTATGGGTTTTGGCTATCGGAACGCTCAAAACGGCCGCTATCACCCAGGCTCATGGTGCTGCCAGGTAGAAGCGTTAAACCCCTGGGTTCAAGCCAACGGCGCAGGCGACGGCGTGGTTCCAGCAGTTGCTCCAGTTGTTTGCTGTAGCTGGCCTCTGGGGCGGTTATGTATTCAAGGTTGCGGCAATCCGGTTCGGTTACAAAACCAGCTAGGGCGGCGGCTGCTTCAGTTGAACAGCCCACCACCGTGCCATCGGCCCTACCGGTGTAGAGCTCCACCTCAAAGCCTTTTAACAAGCTATTGCTCATGACAAGCAAGCCAAAGCTTTCAGTAATCCCCTTGCCTTGTTGAGGGTTTCTTCGTATTCAGCGCTGGGGTTGGAATCCGCCACAATGCCGGCGCCGGCCTGCACCTGCACGCGCCACCCAGTTTCGCCGTCTTTACAAACAACCATGGTGCGAATTGTTATGGCGGTGTTGAGGGCACCACTTAGGTCCATGGCGCCATAAACACCTGAATAGGGGCCCCGGGCACTGGGTTCCAGCTCATTGATCAACTGCATGGCGCGAATTTTTGGGGCGCCACTCACCGTTCCAGCGGGAAAGCTGGCTTGCAGCAGGTCCCAAACGTCGCAATCGCTGCGCAACAACCCCTCCACCTGGGAAACGATGTGCATCACATGGGAATAGCGCTCGATCACCATCAGCTCCTGCACTGCAACACTGCCCGGTTCGCATACCCGCCCCAGGTCGTTACGGCCTAGGTCTACCAGCATTACGTGCTCAGCCCGTTCTTTGGGATCGGCAAGTAATTCTTTTTCGAGCTCTAGATCGTGAATGGCGGTTTCACCGCGGGGGCGGGTGCCGGCAATCGGCCGCACGCTGGCCTTCACGCTGCCATCGCTTTGGGGATCTGCTTTAACCATCACCTCTGGGCTGGAGCCGATCAAAAACCAGCCGTTGAAGGCGAAAAAGCCCATAAATGGTGAGGGGTTAACCATCCGCAAACTGCGGTAGAGATCAAAGGGATCCCGTTGCACTTTTGCTTCAAGCCGCTGGCTTAACACCAGCTGGAACACATCACCGGCAGCAATGTGTTCCTCCGCCTTGCTAACGGCGGCTTCAAAAGCTGCCTGGCTGGTGTTGCTGGTTACCTGAAGCTGATCTGCCGACTGCTCTTGCCATTGCAATGGTGAGATCCCAGCTGGCAAGGGTTGATGTAAGCGTTCCTCAAGGGCCTCCAAGCGCTGGGTGGCTTCGGCGCGGGCTTGGTTTGGATCTTGCCCCTCAACGATATTTGCGTAGCTGATGGCAGTGATCTGGCGACGCACCTGATCAAATACCAAAAGGCTGTCGCAGAGCATCCAGCAGCCATCTGGTGGTTCATCATTTGCGCGGGGATGAACGGGAACCGTGGGTTCAATCCATTGGATCAATTCATAACCCCAAAACCCAAATAACTGACCCACGGGAGGCAGGTGGGGAATGGGAACGGTTTGATAAGGCTTTAGCTGTTCGCGTAGCAACTGAAAGGGGTTGCCTTGTAGATCAATGCTGTTGCCATCGCGATGGGTGAGGGTGGAGTTGCCAGCGCGACTTGTTAATACCCAAAGGGGGTCGCTCGCCACAAAACTCCAACGGCCCAACTGGTCGCCCCCTTCAACGGATTCCAATAGAAATCCATAGGGACGCCCATGGCCCACCTTTAGCCAAGTGCTTAAAGGGGTTTCCAGGTCGGCCGGCCAGCGCCGCCACATCGGCTCGAAGCTGCTGCCTTGGTGTGAAGAAACCATCGCGGCTTGGGCAAACAAAAAAGGCGGAACCCAAGTTCCGCCTTTCTAGATGATTAATGGATGAAGCCTGCGCTAGAGGCTTAAAACAGATCAGCTGTCGTAGGTTTCACGGCCGCTGAACTTGAGATTGGCTGGATTTGGATTTTCGCCAATGCGCCTGGGGTTATGGCCCACCATGGGGCGGCCATCTTTTACTTTTTCAGGAAATACACCGTCTTTGGGATGTAGAAATTCGGTGTCTCCACCTGGATAAATCCGGTAGATCTTGTAGTCCTCAATGCGGGGCTTGAACTTGGTGCGCAACTGGGTGCCTAGGGCTAGGCATTGCTCCTTGCGGGCGAAATACATGATGTTTTCGCCTGAATTCATCATTGCGGCACCACCGGTTGGCAGCTCAAACGCCTGGGCCGAGGAGCTGGTCCAGGTGATTGCATATTTTTCTTCGGTTTCAGCGGCATTTAATAAGCCACCGGTGCTACCGATGAAGCCAGGAAGCTGGCCGCTGAGGGTTCCTACCGAGGACATTGAAGCCAGGGAGTGATTTGGCTGGAAGCTAGCACTCAGCGCCGGCACTAAACGCAGGATCGCTGCTCTCTTCACAGCCTTCAACAATGGTGGCTGTGGAGATAGGTAGATAAAGGGTGAGGCTGCTGCCCCGGCGCTCGGTAAAACGACCGCCAAGGCTGGCAAAAAGTTGCTGGGTGGCCTGGGGGCTTAATTGCAGGCTGCCGGTGCCGGGATCCCAGGTGAGCACTGGGCCAATCCTTGCTTCAGGGGCGGGCTCGGCCTGGTCTTCCCCTGGGTTGTGGCTGCCGCTAAAGCGCAATTTCAATTTGTCCCCAGCCGCCTGTAGTTCCACCTTCACCCTCACACCACTGGGAAAGTTGCGACTAAAGCGATCCATCAAGCCAGCCAACATTTTTTCCAGCAGGGCTGCATCGCTCATCACTGCGGGCAGGCCGGTTTCAATCCTTAAATCGAGTTGCAGATCCCGGCGTTGTAGCTGGCTTTCCCAGCCGGGTTGCAATTGCAGCAATAGGGCCTCTAGATCGGTGCGGGCCAGCATCCGCTCCCCCTGGGGTTGCCGTTGGGCTTCTGCTGCATAAAAGATCAAGCCAAAGCGATCTATTTGTTCACTGCATTCAGCATCGATTTGACGCAGGCGGTTTTCGGCCACTGTTGGCAGATCCTGGCGCCGCAATAGGGAGCGGATCAGGGTGCGGATTGTGGCAAGGGGGGTGCGCACCTCATGGGCAAGCGCCTCCAATAGCCCCAGCTGATCAGTGCCACCTGGGGGGGCTTGGGGACCCTTGGGCGCAGCGATCAAGGTGAGCCCAGGGGCGGCGGCAGCTAGGCGTTCAGCCAGGCGGGGCCAAAACAATTCCGCTGCCCTTGCTGAATTTTGCAGGGGGCCAAGTTTTTCAAGTTTTTGCTTCAGGTCGATTGCGGCAGCTGGGTTGTCTTCGCCAAGGCGAGCACCGAGCCGTTGCAGCAGCTGGGCTAATAATTTGTGGTCAAAACTCACTATCAACTGCCGCCGCTGCGGTTCCCCAAACAGGGCAAGGGCCACCTGCAATTTGGCTGTGATCAACACCAACAGGGGATCGGTGCCGTCTGTTTCCTTTAGGGCTAGCTGCCAGATTTTGGGGTTTAAGCCCACACCCTTGCCGGGTAATTCCGGCCGCAAACCTGAGGGGGCAGGGGGCGTCCAAACCCAACCCTGGAAGCGTTGCAACAGGGTTGGTTCATATAGGGCAGGCAGGGGCGCGGCCAGCCATAGGCCATGGGGGCTTGGCTGCTCCAGCAGGGTGTCTTGCAGCACTGCCAGGGCCGCCCACCATTGCCGCCTTGCCCCCTCCTCATCGCCGCGGCCAGGGGGCACTGGCGCAGCTAATTCCTGGCGCAATTCCTCCAGCAATGGTGAGGGGTTTGGCAAAGGTTCAGCGCAATTTGAAACCGTTTCTTTGGGCGCGCCGCTGCACCGACGCCACCAACCCAATGCTGATGAAGTTCACCAGCATTGCAAAGCGGCCATAACTGAGCCAAGGCAGCGGGATGCCAGTTACTGGGCCTAGGCCGATCGTCATCGAAATGTTGATCACCACCTGAAACATCAGCATGGCGAGAATGCCAATAACCACTAATGATTCGAAATCGTTGCTTGCCTTACCTGCTATTTGCAGCAGTTTCCAAGCCAGTAGGCCATAGGCCACCAGCAGCAAAAGCGAACCAATAAAACCAAGCTCT
This sequence comes from Synechococcus lacustris Maggiore-St4-Slac, assembly GCF_024345595.1. Taxonomy (NCBI): domain Bacteria; kingdom Bacillati; phylum Cyanobacteriota; class Cyanophyceae; order Synechococcales; family Synechococcaceae; genus Synechococcus; species Synechococcus lacustris. Next base: position 150,371 of record NZ_JAGQBK010000002.1, on the reverse strand, counting down.
TCTCCGAGGGCACTAAAAATAAAATCCGTGTGTTGTTCAGGAATAAATTGTAATTTAGTTAAGTTGCCATGCAGTAAGCCAGTTCCAAATAGTTGCCCTGAACCTATCCCGATGCGGCTTTGAATTAAATGATAACCACCCCCCAGGGGATCTTTGGAAGGATCCAAAAAAAGAATCAATCGATCCTTTTGATAATCCTTGAGTCCATGGGTCCAGAGATAGGGCGTGAGTATGGCGAATATAGAATTGATGGCCAGGATGATGGCACTACCAATTTGTTTCCAGGGCAGGCTGCGCCAGGCCAAAACAGCCAATAAAGCAAACCATGGCAGCAAACCCCAGGCGAAGGTGCCCGCAATGATCGCAGTAAATAAAGGCGCCATCAATAGCAGTAGCCAAGGAAGGGGTAGACCAGCCCAAAAAAGCATTATTAGCAAGATGGCGCCATAAACAAGCGAGGTGCCTAGATCGGGCTGTATGAATACCATCACCCATGGCAACGAAATAACTGCAAGGGGGCGAATTAAATCAACTGGTCTTTCAATGGGATGCTTGGCTAAAATGCCAGCTAGTAATAAAATTGCTGCTAATTTTGCGAATTCTGAGGGCTGCACATGCAAGCCTGCAACTGATATCCAGCGTTGGGCACCCAAGGCGCTGGTGCCCATGAATTTAACTGCAAATAAACTAGCCAATGTAAGCAGATAAATGGGCATCAATAGCCCCTTTAGTTTGCTTAGATCGAGCTTGGCTAGCAGTATTGCAATCGCTAAACCAACGCCACCTGTTATCCAGTGATTTTTCCAATCGGCCAGGGGTGAATCCCTTTGGGTGCTGGCGATTAGGAGCCCAGCTAGCAACGTGATGGCGATGGGTAGGCCCCAGAGCAACGGATCGGCATTACCCCAGGGCCATTTGCGTTGGCCCTTTGGGCCACTTTTTATTGCTAGTTGGAGGCGCATTGCTGCCACACCTGGCGGGCAAGGTTGGCAAAGGCAAGGGCAGCAGCGCTTTCTGGCTGGGCCAGGCTGATGGGGCGCCCCTGATCACCGCCTTGCTGCACTGGTAGTTCAAGGGGTATTTGAGCTAGCAGAGGCACCTGGGCTTCTTCGGCCAGGCTGTTGCCACCCCCGCTCCCGAAAATTGGATAGCGGCGTTCCGGTTGATCTGGGGGGATAAACCAACTCATGTTTTCCACAATTCCCAAAATTGCAATATTCATTTGGCGGAACATTGCAAGGCCCCTGCGGGCATCTTGAAGGGCAACTTTTTGGGGGGTTGTAACCACCACCACACCGGCCATGGGCACCGCTTGGGCAAGGCTGAGTTGGGCATCACCTGTGCCAGGCGGTAGATCAACCACCAATAAATCAAGGTTTCCCCAATTCACCTGATATAAAAACTGGCGAATGATGCCATTGAGCATTGGCCCTCGCCATACCACCGGTTGATCGGGGTTAATCAATAGCCCCATCGACACCATCAGCAAACCGCAACTGGCGATAGGTGTTAGGCGCTGACTCGACCCCTCCCCCTCAACGGCTGGAGTTTGTCCTTCAACCCCGAGCATGGTTGGGGCATTAGGGCCATAGATATCAGCATCCAACAAACCCACTTTTAAACCTTGCTGGGCAAGGGAGCAGGCGAGATTTACGGCAACGGTGCTTTTGCCAACACCGCCTTTGCCACTACTTACGGCGATCACCCTGGCAACGCCAGGAATTGCTTGGGGTGGTTGCAATTGGCCGTGGCCCGCTGCCCCAATCGCTTGGGTTTGGGGGGCGGCGGCCAGTTCAATTTGCACCGAATCAATGCCATCAAGCTGTTCAAGCAGCTCACGGGCCTGCTTCACGATGCGCTCCCGTTGGCCTTGGGCAAAGGCGGGTAGGGCGAGTTGAAAAACAGCTCGGCCCTGTTGCAGCCGTAATTGATTAATCCAGCCCAGGTCGAGCAACGACCTGCCGCTGCCGGCGTCTTGAATGCTTTCTAGGGCCTTGAGGGCCTCATCAGTGCTCACCATGGTTTCCATCCTAGGGAGCCCCGTTACAAAGCCTTGCTCTGGTTGGGGGATCCATGAAAAGGTAACGGCATCATTGTGTGATGTTTTGCTAAATCTCAACCGCCCCGCCGATTCCCGTGAGCGTATGAAGGCCCTCTTGATGGGCCTGCAAAACAGCATCTGCTCCGGTTTAGAGGCTTTAGACGGGGAAGGGCGATTTGCCGAAGAGAGTTGGGTGCGGCCAGAGGGGGGTGGTGGCCGCTCGCGGGTGATGAAGGAAGGCCGAGTATTTGAACAGGGTGGGGTGAATTTTTCAGAAGTGGAGGGCATAAATCTGCCCCCTTCGATTTTGAGCCAACGGCCGGAGGCGGAGGGTGAGCCATGGTTTGCCACTGGCACCTCGATGGTGCTGCACCCCCGCAATCCCTATGTGCCCACCGTGCACCTCAATTACCGCTATTTCGAAGCGGGGCCGGTGTGGTGGTTTGGCGGTGGCGCTGATCTAACTCCCTATTACCCATTTTTAGAGGATGCGAAACATTTTCACCGCTGTTTAAAGGCAGCTTGCGATAGTGTTAATCCAGCCTATTTCCCAGTATTTAAGCCATGGTGCGATGAATATTTTTACTTAAAACATAGGGCTGAAACCCGCGGGATTGGAGGAATTTTTTATGATTATCAAGAGCCAGGAGCTGCCCTTTACCGCGGTCAAAATCCAGATGGAGCGGCTGCTCAGCTGGGGGCAGGCCTGGTGCCAGAGCGCAGTTGGGAGGATCTTTTTGAGCTTGCTTCCGCCTGTGGCAATGCCTTCTTAAATAGTTATTGTCCGATTGTTGAACGTCGCAATGGGCTTGATTATGGGGAGCGGGAACGCCAGTTTCAGTTGTATCGCCGTGGCAGATATGTGGAGTTTAATTTGGTATTTGATCGGGGCACAATTTTTGGCTTGCAAACCAATGGCCGCACCGAATCAATCTTGATGTCTTTACCCCCATTAGTGCGATGGGAATATGGTTATCAAGTGGAACCGGGCAGTAGGGAAGCGCTGTTAACCGATTTATTCACCAAACCTCAGGATTGGCTTGCAGATGGCTCATTGCTTGAGCGCTGCACCGCCAGTGGTGCCGTTGGCTAGGCCTCTCTGCAGTGCCTTAACCACCCGTTCGGCGATGGCTGTGAGGCTGGCATCTCGGCTGAGCGGATTGCGTAAATTGCGCTCAAGGGCCCCCTCAAGCCGATCTATTTCCAGCATCGAAATTCCCCGGCGGGGGGCGCCAAGCATGCCGCGATAGTTGTAGGGATAACTGCCAAATTCCTCGGCTAGGGCCTCATCAAGGCGGGAAAATTCGTAGAGCACAGCAGGAATGATTCCTGGGCCACTGCCATGGGGGCTGTAGGCGTCGTAGTGGATCTCCAGCACATAACCGCCCAGGGCGCTATGGGCTGCCCCCACACTCCAGTTGCTGCGGGGATCATTGCTGTTGGCAATCGTGCGCAAACCGGGGTCGTAGAAGCGCAGATTTAAACCCCGCTGGTTGCCTATTTGCACCACCTTTTGGGCGGTGAGCAAATTCCAATACAACTCATCGGTTATGGCTGGATCCATCGGTGCTGCACCCCTAAGGCCAACCGCTGCGCCAGGGGTGCCAGAACCGCCCAGGCGTTGGGAATCGGCATGGCCAGCAAGAACAAGGATCGCTAGTTCTTGGGGGTGGCTGCGGGTGCCAAGCCAATTTTTAGTGCGGCCCGCTGGCACCGGCAGGGAGAAATCCCTTGGCTGAAGTGTTGGGGCATCAACGCCAACACTATTAAGCAGATCTAGTAATCCTTTGGCTTGTTCTAACGCCCCAGCTGGTGTTGATAGGGCAGTTAGTAAAAGGGAGGCAAGCCAGCTGGCAAGCGGTTTTTTAAAGCGGTGAACTAAGCAACCTGCCATCGCTGTGGAGATTAAGGGAACGGCCGAGGCTGCGTTCAAGGGCGATTAATTCATCGCGATGGGCCCTCAGTTTCAAGGTGGTAGGAACAAAACCTTGTTGGGGCAAAAGACGCAGCTCAAGGGTTTCTAACCGGCGGGCCCTGATCAGGTAAATGCGTCCTGCTAGCGGACCCAACAAGGCAAGCAGCAGGGGCCAATAACTGAGAGCTGGCAATAATTGACGCAGCACCAAACCAAGGGCGGTGGCCCCTGAAGCGCCAAGCACGCTTAGCAGCACCGCCAAGGGCACACTCGCCTCTACCTGGCCCTCAAAACGCAGTAGCTGCTGCTCTGGATCGCCGGCGATGGTTTGCCATCCCCGTTGCAGCAACCATTGATTTAGGCCCTCCAGCACCTCAAGGGGTGGCCTGGAGCTGTTTACTTCCACCACGGTGGTGCGATCTTTACTAGCCGCCCTCAGAAAGAACAGCAAGCCGATACCCATCAAAAGGGTGAGCAGCAAAGTAGAAGAGAGCACCGAATCCATGGCTGTTAGCCAACTACCGGCTTAAAACGGCGGCTGGTAGGGGTAGGGCATTGATGGTTAGGGAACTAGTTGTAGCGGAATTTGCGGCGGCATGGGCCTCTTCCAGCCACTGCTGCCAAGCGGGCATCAACTCTTGCGCCTCCTGGCGGTAACCCTCGCTCAGGTGCAACATGCGCCTGGGGCGGCCGCGGCTGGGGCAGCGCTGGGTGTAGCTACCGATGGCACCCTGTTGATCCAAAAAGCTGATCGCCTGTTGCAGCACTGTTTCGGATAAACGCAACCTGGGGTGAAGATCCGCCAGGCGATTCATCAATGCGGTGGGATAGGAATCAGCTTCTAGTAGGCAATCGAGAATCCAGCAAACGGCCAGCTCTAAACCCAGGTATTGGAGGGGTGGTTGGTCGAAGAACCGCTTGATATCAATCAGTCTGTGGTTTTCGTGAAGGCGTCGCTGGGACATGGTGAGGTTTTGCTCTCCTCAAGTACTAACCCAGTCTTGTTTTGAATTGCAAGTGAGAAAGCCGTGATCGTGCAGATTGGCCAGGTTGGTTCCCTTTGTTTTCCCTTCCCATGGCCCCAGAACCATTGCCACCAGCTAAGGAATTCGTAGTTTTTGACTCTGACTTGAATGATGAATGGTTTGAGCGATATCGCGGCACTGCCGCCTTAGCTGTTGATACGGAAGCCATGGGTTTAGTGCATGGCCGCGACAGGCTTTGTTTGGTGCAAATTTGCGACGACCAGGATCGGGTGTGTTGTGTGCGCATCGGCCGTGGTCAAAGCGCAGCCCCCAAGCTGCAGCAACTAATGGAAGCAGAAACAATTGAAAAGGTGTTTCATTTCGCCCGTTTTGATGTGGCTGCCCTTGCTGCCGGTTTGGCAATAAAGGTGAATCCGATTTTTTGCACCAAGGTGGCAAGCCGTTTGGGCCGCACCTACAGCCCCCGCCATGGCCTTAAAGATGTGGTGCAGGAGCTTGTGGGGGTGGAGCTAGATAAGCAAGCCCAAAGCAGTGATTGGGGCCGGGTGGATGAATTAAGTGATCAGCAGTTGGCCTATGCCGCCAATGATGTGCGTTATCTGCTGCCCGCTAGGCAGCAACTGCATCGCATGTTGGAGCGGGAAGAGCGGTTGGAGCTGGCCCAGCAGTGCTTTAAATGCATTCCGGTTTTTTCCGAATTGGATCGGTTGCATTTCGGTTCAATATTTGAACATCGCAGCTAATCAAGTAATCGCTTACGGATTAATGCAGCGATGGCCGCACTGCCGCCTGGAGGGCCCATGCGTTTGCGGCCAATCCTGCCCAGTTCCATTTGAAGGGCGGGAGTAGTTAGCAGTAATTCAAGGGCCCTTTGCAGCTCTGGGCCCCGCCGGCATACCCGCACGGCACCGCCCAAGAGGCGGCTTTGCCTTTGGGCAAAGCCAAGGGTGAATTGGGGCCCCGGCCCCGCCAAAGACAAAACTGCACAACCAATGCCAACGAGCTGCTCCGTTGCAGTTCCGGCGCATGCCACCCCCACCTGAGCCCATGGGGCCCAGGTGGCAAATAAACCGCTACCAAGCAAAAGCAAGCCAGCGGGCCCCCACCATGCCTCCTGGGCCATGGTGCCGGCAGGTATGGCAGTGCTGCGGTAACCCAAGGCGGATAGCAAGGGTTTTAGTTCTGCTGCGGTGGGCCTTGAACCACAGGCAAGTAGCAGTAGCCGCTTAGCTGTGGTTTCCGGGTTGGCAATCGCTGATAGCAAACTTTTTAAGTTGCTCAGGGCCTCCGGGCAGCGGGAGCCAGGCAGCACACAAACCCTTTGCATCCCCTCTATGGCAGGCGGTAGTGGCTGGCTTTGGAAGCCATCCATCATTGGATTGCCAGGCGCTAAAGCAGCCACTCCATGGCTCCTTAAACCCCTTGCAGTGAGCGGATCACGGCACACCACCAAGCGGCATCTGGGCCGTGCCATCAGGGCCCATTCCCAGGGGTCCCATTCACTGCCTTTAAGCCTGTGGTACGCATCAGCCATGGGGCTATGGCCGGGGCCACTACTCCAGGTGTAATTGCTCTTTGGTGTGCCGATGAAGCCATAGGGCTTAGCGCTGCCCCAGGCCAGTAGTAACGGCCATAGATCTCCCACCGCCAGCACCGCCCCCTCCCCTTGGCGGCACCAGCGCCGGATGCTCTTGATTTGAGCCAGGCTTAAGAAGCCAACGCCTGCCCAGAGATCTTTGAGCAGGGCCCAAAGGCTTTGGTTGCTAAAGCCGCCGCTGGGTAGGTGTTGCCTGGGGCCAAGCAGTTCCACATTTTCTAAAGCGGCAAAACCATTGCCCTCCCCCACCAGAGGAAGAACGCTGATCCTTAAATTTTCGCCATGGCAACTGGCTTGTTCTTGCAGGGCCTTAATCAAGCGCATGGCGATTAGGTCTTCCCCATGGCCATTGCTGAGCAGCAGCAGGCGAGTTGTCATTGGGGCGACTGGTACGATCCGATCTTGGGATTTTGATTCCCGGGCCGGCGGCATGGCCAAGTGGTAAGGCAGAGGATTGCAAATCCTTTATCCCCAGTTCGAATCTGGGTGCCGCCTTTAGGGGTTAAAACGTGGCTGTGGCTTCCCAGCGTTGTCCTTGGATTGAGCGGGCTTTGCAGCTCACTGATTTGGCTTCCAGTTTGCAACTACCAAGCACTGGCCAAGCCTTTGGCATTTCTTCTGCAACGCCATTGCGGTTGTAGGCCACTTCGCTAAGGCTGCTGAGTTCAAGTTCAAGTGGCCCGTTTAATGCGCAACGGGTGTTTTTACATTGCAATGATCCTTGGCTGGTGCCTGCAAAGGTGAGTTGATCACTGGTATCAATCTGCTTGCCACGGGCAATAAAACGCAAACTGATCACATCTTTTTGGAGTTGATCAAGCACCAAACGGCTACAGGGGCCTTGGGCTTGATCTTCCAAATTCCTACTGCAACTTTTAGTGATCAACATCAAAGTGCCAATGTTTTCGGCTGTTCTTTGGCCTAGGGCTGGATAATTAAAGAAGCCAGCAAGGCATAGAGATAGGAAAAACAGGGGCAGAAACCGTTTCATGGCAAAGCACTAGCTGGGGGCATTGTGATCGGATTAGTAGCCGCTGTCGGCAACGCAGATACCTTCACAGCTAATCCCGTTGCTTGCAGTGCGGCCGCAGTGGTTGCATAAAACTGGCTCCTGCTTTTTGTCGCCAGCTACTTCCTGGGTTGCTGGCCCAGTTGGTGGATTGCTTCGCTCCTCAATGGTGGAGGGCATCAGCTACTCAAAGATCAGGGCTCAACACCACAGGCAGCACCGATGGTGGTTTTAGTGCTTGTTCAGAGGCGTCGTCTGCGTTGGCTTGATCGCCGCTTGCTTCCGGTTGTGGTTGGGTTTCACAGGCGGTAAGCGCCTCTTGCAAAATCGAATCAAAGGTTTGGCCTGGCAGGCGATGGCGTGCCACCTCAAGAAAGGCGCGAGCAAGGGATTCGCCAGCGGCCGCATGCAATCTGGGGTTGTCCCGGCGACGGGCCTGTTCATGGGCTACCGAACGCAAAAAACGGTCGGTAACATCGCGTTTGGTGCAGGCTCGGATTAAGCCGTCATCGCGCAGGTTCGCCCCCCCCAGCTGTTCCAATTCGGTGATTCGCCGTTGCAGGCTTTCAAAAACCTCCTGGGCTTCCTTCTCAACGGTTTCCAATTGACCATCAGACATCTGTGGCAGGTCGGCCACATAAACCTTGCCGTGGTCGGCCAGGGTGAGGTAAGTGGGCCTAGGGCCATTGCGCATTTGCTGCTCTGCGCCAAAACGCTGGGGGCGGTTTGGTGGGATCGGGCCAGCGGAACTACGACGGCGGGTGATACGGGGCTGATTAAGGGACACTTCGCTTGAAATCACTTCGGTTAAGAGACCTGGTTAGCCAGGGGTACTTGCAAATTGATCATTTAGTTTGACAGATCTTCGGGGGCATTAGGCCCCAGCTGGTAATCCAGTTACACCAGGGGAGCCGGCTTCGATCTGGCCTAGGGGCCAGGCGTTTAGGCCAAGGCCATTAATGAGCTCTAGATAGGGATTTAAGGAAACATCCGGCACCACCAAAACAAAACCAACCCCTTGGTTGAAGGTATGCCACATATCTGCCTCTGGCACATCGCCCAGCTGTTGCAACCAGCTGAATAAAGCGGGTTTTACCCAGCTATTTGAATCCACATGGGCCCTTACCCCTTGGGGCAAACAGCGGGGAAGGTTTTCAGGTATGCCGCCGCCGGTGATGTGGGCCATGCCGTGCAGGGCTAAACCCGATGCTCGCAGCACTTTCACAAGAGGTGCATATAACTGTGTTGGTTGCAGTAATGCAGTGGCGGCGGAGCTACCCCCAAGGGCGGGCTGGGGAGCATGCAGATCGATGTTGTTATCGCTAATGATTCGGCGCACCAGGCTGAAGCCATTGCTGTGCACCCCGTTGCTAGCAACTGCCAGCAAGCGATCACCGGCTGTGATTTTGCTGCCGTCGATTAATTCATCCTCTTCCACAACAGCTACGCAAAAGCCAGCGAGGTCGTATCTACCGGCGGGATAGAAGCCAGGCATTTCAGCGGTTTCTCCCCCGAGGAGAGCGCAACCGCTCAGGCGACAGCCCTCGGCAATACCCAGCACTACCTCGGCCATGGCATCGGGGCTGAGTTTTCCCGTGGCGATGTAATCAAGAAAAAACAACGGTTCAGCGCCGCAGGTGATCACATCGTTGGCGCACATGGCTACTAGATCGATGCCCACGCCATGGTGGAGTTCACAGTTTTGAGCCAGTTCCAGCTTGGTGCCAACCCCATCGGTGCCAGCCACCAAGATTGGTTTGCGCATGCCGGCTGGCAGGCGGCAGAGGCCGCCAAAACCGCCCAACCCCCCCAATACCTCTGGCCTGCGGGTGGCTTCCACGCTGCTGCGGATCCGATCAACAAAGGCTCTGCCAGCTTCCACATCAACGCCAGCGCTGCGGTAATCCAAAGCAAACCTCGCTTTATTGGCCATGCTGACCTACCCAAAAGCAAAAACCACGCCCGAATTCGCTAGACGCATTTGAGATTGGCATAAGCTTTGATCAGTGCCGCTTATGGTGCTGATCGGATTTCCTGATACTTTGTTCGCTTAATTTGCGGCAAGAGCCTCTGCTACCACGTCGATTTAGCGATTGATAGCATTTCCTAATCAGAGATTAGGGCGATTGTCTGAACGAAACCCACCGTTTATTTGGTTTAAATTCGTTTCGTTGTTCAAATCATCAGGAACTGCAACGGGCTTTTCGTTATCAGAATCTTGTTTTTTCTGATCACTAATTGCATCTTTTTTAACCGTTGAGTTGGGTGGATCAAGGTCTCCCAGTTGCTGTTTAACAGCCAGTTTCGTTTGTTATGCAAAATTTTCACGCTGCAAAGCTCCTGATCTCCAGCGCCCTGCTCTGCATTGGCACCGTTGCTTCAACGGAGGCCCCAGGTTTGGCCCAGGAGAACACCGAGCCTTTGCTAAAGCTCACAGCGATTGCTGAGCCCGCTTCCACCCCATCTCTCAACCTTGAGCTGCCCGGCCTGGATTCACCCTTGCCCGTTGCACCAAGAACCCCTTCCCTGAGGCCCACCCCAAGGGTGCTTGCCTCCAGCCAAGGGGAAGCGAGCTGGTATGGCCCAGGCTTTTTTGGCAATCGCACCGCTAACGGTGAGGTTTTTAGGCCCGGTAGCCTCACGGCAGCCCACCGCAGCTTGCCTTTCGGCACCAAGGTGAGGGTTACCAACCTCTGGAATGGCCGTACTGCCGTGGTGCGCATCAACGACAGGGGCCCATTCCATGGCGCCCGGGTGATCGATTTGGCCCACGGGGCCGCCCACGAACTCGGTTTGATTGCTTCCGGCACCGCAAAGGTGAAGCTAGAAGTGCTCCAGTAAGCACTTCCCATGGCTGAAATCGCCCTGCTCCAATCCCTTCAAGATTTGGAGCATTGGAAAAGAGCCAGCGGTAAACCAATTCATTTCGTACCCACCATGGGCGGCTTACATGCTGCCCATGGTGGGCTTTTTACTTTGGCCGCCGCGCCTGAAGCAAGGCTGCTTGTGAGCGTGTTTGTTAATCCGCTCCAATTTGGCCCCACTGAGGATTTTGAACGCTATCCCCGCCAATTGCAGGCAGATTTGAACTTGGCGGCGGCCCATGGAGCAGATGCCCTTTGGGCTCCCCAAAGCATCGATATATATCCCCTTGGCCAGGGGGGACTCACCCAGGTGATGCCTGCCCCTGATTTGGTGAAACATCTTTGTGGAGCAAAACGGCCAGGCCACTTCCAGGGTGTTTGCACGGTGGTAGCCCGCCTGTTGGCCCTGGTGAATCCCAGCCGAATTTATTTGGGTGAAAAGGATTGGCAACAGCTGCAGGTGCTGCGCCGCATGGTGTTGGATCTGGGTTTGCCCGTGCAGGTGGTGGCCTGCCCCACCCTGAGGGAAGCCGATGGCCTGCCATTTAGTTCCCGCAATGCCTATCTCAGTGCTGCCCAACGGCAACAGGCGGCGGCCTTGCCCCAGGCCCTGGCTGATTTGAAGCTGGATGTTGATGCTGAAATGCAGAATGGGGAATCACTGCTGTTGTGGGTGCGGGCTCGCCTTGAGGCCGCAGGTTTAGCAGTGGAGTATCTGGAACTGGTGCAGCCCTTGAGTTTGCAGCCCCTGCAGCAGCTGGAGGGTTCTGCACTACTTGCTGCTGCCGTGCGATGCGGCAGCACCCGATTAATCGATCACCGTATTTTGATGACCCGACTCCCAATTGTTGCCATCGATGGCCCCGCCGGCGCCGGCAAGAGCACTGTTACCCGCTTGGTGGCCCGGGAGCTGGGCCTGGTTTACCTAGATACCGGAGCGATGTATCGAGCTGTTACCTGGTTGCTGCAAAGCCAGGGCCTTGCGCCCGAGGAGAGCCCTGAATTGGCCAATGCCCTTGGGCAACTCAATTTGCGGCTAGAGGCCCAGCCGGAGGGGGATCAATTGGTATGGGTGAATGGCGAAAACGTAACCGAGCAGATCCGCACGGCAGCAATAACAGCTGGGGTATCTGCGGTGGCAGCATTACCAAGCGTGCGCTCGGCGCTCACCAGCCAGCAGCGCCGTTTTGGCGCCAAGGGCGGCCTGGTGGCTGAAGGGCGTGACATTGGCACCGCAGTGTTTCCCCAGGCTGAGCTCAAGGTTTTCCTAACGGCAACCGTTGCTGAAAGGGCCCGGCGCCGGGCGGCTGATCTGGCTGCCCGCGGTTTGCCGGTGCCAGCCTTGAGCCAGTTGGAGCAAGAAATTAGCCAGAGGGATCAGCTTGATTCCAGCAGGGCTGTTGCGCCTCTATGCAAAGCGCCAGATGCCCTTGAGCTAGTGAGTGATGGCATGGCTATTGAGCAAGTGGTTAGCCAAATCGTGGCCTGGTTCAAGGAGCGGGCCATTTTTCCAGAGCCTGGGCAGCCCGCAGGCGCACCACAGGGATAACCTCCTCCTGCATTTGGCAACGGCAAAGCAGCAATTTGCGGCTGGCCTCGGCATAGGCAGCAGAGGCATTAACAAGAAAATTCTCCAAACCCACAACGGCTGCATAGCGCACCACCCATTCCCCATCGGCGCAACCGAGGCTGAGGCCAGCAAGGCAAATCTGCATGGTTTCTATGCGTTGCGATTCGGGTAGTTCATTTAGCTTTAGGTAACCCAAACCCATTGCGGCAGCTCGCCGCACACTGGGGCCAATATCTTGCTCGATCGCTCTTTTCAGCACGGGCAAGCCGCGGGGATCACCGATATGGGCTAAGGCGCGCACAGCCCAAGCCCTGGCTCCATAGTTGTGTTCATCTAAGTTGTTAATTAAGCAATCAACCGCTGCGCTGCCGCAGGCAATCAAGCCATCAACGGCTGCCACGGCAGCACCGGGATTATTTATGCCAATTAACGTTACTAAGCAGCTAATAGCTGCTTTTTGATCACTGGAATCTGGCTCTAAATTGGGGCAATATTCCACCAAATTGCGTGTGGCAACCACTAATCCCTTGGCGCTGGCTGCTGTTTGCACCGCTAGCAAATAAGAATTCAATAACGGGTTCAAAGCAAGCCATCCATTAGGGCGAGCAATTCTTTTTCCCTGGCGCCAAGCGCCCCAGGATGGGGCTCCCCCAAGGGCTCTTCAACTAAACGGCGTAGGGCGATCAATTTCAAACTATTTTCTGCTGAGCAGCCGCTGATTGCCTCTGCCGCCGGCCGCCAGCCGCAGGCGGCAAGATCCATCAGGGCAGCACGGCGCGTTTGTAATTGCGGATGTTGGAGTAACGCCACCATGGGTTCAGCCCATTTCGCTTCGCCACTCAGTTGTAGTAGGGCCCGTGAGGCAGCACTGGCTACCAAAGGCCTGCTGTGGCACTGAAATGCTTCAAGGGCTTTAGTTGATTCTGCACTGGCTTTAACGCCGCTCACCAGGTAGATCTGGCCAATTGCTTCCAGGAGGGCCTCACAGGGCTCTGCCAAATTCAAACCATTGCCCACTGGCTCGCCGGCCAATGGTTGTTGTAACCGCCCCATCAGCGCCGCAATGGCAGCTGGGTTGCCTAGTTCACCAAGGGAGCGGGCTGCTGCGTCCCTGAGGCCGTGGTCTGGATGGTTTAAGGCTTGGAGCAGTAGCGGTAAGGCCGCTTCAGCTTGCAATTTGCCCAGGGAACGGGCAGCGCTCCTGCCAACGGCAAGTTCATCTGGTTCTAAATGAATGGAATTCAGCTGCCTGCTAAGGCAATTAAGCAATAGCGGGATTGCTTCAGGGTGGCTTGAGCGCATGCGACCTAACCACCAAGCGCCGTAACACTGCAGGCTGGGGTCGTCCTGTTGGCTTAGGCGCTCAAGGGCCTCGGCTTCGCTTATGGGCTCATTGCTTGGGATGCTGTTAACCATTGCCCCAATTTATTTGAAGAACATGAAAAAACCCCCCTCCAGAGAAGGGGGGTTTGAGAAAACAAATTAACTGAGAATCAAGTTAGAGCGTTGATTGCGTAGTCGATGTAGTTGTTTGCTTCGGTGGCTGCTTCACCACTCAAGCCATGGTTGGCTTTGATGTACTTGAGAGCCTCTACATACCAGGAGGGAGATAACTCAAAAGTGCGGTTGATTTCATCAAGGCCGGCGATCAAGTAGTCGTCCATGGGGCCGGTGCCACCTGCCACTAGGCAGTAGGTAACCATGCGCAGGTAGTAGCCAATGTCGCGGGAGCACTTGGTTTTGCCTTCAGGGGTGGCGGCAAAGTTAGGGCCCTGCATCTGGGTGGTGTAGGGGAACTTTGAATACACCGCTTGGGCAGCACCGTTTACGAGGCTGTCGGCTTTTACGGTGAGGGCTTTAGCTGCATCAAGGCCAGCTTTTGCACGGTTGAAGCGACCGAAGGCACCTTGAATCTCAGTGTTGCTGAGAAAGCGACCCTGGGAATCTGCGGCTGAAACAGCCTCGGTAAGGGGGGTTTTCATTGGTTGATTGGGTGAAAAGGTTTAGAAAATTCCGGCGGATTCTTCAAGCAACAGCGGCTGCAGCACGATCAAAATAAGTGCCAATTTCACTGATTAGGGCGGTGCAATCACCAGCGGTGATGCCATTGCGATCGTTAGCAATCGCGATGGCAGACTGCTTCATCAAATTCACGCCGGTGGCCACAGAAGAGCCAGGGGTGCCAAGGGCTAGGTAGGTTTCGCGCAGGCCGTTTAGGCAGCGATCCTCGAGCACTGAAGCATCACCGGCAAAAATTGCATAGGTGACATAACGGAGGATGATCTCCATGTCGCGCAGGCAAGCTGCCATGCGGCGGCTGGTGTAAGCGTTGCCCCCTGGTGCGATCAATGCGGGTTGCTCAGCAAACAACTGGCGGGCTGCATTGGCCACGATGGTTGAAGCGTTGCTGGTGATGCGGTTGACAGCATCGAGACGCTTATTGCTGTCCGAAACCATCTTCGCGAGAGCATCGATCTCACCAGGATTTATGAATTGTCCCCGGGCGTCTGCCTGGGCAAGAACCCTCGTGAAGGCGTCGAACATTGTGAAAACTCCTTTGGATTGCTGCTGGTGGATACCACAGAGTTGGTCTGGGAGGGCCGAAAGCTCTGCCTATCCCGTCGATGGGATTCTGACCAATAACGCCTCTATCCTTGAACTGTGTTCACAATGTTTAACGACAAATTTTGAGGCGAAGCAAATTTGGCACCTGGGCTTTTAGCAACATATTTTTGGCATATAAACTCAAAGGTCGAACAAAACTTTATGTATGTAGGTTTCTGTCCATTCGGCGCCGTGGAAGCGGCTAAGCATTCCCCTGGCTGGATCTTTCAAGGCTCGATATTTTGAATAACGTAATTGACCCTCAAGCAGTTGTTCACTGCGGCTTTTATCTACGGGGCAAGCTTCGTTAACTAATGATAAGTAGAGATTTAAATACGATATGAATGCTGGCATAACCGCCGCTTGGATCAGTTGATCACCTTCAGCTCCTAGGGGGATGCGCGTCCAGAGGAAGCCTGGCGAAAAGAACGGCTCTGCTTCGGCTGGTATCGGCCCACCGCTGGGCAGATGAACGCTCCATTGGCTGTGCAAGGGGATCAGCTTTTCCCACACCGCCTGGGTGTGAATGGCATCGTTTTTAAGGGCCGGTTGCAGGTCTAGGGCTAAAAGATGGCCGTTGGGAAGCGTTACTAAATCAGCCCCAAAAAAAGGCAGCTCAAATTCACAGCTGGGGTTGATTACAAAATTCAAAACCGATGCGGCATCACCGCCTTCAACGCAGGCGGCGCGCACCTGGCGCAATTTGTTTGTTCTACAAGCCCAAGTGGCTGTTGTTACTTCAAATGGCCTTGATGCGGATCCGCCCTTATCTGAACGCCAAAGAAAAGGCTCGGGCACCGGGTAGGGCTGGGGCTCAAAGGGAGTGAGTAACTCCACCGCCTTATCTAGAAATGCTTGCCAGCGCCATCCAGGCAGAACTACTGGGCTGAGGCTGGAACTACGCATGGGGGCCTTCGCTGGCGGGGAATAGGAATTGATGCAGAAATTTGTCGGCCCATTCCTTACCGAAATGGCTTTTAAACAAACCGTGGGCAGGATCGCGCTCGGCACTGTAAAGATCGTATGCAATTTGTAGATGCCTTACTTCGCTGGCAGCGATCAATGAATGCTCAGGTTTGCTCTGTTTATCTAGCTCCCAGTAGCAGTTCAAAAACGCATTAAATGCTTTTGGCAAAGATGTGGATGCCTCCGCTTCACCGCCGCGGCAAAAAAGCAGCCAAGGGGAGAAATATTGATGGGGATCAAAGGATCGCATCGCCTCTTCACCACTTAGTTCGGGGTAAGTGCCATGCAGCTGTTTCAAGCCTTTGAAATGTTGATCGAAATAGCTTTCAGCTTGAATTAACGGCTGGAAATCAAGCACAGCCACCAATTTCGACTTTGCCCCAAACCAGAGCAGATCAACCCCCATCAGGGGCATGTCCCTTTGATACTCGGGATATGCAACCGAATTAAGCACCTGCAAGGATTCGCCGGCATCGAGCCTGGTAACCCGCCAGCGCCGGAAGCCCGGCACAGCCCACAACCAATTTTTTATGCTGCTTTTGCCACTGCTGGAGTGGCATTCCTTGAATTCAGCCGGTAGGGCGAGCTCTTCACCACCGGCAGCTTGGATTGTTCCCTGGAGTTCATCTAGAAAGGTGTCAAACATCAGCTTTCAGCCAGCATTTGAGCTTGGGCGGCGATGGCTTTAATCGTTTCTTCATTTGGGCAGCGCAGTTCGGTGCAATAGGTGGTCATGGAAACCCCATCCAGAAATTGCACTGAACTCACTCGCATGCGCACCTGATCAGTAACAAACCAACAGCGTTCAATGCCCACATTTGTGTCGTATCTTGTTGTTATTGAGAGCACCCCATCTTCAGCAAAGTGATAGGTGCTAATCACGGCTGCTTTTTCCACATAACCTTTATCCCGCAATAAAAAGCCTTTGCTTCGATCTGCTTCATGGGGCACATCAATTAATACCGCCGCATTATCCGGATCCCTTGAACCCTCTGTGAGGTTGCTTTCCCACCAAAAACGCGCCCCTCCGGCCGCGCTAGCTGGATCAACCCCAAGTGCAGCGCAAATCTTGATAACACTGGGATCTTCCCGATCAAAGGGGGCGATGATCAAATTTGAATCCCCTGCCTCATCAGCTTGATGGTCGAGGTGGTGAACAGCCCTTCGGGTTAACCAGGTTCCTTGGCTGGCAGCAAAAAAACCCGCCATATCAAGTGGGGCAGGCTGCTTGCCAAGGGGCTGTGCAACGGTTTTTTGCATAATCAACCCAGTTGTGCCTGGCCTTGAAGTTGGCTCAGGATTGCTTCTATACGTTGTAGTTCTGGGTGATCAGCAAGGGAGGCATCCACCTTTGCTTTGGGTAGGCGCAGCTTTTGTCCGAGGGTAACCACGTCGTTACGAAGGCGATCGCGGTAGCTGCTTAGTTCTTGAATGGTTTCCAGTAGTTCGCTGGCACTGGGTTCTGGGCTAACGGTTTCAACTGCAATCGGATCAACCATCTTGCTGATTTAGCGATTTTTTTAGACTACATAAGGGAAACAAGCGCGCTCTAAATCTAAACAAAATCTTAAAAGGAGCTGCTATTAAAAAATGGTGCCCCTTCTAGCTCCGCTGCGAATTTGTTTTCAAAACTAAATTCGATGACGAAGTTTTACGTGATTGCCCCTTTTTGGGGTTCTAGCTAGGAAAGAAAGCTTACGGTTCTGGGGTGCTTGGCAAGGGTTGTTAAAACCCAACTCCCAAACGCATAACCAGTACTGCTGATTTGCTCAGGCCCCCCCTGGCTTTTTCGGTAGCTTTATCCACCCCATAGTCCTGCTTTCTCATGCTCGACGCCTTTTCTCGCGCTGTTGTAAGCGCTGATGCCAAAACCGCTCCCCTTGGTTCTGGCGAACTTGCCTCACTGCGTAACTATGTTGCTGAAGGCAACAAGCGCCTTGATGCCGTTAACGCCATCACCAGCAATGCTTCCTGCATTGTGTCGGACGCTGTAACCGGCATGATCTGCGAAAACACAGGCCTGATCCAGGCTGGTGGCAACTGCTACCCCAACCGTCGCATGGCAGCTTGCCTGCGCGACGGCGAAATCGTGCTTCGCTACATCAGCTATGCACTGCTCGCCGGCGATGCCTCCGTGCTCGACGACCGCTGCCTGAATGGCCTCAAGGAAACCTATGTTGCCCTTGGCGTGCCCCTTCAGTCCACTGCCCGTGCAGTTTCGATCATGAAGGCTTCCTCCACAGCCCACATCAACGAAACCAACACCACCGGCACCAACCCTGTGGAAACCCGTTTCCGCAAGATGGAAACCGTTAAGGGTGATTGCTCAGCCCTAGTTGCCGAAGCCGGCACCTACTTCGACCGCGTAATCAGCGCCCTCAGCTGAACATTCAGCTAGGAATTTTCTCAACAACGCAAACTTCCACCTAAGGAACACTCGATGAAATCCGTCGTTACAACCGTTGTGACCGCCGCTGACGCCGCTGGTCGCTTCCCTTCCCAGAACGATCTGGAAGCTGTTCAAGGCAATATCCAGCGCGCTGCTGCCCGCTTGGAAGCTGCTGAAAAGCTGGCTGCCGGCCTCGACAAAGTCACCAAGGAAGCTGGTGATGCTTGCTTCAACAAGTATCCCTACCTCCGTCAACCCGGTGAAGCTGGTGAGAACCAGGTGAAGGTAGACAAGTGCTACCGCGACTTGGCCCACTACCTGCGCCTGATCAACTACTGCTTGGTTGTGGGCGGCACCGGCCCCCTCGACGAGTGGGGCATCGCTGGAGCCCGTGAGGTGTATCGCACCCTGCGTCTTCCTACCGCTGCCTACGTTGAGGCCCTCACCTACACCCGCGACCGCGCTTGTTCACCCCGTGACATGAGCCCCGAAGCTCTCAAGGAGTTCAAGGCTTACCTCGACTACACCATCAACGCCCTTTCCTGAGCAATTAACCGCTTAGAACTATCAGGAGGCCTTTATGGCCTCCTTTTTTATTTTCTATTAGCAGCACAAATCCTGTTTAGATGACTGAATCCCCTGCTGAAATCCCAGGTATTGATCAATTGATCAAGGATCTAGAACATCCAAATCCCTATGTTCAAACCGAGGCATTTCTTGCATTGGTGCGCCATTGGCCCGATGAATCACTGCCCAGGTTATTAAATTTGCTTGATCAGGAAAATGTAACGCTGCGCCGTGCATCAGTGCGCGCCATAGGTGCATTTGGTGAAAAGGCGTTGATTCCATTGGCCACAAAGTTTGCACAAAGCACTGATGCAACAGTTAGGGCGAGTTGCGTTAAGGCCTACGCCCAGGTGGCATCTAATTACCGTGGCATCACTTTCCCCGTTGAAGCGATCAACAGCCTTGAAAATGCTTTGCAGGATGAATCACCAGTTGTTGCATTAGCTGCTGTGATGGCTTTAGGGCAGGTGGGTGAACCAGCCCTGCCGCTATTGATGCAAGTATGCCAAGGGGATAATCCTGCATTGGCAGTGGCTGGGGTTAATGCAATGGTTGAAATTAAAGACCCTCAGATATCGGCTTACTTGAAAGATTTATTGCAACGTAGTGAAACGGATTCCTATGTTAGGGAAACGATAGAGTCTGCCCTTAGCCGAGTTGATTTATTGCAAGTTTAAAAATAGCTTGAACTGAAGGCTCGCCCTCGATAGCAAGGCATTCCTGAAGCCTTGGGATTGCCTCAGCAGCTTCTAACTTCATTAATGAAAGGGCGGCATTTTTTCTTACTTGATCACTGCTATCTGTTAATTTTGGTATTAATAATGGATAGGCCCATTCCGGTTCATTTAATTTGCCAAGTAAGGTGGCAGCCTCGGCTCTAACCTCTTGGCAGGAATCGGCGAGGGCATCTACTAAAAGATTTCTTGCCTGGCTATCTTCTAAGGCTTGTATTTGATCTCCCAAGGCTGCAATTGCTGCAGTTCTAATTTTTTGATTGTTTGATTGTGCGGCGATTTTTAATGCATCCGCCGCTTGCGCTCCAACAAAGGCAAGCCCCCAACTGGCAAGTCCCATTTGCATTGAGCTGGCAGCTGGATTAACTAGTACCTCTAGCAATGGTGCAACTCCCTCCGCTCCAACAGCTGCAATAGCACCCACTGCCGATCCTTGAACAACGGGATCAGGATCTTCTAATAGGGCTTTAACCAAGGCTGGAATCGCTTTTGGATCCCCTATTAAAGTAAGTGTTTTTGCGGCAGCTCTTCTCACAGTTACATTGCCATGGCTAGTTAAAGCCCTGCAAAGGGGCAGCACCGCCGCCTTGCCAACTACCCCTAAACTCTCGGCAAATGTAAGCCTGGTTAGTCCGCGTTTATCACCAAGACCAGCTACCATTTTTTCTATCAACTCAGCATCTTGGGCCGGAGCTCTGCCCTCCCGCAGCTGCTGCTTAAGTTCGGAAGCTAATAAAGTAGCCTCCTCCTCACTTAATTGCCCCTGGCCATTATCGAATGGTGCAGATTCTGGCAGCATGATTTGAATAATCCCCTGGCTAATTCATTGTTATGCTAGGTTACATCAAGCTTGATGCACTCATCATGACAATCTTTATTGTGTCGCATAATTTGCAAATCAATTCAGCGGAGGTTCCAGCATTCTCTGCCGCTGAATTAGCTGATGCATTGCAAAATGAAAATCCTCAATTAACCTCTGCCATGGCTTTAAATCATCCCCATTGGATGCTTAAGGTGGAATCCGAATTAGATGTTAACAACATGGCTGAGGCTTTATTGAATACATGGCGCCTAGTGCGTTTAAAGCTTGGCCACACATTCAATCACACCGCCATCGCCCTTGGGGGGAGAAAAGATGATAATGCCAATCCAAGTTCACCCCTGCAAATTGGCAGCTGGGGCGTGGATTTGGTTGAAACAATCGATTCTGATGCTTTTCTGAGAAGTATCAACTGGGATGCCCTTAAATCCGGCAGACCAGTTGATGCAGTGTTTGAGAAGATGCTAAAGGGCAACTAGATCAGCGCCTGCGGCGCTTGACGGCAGGTTTCTCGGCCGCTGCATCGGAATTATCATGCCCGCTGGTTTGATCATGGGCATTTGCATTGGAAGTAGCTCCGGGTTTCGATATGTTTAAGCTGCAGTTGGTGCTGGCCCTTAATGAGTGAATATAGTTACTGAGTTGAGCAAGTGGAACGCTAGTAGTTCTGTTGCCGCTGGGCCTCTGTCCCACTCGATAGCTTCTGGTAACTTCAAGGTTATTGGAAAAATTTGGTCCCATGGGTTCGTTAAGATCAACAGAGCAAGCATGCCGCAGTTAGGCCTTAATTGGGAATTCAATCACATCTCTTAAAAATAGCATTAGTAAACCAAACATCTAGCCAGCTATGAATAGCAATCGATTCACTAACATTCATCTGGGCTTGAGTCAAGAGGAAGCGATCCGCATACTCAGCGCTCCGCTTGATCAGCTCGATTCCAATAGTGATTACTACATGGCGGCAGCGCATCTGCAGAATTTTCCAGGCGGGGAAAGCGAAGCCGCTTTATTGAAGCTTTTAGCTAGCAACGATGATTCTCAATCAACACGATTGGCACAACGTAAGGCAGTTGAAGTTCTCGCTATTTTGGGTTGCCAAGAAGCCATACCGTTGCTTGCTAAGTGTTTATCAAGCAACGACTCATATCTTGTTGAGAATGCAGCATGGGCGTTAAAGGAACTCAACTGTAAAGATCAAGATGTTATCGATAACTTGGCAAAACTGCTGGATGCTCCTGGGCAAAATCAACGTGTAATTATTCAAGCTCTAACTGGGTTAGGTGCCATTGGCTCCGTGGAAGGAATTAAATTGCATTTATCTAGTAGTAACCCAGGCGTAAAAGGAGCAGCCTTGGCAGGTTTATATATTCTCCTGAAACAAGATTTTGGCTTGGAAATGCTCAAGGAGCATTTAATGCTCCCCAATCAAATGGATAGGCAAGCCGCAATACAAGATATTATTGATGCCAATGCATATATGCTGTTGCCAGATGTGTTGCTGGCTCCGGTTTCTCCTGTATTTAGAATGCGTGCGGTTAGGCTTTTGTGGCCTAAGGGTGCAACTGAGGTTGAAGGAAAATCCCTAGATTACTATGTAGATTCACTAATTATTGATAGCCCAAGTAGTGTTGAGTTGGTTCATCGCTACGATGAGGAGCCAGCTATAGATTTTTTAATACAAGAATTTTTTGGCACTGATTTTAGCCGTTGCTATTTAGCTTTACGCAGCTTGGCCCTAAAAGATCTTAATGATATTTGGCCAGCTTTCCTGCAACGCTGGCATCAAGATGCAGATAATGATTACGGGGCCCATTACTTCTTTATGCGTCTTATTGGCTATGCTAATAACTTAAAACAAGAATACTTAGAGGTTGCAATTAATATATTATTAGAAGCGATAGCTAATCCAAGGCCACAATTTTTAAAATCAAAGCCAGCTGCGATTCTTAGCCTTGCAAACATTGCAGCTGATGTGGCAATTGATAAGTTGCCAGAATGGCTTAATCCAAAAGATACACCATTTTGGGAGGCTAGATATGCAGGATTGATAGCATTAGAGAGATTAAATAGTAATTCAATTTCCCTTGGGGATTTAGGGGGCTTGGCACTGCAAAGCAAGGTAGATCCGGAGCCATTTATTGCGTTTAAAGCTGGTAAATACTTTAGCTAATCACTTATTTCGGAAAATCGTGTGTTAGGAGATCCTTTATTTGCCCAATATTGAACAAACATTTGTGCATTTGGCCGTGGAACAGATGCAATTGCCCTTAGTATTTTGAAACTACGGTTTGGACCCATTGGCCAATGACCAACTGCTTCTATTTGCCTGATGTGTCCGCCTAGTGCCTCTAGGCAATTTTCGAAGCGATCTAGTTGTGTTTGGTCTATTGTTTCAAAAACAAAGTCGGTTCCAACGCAAATGAGATGATGGGAGCGGATCCATTCTTTTAGCTGCTTTTCTACTTTTGTTATCGTCATATTTATTCAATCTAATTGAGCTTTAGAAATCCAATTTTGATCAATTAGTTCATTCAATTTAGCAATTCGGGTAAAGCAAAGGTGGCCGTGTTCTGAACCCCAACAAACTTCATTGCTGTTTGGATCAAGGCCTTGATCTCTACTTATCCAATTATTTTCGTCCACTTCTACTTCGCTTACTAAATAGGTAAGTTTGCCATCACGGGGCACCATGCATGCTTTGCCTGGTTCTACTTCTCCTCTGTATTTACCATTATTAATTTCACGAAAATGCATTGCACAGCCAACCCTTGCTTTTAGTTCTTGTGGGTGTAATTCCTTTAGAAGGCTTGGCTCAAAACCAGCTCCAGCTAATCTTTCTGGCTTACTACAACCATAATTTAGCAGTATAAATAGATCGTCTTTTTGCTGGAGTTTGTGAATACCCTGGCGATAGGGACGCCAAGGATCGTGGTTATAGCTTTGTTCGGAATAGTAACCAGGCCCCTGGAATACCTGCCAATTTAAAGGCCTAAAATATATATTAATATGTGCGTAGTTGCGGGGATTATCCATCGCTTGCTGCTTATTACTGTAGTGCCCAGCGAGGGTATTGGCGAATCTAAGTAGATTTTGATTGTTTAACTGCGGCCCATCATTCATGGATATTAAGCCTCCTCACCTCAGAGGAAAATGAGGTTTGCAAAACCCCAGCACCGGATGCTGTTTTCAATACTGATGATCGGCAGCGAATATTATCAGACACAAACCAGATGCGCTCCTCTGCAATTGATTGACCGTATTTGGTTTCGAGCACAAAGGTGTTGTCGCTTAGCAGTTGATAAGTTGAGATTGCTTCTTCTGCTTCAGCATAACCAACACTGCGAATCAGCTGGCCGTGGCTATCTGATTGTTTTATTGGTATGAGAATACATTCCCCAGCTGAAACCTGTGTGGGATCATCAGGTTCCCAGTCGCTTTCAGCATGCCATTCCATTTTGAAGGGTGTGGATGGAATGCCGTGGCAGGAAGCAAGCTTTTGGAGTAGTTTATTTACAGCGGGATCATTTAAATCAATGATAGTGATCTTTATTTCACTTAGAACTTCTTCAAATTGTTGAAAGGCGAGTGAATGCCCACTTCTCATGGACCTCCACTCACCTTCACTTTTAGCTAGGAAAATCTCTATGCTCATTCAGGCACTTCTTTTTGTTTTACTAATGCTTAAACATTAGTAATTGAAAGAATTTTAGCACCCCGTGCTTGCAAGGATTGAATGGTAGAAGATAGGGATGAATAGGGAATAATTGATTTCTGCATGGAGCGGCGGAGATTTTTTGCTACGCCAGCGGAAGACCATACGATTTGATAGGTGCGAGCGTTGCGATCGCTGCCGCCTTTTGGTTTGCGTTGATTTAGGGAAGGGGTTGTGCCAGTGGCAAGATTGTTGAGCAGTTGCGACTTGCTTCCGCCATCAAAACTTGCAAAACCAGCTTCTAAATTTAGGGTGCGCACATAGGTGGAATTAGATTCACCCACGGTGGTTTGATTTGTTCTGCAATAGGGAACCGTATCGCTGCCAAATACCCTGAAGTATTCCTGGCTATTGGTGTAACTGGTGATTTCAGCTTCATAGCCTTCGTTAGCTAGCCGTTGCACATGCTCACTTATCTCGGCTTGATTACGCGGGGCCCGGCCCATAAGATGTTTGAAGTTTAGTTCAACAAAGCGATAGGGGCCATTGGCATCAAGGAAAAGGCTGCGATAGGTATCTGATAGGGCAAGGGCTGTTACTAGCCCCTGCACTGTTAATGATCCATTGCAGTACATGCTTTCAGCTGAAACTACCCGCTCAGTTTCCATGAGGTGGGCATTGCCAAAAACTTGACGATTTGCAGCGCGAATTACATCGCCAGCATGGGCTAAATCAAGATTTGGGTTTGTTGATTGAGTGATTACAGAGGTCATTTTAAAAGGAGGTTGGATTGATTAATTGATTTGTTTGAGCAATAATCGCCCGTGGAATCAGATAACTTCAGTAATTGATTCAATTTTGCCACCGCGGCGGTGGATGTAGCTGAGCTGGCTTGTGATGTCTTTGCCGCTAACCAGGTAACTGGCGTTTGGAGTGCGTTGACGACCACCGGCTGGTTGAGCCTTAACAACAATCCGGAAGCGCTTGGTGGTGGCATCTGAACCGCCGGAGAAGGCGCCATTGCGGTTGGTTCGAATGGTTGTGGTACCCCAGCCAGCAGGAACGGCTTTGGTTGCAACGGAATTAACCAAGATCGAACTGTTTTGAACCGTATCGCTTGCGGCGAAACCTTGTACTAGGGCGAGATGGCGGTTGAAACCAATTTGATCTCTACCAGCTTCGGTGCTGATTCTTGCGAATGGAACCGTATCTTCACCGAAGGTTGATTGGTATTCTTCGCAATCTAAGTAGCTGTTGATTTCAGCTTCATAACCATGGGTTGCTAGGCGAACGATGTGCTGGCTTAATTCCGCCTGGGACTGGGGGGGACGACCAAGGAGGTGTTTGAAGTTTAATTCAACAAAGCGGTAGGGTGCATTGCTTTCAAAGAACCTACGTTGATATTCAGCAGATAGTGCAATTGCACGCACAAATTCCCTGGTGCTTAAGTAGCCCTCAATGAATTTGCTTTCAGCTGTGCTAACTCTTTCACTTTCCATGATATGGGGGTTGCCCATTACTTGGCGATAGGTAGCGCGAATAAGTGCATTAATTTGATCACTGGAATCACCAGGGCAACGTTCAAACTTCTCTTGCTCCCTTTGGCCAAGGCCAAATCCCACATAGATATCACCGCGCAGGGGTGTTGAATCTCCACCATCGCTGCTAGCTCTGGTTACGGGCTTAAAGCTTGTAATTCCAGATGGCCCACCTGCATAGCCACCGGAAAGACTGAAGCCGGAGCGGAAAACTTGACCAGGAATTTTGATTGATTGCCCAGTGGATTTCACCAAGCTATTCATCAGTTGACTTCTGCTGCCAATTGCAGTGTCGCTACCGGCAAAATTTTGCTCCAGTGCTGCAATCCGATTAAATGCCGACTGGGGTTGCCCTGGGCGGGAAGACCATGCGCGCGCATAGGGAACGGTATCTGAACCGAAAACGCTGTTGTATTCCTCTGAATCTACGTAGCTATCGATATCGGCATCAAAACCTTCAGAGGCAACTCTGGCGATATGTTCTGAAACCTCCGCTTCGTTATGGGGTGGCCTGCCGAGGATATGTTTAAAGCTAAGTTCAACTGAGCGATGGGGACCTACAGCATCAAAATAGCGGCTGCGATAGAAGGCGGATTTAGCTAATTCACGCACAAATTCACGCACCTCTATTTCGCTATTGCGAAGGCGGGATTCTGCACTGGCCAGCCTTTCGCTTTCCATGGGCTGAACATTGCCAAATACTTGCCGGTAGGCTGCATTGATCACCATCGATAGATGTTCTTCATCGCTTGGATGAAACCTATCGCTACTGATTTGACCACCGCTGCGAAAATTACTATTGGTGGTGGCAGCCTCTTTAGATGGCATGCGCTTACGGGAGAAGGATATCGGACCTTCAATAAGGGCTGTTGCCCCAAACAATAGGGACTTTGATTGATTGTTTGTCATGGGGCAACCTGTAACGGGATGGGAAATAAATTTGTGTAAAGAAAAATTCTCAAAAGGGGGGGGATGTGCCCCCCTACCAGCTCACATCGGGGTGATGCTGGAGATCACACCACCTTCTTTATGTATCCGCTTGAATTCTTGGGAAAGTTTTTCAAATGGTACAAAATAAACCCGGTTTGATTTTGTATAACGTGATATTGGGCGAATGTTATTTGCCCTGTATCCAGTAACATTTACGCGATACATCTTGCCCGTGGCGCCAGCGCCAAGCCTTGTGGCAGCGTCTTGCAGATTTGCAGCTGGGCGGTAGCTCCAGCCTTGACTGTCTGCAGAGGATGGTGCAACAACTGCAATCGGTAGGTTTTGATAGGCGGCACCACCTAGTTTGGAGCTGATGCCAGCAAGATCTCCCTTGAGGCTGCTGCTGCTGTTGCCCCTTAGCAACTGGAAGCTCCAGCCAAATTCCTGCATGGTGCTGCAGCTTTCAGTTCTCCAGCCGCGCTGATAGGGCACCGTGTATTCACCAAAATTATTTTGATATTCATCTGAATCTAGAAAGCTATCAATATCGGCTTCGTAGCCATGGGAATCTAGGCGTTCAGCGTGGAGGCGCATTTCCTGGAAACTTGCTGGTGCTCTGCCAAGCAGATGGCGAAAGGCCAATTCGATATACCTATATCTGGAGCAGGCATCAAAGAAGCGGCTTTGATACAAATCGCTCTTAGCTATTCGGCGGATCAGTTCCCTTACGCTTATTTCACCAAGTTTGAATTGAGATTCAGCTACTACTTGGCGCTCGCTTTCCATTACATAGGCGTTGCCCATCACCTGCCGATATACGGCAGTGATCACCTCTTCTTTTTTGGCGTCTTCATCCCCAGGGAGATTTTCATAGGGAGAATCGCTATCAAAGCGCTCTACTCCTAAGCGCGAGGCGGGACCGAAGGGCATCGATGAGTACAACAACTGGTCGAGACCATCGTCTGATAGTTATCGTGTTTGTGGCGATCTTCTTTATAAAGCTCAACTTTTGCCATCCCCACCCACGGGGGGCTGGTTCAGATGCCACTCCAGGCTCTTGCGGGTGGTGTTGCGGGTGAAGGGATTCCAGCAGTCGAGTTCTTTGTAGGGCCTGCGCAGCAGCTCTGCAGCGATCTGATCTAGGCCAATGGCTAGGCAGAAGTCGGCCCCCTCAATGGTTTCCGCTCCCTCTAGGCCGGCTTCACTCAAATCGGCGCCGCGAAAATCGGCTTGGTTTAATTGAGCGCCGGTAAAGCGCGTTCCCCTGCACATTGCCCCCTGCAGCACTGCACAGCGCAGATCAGCTGAGATCATGCGGATGCCATCAAGAATTGCTCCGCTGAGGTTTGCACCACTTAAATAGGTGCCCATGCAGGAAGCTCCCCTTAAGTCCATGTAGCGCAAGTCGGCACCGGATAAAAACATTGCATCAAGTTTTGCTCCAGGGCCAATGGCCCCAGATTTTTTATAATCAAAATCCTGGGGCCATCGGGTTTGGCGATTGTATTTAGCTAGTTTTAAATCTGCATTTTCAAGGTTGCAGTTGCTTAAATCAGTGCCGCGTAAATCGGCCCTACTCAGCCGCGCACCCTGAAGATTAATGGCGGCAATTATTTTGCCGCTCCAATCTGCTCCTCTCGCATCTATGGGGTTTTTGCTGTTATCAATCGGTTCAGCTAATTCAGGGGGCTGCCAGGCTTCAAGGCTCATAGCTCGGCTTTGCCTCAGCTGGTGTGCAGCATCGACAGTGCAACAATCACCAGTACCCTAAGGATCTCAAAGCCACCGATTGCAAATAAACCAAGCCACACTTTGAGCGCCCATGCTGGCGGCTTGGCGGGCAGCCATTTCAAGGCTGGACTTGGCATATAGGCCAGGGAATTTGGACTTGGTGTTCTCTTCCTCATGGTGTCGCGCCAATCGGAGCCATAGCGCGGGAATTGCTGATATATCGGCATTTCCCCTGTGGCGCGGCCGGCAAGGCTTCTCGAGCGTTGCTCTGGCACTTGATCTAGGCCGAAGGCATTTATGTACTCCTCACTATCAAGCAGTTGATTTACAAAACCCTCAAGACCTTCCTTTGCAATCACTATCGACCAGGTTCTTCTTTCGGCGTCGTTATAAACAGGTCGGCCTAACACCCTGCCAACAATTTGATCCACCATTCGATAGTTTGAATTGCATTGGTAATATCCTTCTTTGAAGCGTCTTGAAAGTAGTAAGCCGCGGATAAATTCCCTTACAGGTATCATCCCATTGCGTAATTGTGATTCCAGATGTTCAATCCGGTCGCAGCGCATTGCATGGAAAAAAACCTGTTTATAGGCCTTTTCTATTAGTAGATCAACGCCGCTGCCTTGGGAATATGATCCCCCCGCATCCTGTAGAAATTGTTGCGCCGCAAGGCTTGCTCCCCCTGGAGGTGCTACCCGTGAATTTTGGCTAGAGAGGGGATAGGCGAGCAGCGGTAGCGACATGGGCGTTTTGCCAGAACATGAAAAGCTGTTGCACCATCATTCAGCAGAATTGCCTAGAAATCAGATTTCTTTGCAGCTCTTCATCAAAATTTGGAGCTGTTCTGGATTTAGGGCAGGGGAAGCGCATAGCCATCCATGCCTTTCTTTATAAAAGGCCCAGCTGACTTCTGTGCAGAGCCCTGGGCAAGCAGTAACGATTTCTGGGGCGATTGCAGCTTCGCTACCCATTTGGATCAGAAGTTCAACAACGGCAGCGGGGCTTTTAATATTCATTCCCCTAATGGCAGCCCCCACTACCCAGGTGAGCTTTGTTTGCCCAATCTCAACTCCATCGTTATCACAGGCAAGGATTATGTTTGTATTGGGGAGGCTTTCAGAAGCATTTCCCCATAATCTAAGATCATCTAAATTCAAATTAATACGCAATATACTTTCACCATTGAGGATTTTTTGTTCCTTTATGCCACTGCAACCTAGATAGATTGTAGTAATTTGATCTATTGCTGAAACAGCCATGGCCACCTTTGGTTATGTGGATGCGTAGGGCCACTTTACAGCCTGGGCTCTGGCGCTTGCTGGCATGGTTGTTAACATCTTGGCAAATCAGCAAAAATGCTTGCCATGGCCTCCCCACAGCTTTTGCAAAGCCTTTTAACTCAACTGCATGCGCTTTCAGAGGTAAATGAAACCCTCACGGTGCGTTTGTTGGAACTGGAAGAGCGTGTGGCCCTATTGGATCAAAAATTAGTCCCTGGGCAGCAGGAAATACCAGAAGGGGACAGGGTTTTATTGGCAGCAGCGGATTTAAGGATTGAGCGCATTAGCGGGATGCTGGAGCCAACTCCAATTCGCCCTAAGGCTGAGGTTCTGCCAATTAGTGAAACTATGTATGAAGATGAGCCTGAGCAACTATTTATGGATGAGGCTGCTTAATTTAGCTCCCATGCCTTACGCCATTGATTTGGTGGTGGTGCCACTGAATTTTCATGGCGCTTAAATTCAAACGGACCAGCCAAAGACCCCCAAGCCATTTCATTGGTTTCAATGTTGTAACCCCGATCAAGGGTTGTCATGCCAATTGAACTAATCAAAAAATGACTCACTAGATAGGTGCTTACCCCATTACGCTCAACTAGGCATTTACAGCCTGGCTCTATTACCCCTTTATATCCGCTGGCCTCTGCGGAAACGTTGTAGGTGCACCCTGCTAATAATTTCAGATCAGTTGCCGTAACTTCTAACAACCGATCGGCAGAGCCTGTGGCTCCATAGAAGCTGCTTTCGTTTCTCAAACCCTTATTGAGGATTTTTAGCTGCCCGGCTTCAACAACCACCTGGAGCACCCTTAGGCGGTAGGGCTCATTTGGAGCCACGGTGTAGGCCTGTTCCAGCAGCAATGAACCTGGTTCTAAATGGCTTAAAGCCCTTATGCGCACTTGAATATGGGCATAGATGGGCGGGTTGTTGAAGGCCTGTTCACGGTTGCAGAAATCTCCACAAAGCAGTTCGCAGAGCTGAAAGGGGCTATCCATGCCTTTAGATTACAAAAATATGATCGAATCTCCCATGGGAGGCAGGTTCTTCAAATTTTTAGCTATTGGCTGGCTGCCCTTGCTTTGCTTGTTGGCGGGCTGTGAGGCACCCTTAGCCAAACAAATCTTTCAAAACGCTTCCCAATCCGCTGGGATGGGATCCACCATCAGTTTATTAGTTGAAACTAGAGTGGGTTCAGATCCCTCGGATCAAAAATTAAATAAATTAGTTGTTGAGCAGGAAGTTGATTTATTTCAACGTTTTAATCCCGGAGTTAAAATTGATGTTAGATTTGTTCCTAATGATCAATTAATAAAGCAACTTAATTTTCAATATAGCCGTGGTTTAGCCCCTGATTTAATACTTTTAACTACCAATAATCTGTTGCCGCTTTGGCGCCAGGGTTTGATTAAGCCCGTTGAGCTAAAACCATTTGAGAAAAAATCAGTTCGGGCAGCCCTCCTGACAGCATTCACATATAAAGAGCAATTGTTAGGCATACCTGTTTTGATTTTTCCTCAAATTGCTTGCTATAATCGCAGTAGGTTAAAAGATCCGCCTGCTAAGATCGATCAATTGATTAAGTTGGGTCAGGCTGGATATCCAATTGGTATATCTGGCAGTTTTGAATCCCTGCGCTGGCTTTATACGGGTTTTGATGATAGCGCTCGCGCTAATATCAGTGGGAAGCAATCTAATGAGCTGTTTAAATCCCCTTCGTTACCCTTCTTAACTTGGCTGCGCTTAGCTAATTTACAGCCATCCATCAGCTTTGAATCAGATCAGCAACTGTTGCGAGATGGCTTGGTTTCCGGTGAATTTAGTTGGATTACCTGTTCAGGGGCTTGGTTGCAAGGTTTGCAGAAGCGCATGGGCTCAAAATTAGGTATCGCCTTGTTGCCATCTTTTCCCGCCGGATCAGCACAGGGCCTCTTAAATGCAAGAACATGGGCATTTGGTTCTCAATCCAGCTCGATTCAGTATGAATATGCAAAAAGATTTGCATTATTTTCCGTTAATATTGTGCAGCAACGTAATATGATTTTGAGATTGCGCAGTGCAATGCCCGTGAATCCTGGCATTAGTTTGCCACTTAAAACAGATTCCACATTGGCTTTGATTGTTGAGGCTGGTTCGAGCGGGAGGCTCTTAAATCTCCAGAATATTGATTTGCTTAATGCAATTGATCCTAAAACCAAACCTTATTTAGATTTGGTTTTAAGTGGTGATCAGAGTCCCCAGGCGATCGCCCCCAGATTTGATTCCCTTTTAAAGCAAACAGAAAGCCGATGAATTCTTTATCGCCAGTGCTGGCTGATTTTATATCAGATTTATTAAGGCCTTCGGTGCTTCTTCAGTTGTTTGCGCTTATTTTTGGCTTAATTATTTGGTTTTTTCTTCAGATTAGTTTGCATTTAGAAACACGTAGATGGCCCTTTGAGCACCGCTTTAAATACATTGCTTTATTTAAACCTTTGGCAAATGAAGTTTTGCTTCTGGTTATTCTTAGGATCTTTGCTCTGGCTTTGCATAATATTAGCGGTGTTGCCGGGCTTGCATTATTTATCTCTGGCTTCTATGGTTTCTGTGTTTTTACTAGGGTCTTTATAATTTTATTGAGATTGCGTGTGCCAATTTCAATAGTTAAGAGTTTTGATATAAGTGTGCTCAGGCCTTTTCTGGTTGTTTTTGGTTTTCTTGGTTTTATTGCTCAAATTGCCGACTTGCCAAGCCTTTTAGACGCTCCTGTGCTGATGTTGAGCTCTAATGATTTCAGCTTTAATGATCTTCTTCTGCTTGTATTTGGTAGTTATTTTCTCGCCACGGGCACCGCGCTTCCCGCCTGGTGCTTAACTTGGTTTTTTTCTGGGATCTTTCAATTATCAAAGCCGGCCCATAGGGCAGCAGAACTAATTATTCGTTACCTGATAACGGGGATTGGCTTTTTTTTAATATTTATGATTGTGGGAGTAAACTATACATTTCTTGCTGCAATTGGCGGCGGTTTATCTGTGGGCCTTGGCTTTGGTTTAAAGGAGATTTTCAGTAATTTCATTAGTGGTATTTGGTTGCTAATTGAAGGTGCCGTGCGGCCCGGTGATGTGTTGCTTTTAGAAAATGGTAACGGAGAGGATCCTTGCGAAGTGCTTGAGCTTGGCATGCGTGCCACTACCCTTTGGCGCGATCGCGACAATGTGGAACTTGTAGTGCCGAATCAATTATTTTTTACCCAACAGATGGTTACCTACAGCGGCCTTAAGGATCGCTATCGCCGCGGGCAGGTATTAATCGGTGCTGCCTACAGGCATCCGCCAGAAAAGGTGATTGCAATCCTTGAGGCGGTTGCAGCTACGGTTCCACGGGTATTAGCAAAACCGGCACCTAAGGGTTTGCTTTTGCGCTACGACGATTCGGCAATTACCTACGCAATTCGTTATTGGATTGAAGATCCAATGAATGGTATTTCCGTTGCCAGTGAGGTGGGAATCGCCGTTTGGAATGCCTTTAGCCGCGAGGGCATAGAGATTCCCTACCCACAACGGGTGTTGCACATGGATGGAGCTTCTAATGCCAGGACCCAGATTTGAACTGGGGACACGGCGATTTTCAGTCGCCTGCTCTACCAACTGAGCTATCCCGGCTTGGGAAGGGCAATCTTAACCCACCCACTCCTGCTTTTTGGCTGCGGGTGTGCGGGCAATGCAGGCAAGCCCCAGCAGGCCATGGCCTGCTTTTTCAAGGGCAGCCATCGCCGCAAGGGCCGTAGCTCCTGTTGTGAGAATGTCGTCTACCAGCAGCAAGGGTTGTAATTGTTGACCTGCTGGCACCACGCAATGAAATACTCCCTCCAAATTGCTGAGCCGTTGCTTTCGGTTTAGGTGGTGTTGCCCGAGGCAGGCCCTTCGGCGCTCCAGGGCTCTTATCAATTTATGGCCGCCTGCATTGGCTATCGCCCTAGCTAATTGCCATGGCATTGAGCCCCGCCTCGGGCGCCGCTCTGGAATCGCCGTAACCAATAGGGGCACTCCAAGATTTGGGATCTGAGCATGTAGTTGGCGGCCTAGGGCCTGCACCAATTGCTGGTTGTTTTGTTTGCGCAGTTGCAGCAATTGTTGGCGCAGGCCACCTTCATAGCTGCCCAAGGCCCACCAGGGCAGGGGCCACTGGCCCTGGCTTCCCTCTATCTCAAGGCCCAGGCTGCGGCGGCAGCTGATGCAGAGTTTGCGGTTTTCTGTTTGCCTTTGGCAGCGGGGACAACTGGCCTTAAGCAATAACCCGTCTAGCCATGGGGGCAGCAACAAAGGCACCGATTTTTTAAGGCCTCAATAGGCCTAAGGCTTCCCCTTTATTCAGGTTTGGGGCATGGCCTTCAACATTGCCACCAGGGTGCGATGGGCATCTTCGCTATCGCTGAGGGGATGGTCGAATCCGATCACCAATTCAGTGCCATCCACAGCAAGCACCATTTGCTCAGTTTCAACCCTCAGCAGCGTTGCAGAAACTGGATTTTTGAGGCCGCCGTAATGGCAGGAAAAGGCCAACACAGCCTCTGCATGGTCTTTATTCATGTGCCTGCAGATGCGGTCACTAACGGCTGGAGTGAGGGGATCAGCGGCCATGGCAGGGGGTTGTTAATTAGTTGTGCAGATTAAAAAGCAGCAGGCCAAGGCGCACACCACTGAAGCCCACATAACCTGCAAGCAGCACAAACAGCCCTAGGGAAATGATTGTGCGCAGGCGGTTGGTCATGGGGGCTTTGCCGGCTGTTCATTCCAGTGTGACGCTTCGCAGGGCCACCAGAGCCATGGCAGCGGCAGCTGATGCATTTGCTCGATTAAGCACTGGCAGCCCAATTGCTTGCTCCCTGATGCGGCGCCATTGGCTATTGCGGGCGCCTCCTCCCACCGTTAATACCCTTTTGATAGGCGTTGCACCCAGTTGCTGCAATCTTTGCCAGCCCTGTTGTTCAATTTTGCTTAGGCCCTCAAGCAAGCCCTGTAGGTACAAAGCATCACTAACGGGCCTCGGTGTTAGCAGCGGCTCCAACCCAGGATCATCAATTGGAAAGCGCTCACCCACAGCCGGTAGTGGCAAATAAGTTAATCCGCTTGCTTTATTTGGATCTATTTGACGGCTTAATTCCTGCAATTGCTGATCATTGAAAAATTGTCTTAATACCCCAGCACCTGCATTCGATGCGCCACCAACCAACCAGCGGCCGCCGATGCGGTGGTTGCTAATGCCAGCTCCCATCAAGGGGGTGGCATTGAATTGTTTGCACACCAAGGTGGTTCCCAAAACGGTAACGCCATCATTTGCTTGGGGATCGGCGGCGAGCACCATGGCATTTGCATCGGTGCTACCGCTCACCACTTGGCACCCATGGGGAAGACCAAGGGCAGCACTGGCACTGTTGCTGAGGGTTCCAAGGGCTACTCCGCTGGCCACAATTTTGGGCAATGCTTTGGCCCAAGGAGCAGCATTAATGGAGCCCGCCCAGTTGTTTTGTTCTAAATCCCAGCCCAGTCGCAGGTTGTTTCCCTCTTCACCCCAAGCCCAATCCCCCAGTAGCCAGCCCATTAGCCAATCAGCTTGATGCCGCAGCAATGGCAAGGCTTGATTCGGTTGCCATTGCAGTTGCTCCAATAAGCGCAGGGCGCGCGCCAAGCTGCCACTGGCCCTTGCCGCGGCGCTATCAGCTGGCACCAGGTCTTTTATTGCAGCCGATTGCTCTAGGCAGGCGCAGCTATAGGCAATAGCCGTGCTGAGGGGTTCACCCTTTTCATTGCAGGCCAGCAGAGTGCCAGATGTGCCATCAACCGCTACGGCAACCACCTGTTCCCTTAGATGGGCAGGTAGTTGTTGGCTCAGTGCCGCAACCCCCTTCTTCCAGCCATTGGCGTTGTTAAAGCTGCATGGATAGGAACTCTGGCGTGTTTCCAACAAGCTGCCATCTGAGGCAACTAAGGCCAGCCTTAAACCGCTGCTGCCGAGATCTATGCCAAGACCGATTGGCAGCATCTAGCCGCGCAATTTGGCGGCGATTGTTTCCACATTTTCCCAGGGGAGATCAAGATCAGCCCTGCCGAAATGTCCGTAGGCAGCCACGTTTTGGTAAAAACGGCCGCCCCTGGCTTGGGGTAGGCCGCGCAGGTTGAAGATTTCGATAATGGCACCTGGCCTCAGGTCGAAATTTTCTTGCACCAGATCGGTGAGTTCATCGTTGCTCAGGGCGCTTGTGTTGAAGCTTTCCACCAAGATGCTCACCGGTTTTGCTACGCCGATCGCGTAGCTGAGTTGTACTTCCACCTTGCGGGCTAGGCCAGCTGCCACAAGCGCTTTTGCCACATATCGGGCGGCGTAGGCGGCGGAGCGATCCACCTTGGTGGGATCTTTGCCTGAAAAGGCGCCACCACCATGGCGGGCATAGCCGCCGTAGGTATCCACAATGATTTTGCGCCCAGTTAGGCCCGCATCACCTTGGGGGCCACCCACCACAAATTTGCCAGTGGGGTTAACCAAAAAGCGAGTGCTGTTGCGATCTGGTTTTAGGGCGAGATCAGCGGTGGCGGGTTCCACCACATGGGTCCAGAGGTCGGAGGAAATACGTTCCCTTAAACCTTTGTCATCACTGATGCCATCTATTTCAGCGATGTGTTGGGTGGAGATCAAGATCGTGTCGATCGCCACTGGTTTTTCATTTTCATAAACAACGCTCACCTGGGTTTTGCCATCGGGCAACAGGTAATCCAAGGAACCGTTGTGGCGCACTTCTGCCAAACGCCGTGCCAAGCGGTGGGCCAGGCTGATGGGCAGGGGCATCAACTCAGGTGTTTCATCACAGGCGTAGCCAAACATGATGCCTTGGTCGCCGGCACCAACTTTGTCTAGGGGGTCGCCATCGTGGTCGTCTGCTTCATCTACGCCTTGGGCGATATCTGGTGATTGTTGGTCTAGGGCCACCAACACAGCGCAACTATGGGCATCAAAACCACCGGCGCGGGCGCCGTTGTAGCCAATTTGTTCGATAACACCGCGCACAAGGCTATTAAAATCAACCCTTGCGGTGGTTGTTACTTCGCCCGTAATTAAACAAAGGCCTGTATTAACAACTGTTTCGCAAGCCACCCTGCTGGCTGGATCCTGGGCGAGCAGCGCATCAAGCACGGCATCGCTCACCTGGTCGCAGATTTTATCGGGGTGGCCTTCAGTTACTGATTCGGATGTGAATACGTAGCGACCCATGGGCGGATTCCAGTGCGCTGCAAAGGCTACAGCGGAGCGAATTGATCCCAATGCTGCAGGTGGCCATGGCTTCCAGAAAGCTGTAGCGGCAGATCCCAACCACCCTGGTAGGCAAGGCTCCAACCCAAACCAGCGGCAGCTGCCATGCTTAGATCCGCTTCGGCATCACCCACCATGCCGCAAGCTTCAGGGTTCACAGCAAGGATTTCACAAACGCTGATAGCAGCTGCCGGATCGGGTTTGGCCGGGTTGCGATCGGCCCCGTAAATAGCCTTGAAAAAATGCATTAGTTGGTGCTCCAGCAAAAAAGCCTCCAGGCTGGAGCCAACGTCACTACTCAAAATCGCCATGGTGATTCCCCTTTCCTGCAGGCGCTGCAACATTGCAACCAGGCCTGGGGTTGGTGGGGTGAGCTTTGCCTTGCGATCAGCTAGGGCAGCATCAGCTTGAGCAAGGGCTGTTTCGGCCCATTGTTGGGCCTGGCACCAGTCCACCCCATGGATGGCAAGCACCGTGGCTGTGGAAATTAAATTGTTTTGGCGACTGGCAACTGCTGTAGCCCCAGCTGGATCAATACCTTTGTCGCTGATGCCATAGGCAGCGAGTAGGGGGGCTTGCAGATTGTTAATGCCGCTTAGGCGTTTACAAAAATCGGCCCTGGCGATAGCCAGGGCCGTTAGGTAGGAACCACTCAAGCAAAGGGTGCCATCTTTATCAAATAGCACTGCCTTTGTGTTGTTTAAAGGAACTTGAAATTCAATCAAGCTCAGCTGTTTCTTCTTCTACCAATGAATCTGTTTCAGATTCGTCGGCTTGCTCAAGCAGCATCTGCTTATAGCGGGCTGCCATCTCTTCAGCGTTGTCGAACACTTTTTGAGGATCGGTGAGCATGTCGCCAGGTTCTGGTTCTAGAGCCTTGGTTGATAGGGAAATTCGACCCCTTTCGGCATCTAGATCGATGATCATTACCTTCATTTGATCGTTCACATTCAACACCGTGTGGGGTGTTTCGATGTGTTCGTGGCTGATTTCGGAGATGTGCAAGAGGCCGCTTACGCCACCGATATCGATAAATGCGCCGTAGGGCTTGATGCCACGCACGGTGCCGATAACCACTTCGCCCACTTCGAGGCGATTCATCTTGCGTTCTACCAAAGCGCGACGGTGGCTTAGCACCAGGCGGTTGCGCTCCTCATCCACCTCAAGGAATTTAAGGGGCAGGAAATCTGCCACCAGATCTTCTTTTGGCTTTCTGGTGCTGATGTGGCTGCCTGGAATAAAGCCCCGTAAACCTTCAACCCGCACCAGGGCACCACCGCGGTTTGTGGCAAATACCTCGCTGTATATGGTGGCGTCTTCCTTTTGCAATTGGCCCACCCGTTCCCAGGCCCGTTGATATTCGATGCGGCGTATTGAAAGGGAAAGTTGGCCGTCTTCATTCTCATCGGTGAGGATGAAAAATTCCCGCACTTCGCCTGGCTCTAGCACCTCTTCAAGGGTTTCAACCCGGTTGATCGATACCTCTTGCAGGGGCATAAATGCCGCTGTTTTGGCGCCAATATCAATCAGGGCACCTTTGGGCTCAAGATTGAATACGGTGCCGTTAACAACATCGCCAGGTTTGAAGTGATAGTCGTATTTACTTAGTAGTGCGGCAAATTCATCCAGGGTGAAACCCACATCGTCGCCACTGCGGCTTGCCACTCGAATGCCTTCTTCTGCGCTAGGCACTTCGTAGGGGATGTCGTCGGCCAGATCATGGGCCATGGCATCAAGGCTTTGCTCCAGATCAAGCATGGAATCTGCAGCCAGCGCTTCAACTTGTTCAGTGGTTGATTCAGTGGTTGATGGGGTTGTAGTCATGGATGGAAGGGGCGGCCTGCCTCAGGCAGGGGGGAAGGGTGCCGCTCATAACTCCGCCAAAGCAGAACGGTAATCTCTAACCCTATCAGCCGATCTCCGCCAATTGCCGCTTCACTTGATTACGTTGACGCAATTTTTCAAGGGTGTCGATGAAATCGGAAACACTACGAAACTTGCCATATACCGAGGCAAATCGCACATAGGCCACCTCGCTGAGATCACCTAATTGATCGAGCACCAAATCCCCTAACTCCTGGCTGTTTATCTCCCGTAGATTGCGCTGCTGCAGCTGTACCTCAAGGTCGTCTAGCACTAATTCCAAGCGGCTTGTGTCGAGCCCAGTTTTTTCACAGGCCCGCACTAAACCAGTGAGAAGTTTGCTGCGACTAAAAATTTCACGGTTGCCATTGCGTTTAATCACCGTGATTGGAACAGTTTCAACCCGTTCGTAGGTGGTGAAACGAAATTCGCAATTTAAGCATTCACGCCTGCGCCTCACTGTTCTGCCAGAATCGGCTGCCCGTGATTCGAGCACCCGACTATCACTGTGCTGGCAGGAGGGACACTGCAAACGAATTACTTAACAAGCTTGCCGATTGTAGACATTAATAACCCCTTTGAAAAGCCCCATTAATAGGGGGAATTTCAAAGGGGATTTGTTTATCAACAAGGGATTAGCAAGGTTTACTTGCCAATCTTGGGGGGATCCCGCAGGGCAACTGCAAAAAACAGGGTGCCTAAGGCGAAGGCGAGGATCAAGATGTAAGCGAAACTTTCCATTGTTGGGGTGCTCCTTAATGGTCAGTTGATGGTGCTGCCAGCCGGAGGCACATAGCCCTCGGGTAGGCGGCGGGTGGTTTTGTCGCCGAGTTTGGCAAAAAGGCCAAATTCAACTTGCTCGCCGAGATCTGGATCGATTCCGGCAAACACATCCCGGTAAAGGGTGCGAGCCCCATGCCAGATGTGTCCGAAGAAGAAGAGCAGAGCAAATGTGGCATGGCCGAAGGTGAACCAACCACGGGGTGAACTGCGGAAGGTGCCATCGGAGTGGTACTTCTCACGGTCGAACTCAAAGCCTTCGCCAAGCTGAGCTTTGCGGGCTAAGCGCTTCACATCAGCGGGATCAGTGAAGGTTTTGCCATCAAGTTCGCCGCCATAAACGGTGGCAGTAACACCGGTTTGTTCGAAGGAGTATTTCGCTTCAGCCCTACGGAAGGGAATGTCGGCTCTAACAATTCTGTCTTTGTCTTCAAGCACCACAGGGAAGTTTTCAAAGAAGTTTGGCAAGCGCCTCACCTGCAGATCCCTACCTTCTTTGTCTGTGAAACTGATGTGGCCGATCCAACCGGTGGGTAGGCCGTCGCCGTTAACCATGGGGCCAACCCTAAAAAGGCCACCTTTGGCAGGGCTGTTGCCCACGTAATCAAAGAAGGCGAGTTTCTCAGGGATAGCTCCATAGGCCTCGCTGGGGCTTGCCCCCTGGGCGATAGCTCCTTGGGCCCTACGGGCAATCTCCTGTTTGAAATAACCCTGGTCCCATTGGTAGCGGGTGGGGCCAAACAGTTCTATGGGTGTGGTGGCACTGCCGTACCACATGGTTCCAGCCACGATGAAGGCGGCAAAGAAAACAGCAGCAATTGCACTGGCAAGCACCGTTTCAATGTTGCCCATGCGCAGGGCTTTATAGAGGCGCTCAGGTGGTCGGGTGGTGATGTGAAAAATGCCAGCAATGATGCCAACGATTCCAGCGGCGATGTGGTGGGCCACCACACCACCAGGGTTGAAGGGATTAAAGCCCTCCGGTCCCCAGGCAGGCTGCACTTTTTCTAAATGACCACTAATTCCATAGGGGTCGCTTACCCACATGCCTGGTCCAAAAACACCGGTTAGGTGGAAGGCACCAAAGCCAAAACAAGCAAGCCCAGCCAGAAGAAGGTGAATGCCAAAAATCTTGGGCAGATCGAGGGCGGGTTCGCCGGTGCGGGGATCTTGCCAGATTTCCAGATCCCAGAAAGTCCAATGCCAGATGGCGGCCAAAAACAACAGGCCGCTCAGGATGATGTGGGCTGCGGCAACCCCTTCGAAGCTCCAGAAACCAGGATCAACTCCGGTTTCACCGGTGATGCTCCAACCCCCCCAGCTGCCGGTAACGCCCAAACGTGCCATAAAGGGCATCACAAACATGCCCTGCCGCCACATGGGGTTGAGAACGGCATCGGAAGAATCAAAAATGGCCAGCTCATATAGGGCCATCGAACCGGCCCAGCCGGCCACCAAGGCGGTGTGCATTAGGTGCACCGCCAAAAGGCGGCCCGGATCGTTGATTACGACCGTGTGCACCCTGTACCAGGGCAATCCCATTTGATTCTGTGGGGGTAAACGAGACAGGAGCTCCGCAGAAGCTGCGAAGATTTGGTGATCGTAGAGGTTAAGAACCAAACCCTGGCTTGAGGTTTCAAAGGGAAACATTTCGGGTTGCTGGTGGGGCGCCCTTCAGGCCGTAATCGCGTCACAATTCGCAATACATAGCAAGGCAGAATGCAGCCTGTTGCGGTTTTACGGATGCCGGTGGTGCGTTTTGTGCGGGAGGGTTGCGAAGTGGTTTGTTCGGAGGGAACCAACCTGCGGGAGTTGGCATTGGCGGAGGGTTTGCAGCTATACGGCCTTAAGGGCCAATTGGGCAATTGCGGCGGCTGCGGCCAATGCATCACCTGTTTCGTGGAAGTGATAGCGGAACGCAATGGCTCGGCTTTAAGTGAGCGCACTGCAGTGGAAGATCAAAAATTGCGGAGGCGTCCCTCCAGCTGGCGCTTGGCTTGTCAGGCCCTGGTGTTGGATTCCGTTGCGGTGCTCACCAGGCCCCAGGTGGGCAGGGAATCCCTCTCCTCCCAAATCGAGCAAGCCCGCCTTGAACCCCTGCCAAAGGGCCCGGTTTTAGCGGAAGAGGAGCCGCCGCTGAGCGACGAGCTGTGAACGCCAGGTATCACGGCCACTCTGGCGGTGATACCCTCCCGAGACATCCACCAGCGGTCATGGAAACCAACGATCTCGGCTTTGTGGCCAGCCTCCTATTTGTGTTGGTGCCAGCAGTGTTTTTGATTGTTCTCTATATCCAAACCAATAGCCGCCAGGGTTAAGCGCTGAAATTCAGCGCTTTTCCGGCTCTCGCACCAGCAGCACTGGCGCTGGTGCGTGCACCCTTACGTAGTCGCTAACGGAACCACCCAGCAGTTTGTCGAGGTCTACTAGGCCCTTTGCCACTAGTGGGCGTCGATCTTGAGAGGCGATCACAAGCAGATCAGCCTTGATTTCAGCGGCCGCTGCGCAAAGGCCGCGGCCGATATCGCCGGTTTTGTGCAAAGCAATCAGTTCAACGCCAAAGCTGCGGGCCCTTTGCTTGGCTTGATCGAGCAAACTGTCGGCTGGCCTTGCGCCGCTGCGGCTGGGGGCCAAGTCGTGGTGGCCGATGTGCACTCCGGTGAGGCTGCTGCCGGGGATATCTTTTGCTATTTCGCAGGCAAGTTTGAGGGCGTCATCACCCACGCCGGTGCCATCGATGCCCACCATCAGCCGGTTTACGTGGCGCACGTAAAGGTCGTCGCGCACCAAAAGCATGGGCCTGGTGGAGAGTTGAAACACATATTGGCTAGCGCTGTTGGCAAGGATTGATTGCAAGCGGCCCAAGCCGCGGGAGCCCATCAAAATCAGGTCGGCATTGAGCTCATCCGCCACTGTTAGCACCGTTTGTTTGGTGTCCCCCTGGCGCAGGATCGTGTTTATTTCTGTGGGTTTTAAGCCGAGGCGATCCACGGCATCGGCCAGCAAAGTTGCGCCTTTTTGCCAGTGATCTTTGAGGTTTTCGCTCGTTTGTTCGGGCACCACGTGCAGCAGGTTCAAGCGAGCCTGGGAGAAGCAGGGGATATCGCGCAGCATGCGCACCATTTCCCCCACGTGGCCCTTGCCGGAATCGGCGATTAACAAATTGCGGAACATGGCGGGCAAGGCGGCTTTTTTTAGCCTATGGCGCTGCTAGCACCCGGCCAGTATGCTAGTACTTATGTATTGAATTTTGGGCTGGTTTGGCGAGTCAAGGTTTAGTGAATCGGGATTTGGCCTTGCGGAGGCGTTGGTGGTGGACCTGGGCCCAAGTGGAGGG
Source organism: Synechococcus lacustris Maggiore-St4-Slac (assembly GCF_024345595.1). Taxonomy (NCBI): domain Bacteria; kingdom Bacillati; phylum Cyanobacteriota; class Cyanophyceae; order Synechococcales; family Synechococcaceae; genus Synechococcus; species Synechococcus lacustris. Next base: position 107,914 of record NZ_JAGQBK010000002.1, on the reverse strand, counting down.
GCTTGGCGAGCAGCGCATCAAGCTTTTGGAGCGTAATTTTGGTGATCTCGCTGCCGCTTGGCATGCTTCAGCTGAAGCATTACTTGGCCTCCCTGGGGTAGGCCCGGAGCTGGTTGCCGCCAGGGATCGGCTTGCAAAACGCCTTGGTGATCGGGGAGTGCCCTTGGTTTGTCCGGCCCGCCTGCTGCTGCCCTCCGATCCAGCTATGCCCCAAGCACTTGGCTGTTTGCAGCGTCCGCCCTTGGAGTTGCATTGGCGGGGCCGGGGCAGCCTTTGGCCCCTGCTGCGGCGCAGGCGAGCGGTGGCGGTAATCGGCACCCGGCGGCCATCTCCCCATGGCTTGGATTGGGCCAAGAGGCTTGGCATTGCTTTGGCCGCAAATGGTTGGCCGGTGTTGAGTGGCCTTGCTGAAGGTATTGATGGGGCCGCCCATCGGGGCTGCCTGGAGGCAGGAGGTGTGCCAGTTGGGGTGCTTGCAACCAGCTTGGATCGGGTTTATCCGAGGCACCACAGCCAGTTGCAGGCTGAGGTGGCAAAACAAGGTTTGTTGATAACCGAACAACGGCCTGGGGCTGCTGTGGCAAAGGGGCATTTCGCCTCCCGCAACCGCTTGTTGGTGGCACTGGCGGAGGCGGTGGTGGTGGTGGAATGTCCCCATGGCAGTGGCGCGCTGCATGGGGCTCGATTGGCCTGGGCCCAACAGTTGCCCCTTTGGGTGGTGCCTGCAGACACCAATCGAAGTTCAGCGAAGGGCAGCAACTCCCTTTTGAGCCAAGGGGCAACGCCGTTGCTCGATCCTGCGGATCTGCTCTCGAGCCTGGGCCAAGGGCCACTGGCCTTAGCTAGTTCAATGGACCGCACCACTGAAACCTCGATGGATCCCCTGCTGGAGGCCCTAGGTGCTGGCGCCAGCTTGGAGCAACTTGCTCAAACCCTGGATAAACCATTGCCAAAGCTGGCTGAACGCTTATTGCAGCTGGAACTTGCTGGGCTGGTGGAGGCAGCCCCGGGCTTGCGTTGGCGCCCACGACAGAATGGCTTGTTGATTAGTTAGTTGTTAATGCTCACCATTAGCGGCGAACAACTAAGGGCTTGGCGCAGGGAGCAGCTGCGCATAAATCCTGGCTCTAGAGCTGGTTTGGATTGGCTGCTGGAAATGGAAGGGAAAGTGCCATGGCAAACGCTGCAGGCCAGTTGGCTTTATCCAGAGGAACCGGTAACGCTTGCTCAACCATTGCAATTGCTGGCTGGTTTATGGGAGGAGCACATCAACAAGCAGGTGCCTTTGCAGTATTTGGTGGGCCGTTGTCCCTGGCGCGACATGGAGTTGCAGGTGGATGAAACTGTTTTAATCCCGCGCCAGGAAACTGAATTATTGGTTGAAATAGCCCTTGATTTGGCAATTAAACAGGGCTGCTGCCTAGAGCCTTGGCTTGATTTGGGTTGCGGCAGTGGCTGCATAGCCGTTGCTTTGGCTCGGGCTTGGCCCCAGAGCCAAGGTTGGGCCATCGACATCAGCGCGCAAAGCTTGAATTTGGCCAAGGCCAATGCCCGCGCCCATGGGGTGGAGCAGGCCATTAATTGGTTGCAGGGCAATTGGCTAGAACCCCTGCTTGGGCAGCCAAGCAACTGGCAATTATTAATAAGCAACCCCCCTTATATCCCCAGTGGAGTGGTGGATAATTTGGAGCCATTGGTACTTAATAACGAACCACGGCTTGCCTTAGATGGTGGGATAGATGGTTTGGATGCGATTAGATCTATTTGCTCAATGGCGCCGCATGTATTAGCCCCGGGGGGATGGCTATTGATTGAACATCATCATAATCAAGCAAACGATGTTGCTCGATTACTTCAAGCAGCCGGATTGATTGATTTGGATGCTGCCATGGATCTAGAGGGAAAACTGCGATTTGCTATCGCTCGAGCACCTGGGGGAAGTTGATGACGCCAGCCGAGTTGCCAAGGGCCCCATTGGCTTGCGGAGATTTAAGTGCGCTTTTAAGGGCAGGCAACCCCGCTGCTTTTCCCACCGATACCCTGCCGGCTTTAGCAATGGCACCCGCATGGGCAGCTGAGCTGTGGCAAATAAAGCAAAGGGCGGCAAATAAGCCTTTGATTTTGATGGCTGCTGGGCGGGATGAATTATTGGCAGCCCTTGGTATGCCGCCGCCCCAGGGTTGGGAGCAGTTGGCAAATCAGGGTTGGCCGGGTGGGCTCACCTTGGTGTTGCCAGCTAAGGGGGCTGTGGTGGAGGCCCTCAATCCCGGTGGAAGCAGCCTTGGGCTTCGCATACCTGCGTGCCCAATGGCGTTGCAGTTGTTGCGTTGCACTGGCCCCCTTGCCACCACCAGCGTTAATCGCTCGGGGCAGCCGGCCTGCACAAGCCCAGAGGAGATTGCTAAAAACTTTCCAAGCCTTGCTTTATTGGCACCACTGCCGTGGCCGAGCGGTTCAGGAAAGGCCAGCACGGTTGTGGGTTGGCAGCAGGGAGAAAATGGCAGTTGTTGGCAAATATTGCGCCAGGGCAATTTGCGCATCAATATTGCAGAAATAGGAAGATCGGAGCAGAGCTGATGGGCTGGTTGCTGCTTTTAGTGGGCTTAATTTTAACTGTTTTTGATTGGCTGATTAAACCAATTGTGCTTGTGCTCGAGCCTTTACTGAGCCTCAGTGCTTTGGCCTGGGTTGGCCCATTGCTATTTATTTGGTTACTGCTAGCTAAGAATGAAAGTTAATAAGTGTTGAGCGATTAATCACTGTGGCTGCGGCCTATCAGCCAGGCGCTTACGGCTAATAGTGTTACACCGCCGCAGAATTGCAGTAGTTCAAGCATTGAATTTATTTTAAAGCTGATCATTGTTTTGAAAGCTGAAACTATCAAGGCCACAACTATTACGTTGCTGAGCTTCTGTTTTAAGCTTTCGAGAGAAGTGATGCTTAATAGGTTTCTGCGCCGCTCTGGTATTGATTCATCGCGAGGATCGATATCTGAAATTACAAGCTCATAGATGCCATAGCCAAATATCAGAAGCGCAATACCAATAACATAATAATCAATGCCACCAATCATGGTGCCAATCAGTTTTGTTGAACTGCTGTGGTCGAGGCTTTTTAGCATGCCTGAAAAAGCCTTCAGCTCTTCCGCTGTACCAAGAATGAAACAACCAACGCTGCCGAGTAAACTCATCACAACTGGCAATATGCTCACCAAGCGAAAACGCCATATCAACACTTCAAAGCTTTTCTCGAAGCTGTTCATGAAGCTGTTTTGAAATTTTTTACTCAAAGGGCGCATGGAAATAATTTTTTATTTTAGGTTATAATAGCGCATTAGTTATGCGCATCTGCAAAGGGCCTTGGGATTCAATGCTAAAACTGAATATGGTCTAGTTGCGTTGTTGGAACTAGTTGCGGTGTTCCCCTCCTCTGGAATTCTTCAGGTATCCCAGATTGCCAGCCAGCAGAATATTCCTGATCGCTACCTTGAGCAAATGATGATTAGCCTGCGCAAAGCTGGGATTTTACGCAGCATCCGTGGCCCTAGGGGGGGGTATCAGTTGAATCGTTCACCCTCTGAGATTGCTTTGGCTGAAGTGATTAATTGCTTGGAAGGGGATACAATTAGCACTAATAGCCCCACAAGCAATACCCCTGAACATAGGGCAGTTGCTGGTTTGCAAGCAAACTTAGATCGCAGAAGGGAGGATTTTTTGGAATCAATGACGCTGCAGCAACTTGCGGATCAGCGCGATCAATATCTTGAATGTAGATCAATGTATTTTATCTGATATTTTGCTGAACTAAATTTTAAAATAAATGCAAATAAAAAATGGAACAGCAATGGTCATTGCAACTGTTAAAGGTATTCCATAGCGTGCAATATCCAAGAATTGGTAACGGCCAGGGCCGAATACCATTAAATTTGTTTGGTATCCAACTGGGCTTAAAAAGCTCTGGCTTGCACCAAATAGAACTGCATAAATAAAGGCCATTGGTGGTTCGCCCAGGCCAAGGGCTAATTGGCCTGCGATTGGTATCAACATTGCAACCGTAGCTGCATTACTCATCACCTCCGTAAGCAATGTGGTGAATAGAAATACTGCTAATAGCGCCCAATAAATAGGCCAGTTCTGCAAACCCGCCAATAGTGCTTTAGCGGTGGCAGCGGCAAGGCCAGTTTTTTCTAAGGCCACACTAAAACTTGCTAAAGAGCCCAGTAGCAAAATTACGTCGAGGCGAATGGCCCGTTGTAATTCACCGGGTCTAAGGCAGCCACTTGCAACCATAGCAACAGTTCCAAATAAAACTGAAGCCACCAAGGGCATTAAATTAAAAGCTGGTAGCAAAATAACTAAAGCGGAGATGCTTAGCGCTAAACGTTTTCTACTAACTGTGGGTAGATCATTTTCAAGCTGTTCTAAAACAACAAGATCGTTATTTGCTTGCAGGCCCCGGATTGCATCTTTGGGGCCCTGTAGTAAGAGCACATCACCATCTTTAAGAATAACTCTGCCCAATCTTTCCCTCAACACTTCATTGCCGCGGCGCAGGGCAAGAACCGTTACGTTGTAACGCTGTCTAAAACGAAGATCACGTAGGCAATCCCCGGCCAATGTAGAGCCTGAGGGTAATAACACCTCCACTACCCGTTGATTATTTTGTTGATCGCTTTTGTTAATTGCTAACTCAGAAGTGGGTGCGAGTACAACAGTGTGATCTTGCTGTAGACGCAGTAAATCAGCTCGGGTGCAGCGCAGCAATAATCGATCCCCCATCAAAAGGGTTCTATCTGCTAGAGGAGGAAGAAAACGTTCGCTGCCCCTGTGAAGTTCCAATACATCCGCATCAAAACGGCGTTGGAGCCGGCTGCCATGGAGAGAAACACCAATTAGTTCAGATCCAGACGGTATTTCAACTTCGGTTAGGTAGCCGTTACTTGATAGATGGGCTGTTAGATCATCGTTATTTTGGCCCCGATCAGGCAGGAAGCGGTCGGCCAATAGCACCATGATTAGCCCCCCTAATAGCCACACTGCAATACCAATCGGAGTAAAGCCAAATAATTCAAAGGCCCCATAGCCAAGTTTCTCGCTTACCTCACTGGCAAATAGATTTACTGAGCTACCAAATAGTGTTATGGTGCCGCCAAGTACAGTTGCAAATGAGAGCGGTAAAAGTACCCTTGAAGGTGATACTTTGCGCCTATGGCACCAGCCTTCAATTACCGGCAAAAGGGCGGCAACAATAGGGGTATTAGGAACAAAAGCTGACACTGGCCCCACGGCTGCCACCATCAAGGTGATCATTCGTTTTGGGCTGCGAATTGCATCTGAACCGATTAAGGCTCTCAGGCGATCAAGCCCACCGGAGCGAAATAAGCCAGCTGAGATGGCAAATAAACCCATCACAGTTATCAAGGCTGGGCTGCCGAAGCCTTGAAGTGCTTCCCCTGGCTTGAGAACCCCTGTGGCTATTAGTAGGGCGAGAGCTAACAACCCGGTTATTTCTGGCGCTATCCAGCCACCTATGAACAAAACAATTGCACCGCCAATAACAGCCAGTGTGATCAAACTGGCCGTATTAAAGGCTGCATAAAGCAGTTCAAGCATCGCAACGCTTCAAACCAAATGATTATATACCGGTGTGAAACAGGGGAAGGATTGAAGCTAAAACGTAGTTATGAACTGTGTTTTCGGGATGCAAGGCTTAATCCCCATCCTGAAAGAGTGGTATCTACGCCCTCAGATGCCTGCTCCAGGTGGCCTCAGAAAAGCTGTGACCCTCCTCAAGGGCAAGGGCTACTACCGCCTTGGGGTCGATTGCGCCGTCTAGGCGGGTTTTGAGGGCTGGATTGGCATTTGCCTTGGTGATGAAGGCCTGCAATTGCGCTTTAGACATGGCCTAAATCCTTAATACCCCCTAGTCCTAAAGCCAATTGGCCTTTAAAAACTGCTGAATTCTGCACACTATCTGCTGTTTGGCCTCACTTGGTCCCGCAGGACTCAGATTAAAGCCATGGAAATAGCTGCCCGCAAAACCTACTATCGAGTAAGGCCCCTAGTGGCTAAGGAGCAGGTGGTGCCAGATGAAATAAAAAGTGCTTGTTTTGATAACCGCCAAGCAGCTGAGCTTTTTGCCTTGAATATGCTTAAAGGTCAAAGCACTCCGATGGTGGTGGAAAAACTGGCCCCAGCTGGTTGTTGGCTGCAGGTTTTATCTGTTGGTTGCTGAGGAATTTGTAATTAAGGAATAGTTGCAAGTTGCTGCTTGTCCCGATCCCAGAGAATTAGATTGAAACAGCTTGGAATATCAACTAAATTTAAAACTTTTATATTTTTAAGTAATTCAGCATTCGCTTCGTGGCAGGCGCGGAGGTTGTAATTAGGTATTCCTTCGCAAAGATGATGAACATTATGGTAGCCAATATCAGCTGAGAACCAGTTGAAAATTCTATTCATTTTAAGGAAGCTGCTGCCTTCTATATCACCTTTAAAAGAATCCCAATCGTTGGTGGTGTGGGCATAGGATCCTTCAAAATTGTGTTGCACAAAAAAGAAACAGATCATAATGGCGGCAGAAGTTGTCATCACAATGCTGTAGCTAACCCAAAACAAGCCAAGCCCCAGCCAGCTTCCCATCAAAACCCATGTGGCAACAACGCAAATATTGTTTCCTAAAATATGCCAAAATTCAGAAGCTGTATACCAATGGCGGCTGCGGTGATTGCTAATTAATAATTGCCATTTGCAAAAACCGTTGTTGATTATGTGGCGAAGGGAATCAATTGCAAAATCTAATGAACCTAAAATAAGGGCTGCTCTTGGTTTGATGATCAAGTAGAAAAATCCACCCGGAAATAGCATCAATGGATGGCGGAGAAATTGATAGAAGCGCTTTCTCCATGGCGAGTAGCTTGCATATTCAGCAGAGGTGATTAGGGCAGATGGGCCCCGGTAGAGGTCCCAATTGCCGTTGTGGCGGTGGTGGTATGCATGGCCGCGGGACCAGGGGTGTTGCGGAATTGCATTTATTACCCCCAATATAAATCCCACAATGTGATTAAGTATGTTATCGCGAAATAGGGATTGATGCCCGCAATCGTGCATCAATGAAAAACAACGGGATGAAAAAAGTATTAATAAAACTAAAATTGGTGCCACCAGTAGCGGCGAAATAGCGAAGGCCTTTGGCAGCAGCAGCCATAAACCTGCAATTGGTAGCAGGGTTGAGGCAATTTGAAGGAAAGCCCTCTTATTGCTGCGCTGCAGATAGGGCCGCAAAGAAAAATCCCGCTTGCGTATCTGCTCGAGAACTGGGGAAGTCAGGATGGTTTTGGTGTGAGCTTGTGGTTTCGAGCAAGCCAAAACCACTAATGCGTAATACTTTATCGTTTTTAGCGATCACCTGTATCAATTCAGGCCAATCTAAATAGATGCCCAAGCATTTTTGACCGACTCAGCCCTAGCTGCATTCGGTTCCAGTTTCACCGCAATCACCCTTGCCGAACTGGGGGATAAAACCTTCTTCATGGCCTTAATCTTGGCGGCTCGCCACAGGCCCCGCTGGGTGTTTATCGGTGCTTTTTCTGCTCTAGTGGTGGTGAGCCTGATTTCACTGGCCCTTGGTTTTGGTTTTAGGGGCCTGTTGCCCCAAATGTTGTTGAAATGGCTTGCCGTAGTTTTATTTATCGGGTTTGGGGTGAAATTATTAATCGACGCCAATGGCGCTGCGGATCAAACCAATGAAGCAGCTCTGGCTGTAGCTAAAGCGGAAAGCAATCAAAAAATAAATAGCCCTTGGCTTGTTATCTGGGAGGCGTTTTTGCTTGTATTTATTGCTGAACTAGGTGATCGCACCCAAATCGCCACGATTGTGCTAGCCACTGCCCCAGGTTTTGGTTTTCAAGCCTTGCTGGCTGGAACCTTAGGGGGCCATGCTTTTGTTACTTGGATTGCTGTTAGTGCTGGAGGCTGGATTAAAGGCCGGATAAACGACAAACTCCTTTATCAGCTAAGTGGTGTGCTTTTTCTTTTATTTGGTTTTGCTGCCATTTGGTTTTAGGCAGCTTCATCAAAGCGTTCGCTGGCGAATTCGGTGCTTATTGAGCGGCGGCTTAACTGTTGGCGACCCTCCATGATCCGAGTGCCCACATTGTTGTATTGGCGGTTTAAACGCATCAATTCATCGTTGGGTTGGCGGTAGCGTTGGGGGCGATCAATGGCATTGCCTGAGCGAAATAATCTCACCCATAGGCTCAAGCGAGAAGTTTTCATTGCGAATTGAGCTGAATAGCTGCATTGTGCGCAACATGGCCCCTATGACAAGGGTTTGAAGCTGGAAAAGAAACAAAAAAAACTCCCCCATTGGGGGAGTTTGCTAACAACGATTTAGGCAGGCTAGGCCTTAGCCTCAATCTTCGCCATCTTCATCGCTGCCGCCAACTGGCACCAGGCGGATCTGCTTACGACCCAATTTGATTTCAAATTCGTCGCCGGGTTGAAGATTGAGTAGGGCGGTGTAGGCCTTACCAATTAGGAGGTTGCCGTTGCCTTGCACTGTTGCGATGTAGCTGAGTTTGCGGCCACCTTTGCCAACGGCACCAGAACCGATCTCAACACCTTTAGCTTCTAGTAGCGCCTCATAAAAGGCGGTGAAGTTGAGGCGGTCGGAACCGTCTTTTTTGGAGCTTACGTAGCCGCAGGCTTTAACCAGCTCAGATTTAGAGCCATCGCTGAATTCTTTAACTTTGGCGAGAAGGTCGGGTCCGGTGAGCATGAAATTAAAATGAACTCCTAATGATCGTATCAATTATTTAGCAAGTGTCCACTATTTGGAATTTTTTTAGTGGTTGATATCAGCGCACTGGTTTTGGTTGGGCATCGGTTGGGAAATCAACCCCAATGATCTGGTTGTTGGCATTCAAAATAACGAAAAGGCTATCGCTCAAGCGGTTGAAGCTTGTTTCCACCAGCACCAATCTGCTGGTGGCGGTGTGTTCTGCTTCGGTTACCTTGATGATTCGCTGGAAATTACCAGTTTCCCTTTGCAGCTCCTGCCATTTTCTTTGCAAAGCAGCTGGGGGCAGCTCTTTTTGGAAATCAAGGCTTAGGTAACTGCGCGCTGTGATGAATTGACCTTGGCTGATCGCTTTAACAAACCCCTCTGCCACATTTGTGGCTGCTTGGTTTTTGGAATCAAATAGTTGAGCTACCAGTAAGCCCTTGTTGTTTAGCACCAGGGTTATGGCTTGGCTGCCTGATGAAGTGTTTAAGTTTGCACTTACGGTGCTGTTGCGCAGGCCGCTGTTCACCTTTGTAATTTGCCAGCTAATCAACTCCGGCAGGCTCTGCAGGGTGGATTGAACCATGGAGGGGCTGCTGGTTTGCTTTAGTTCATCGGAAAATTGACTAAAACGCTTGTTTGCATCCCTTTGTTGGATGGCGCTGAGAATTGCATCGGTTGCTTCCCTTGCGGCTTTATCGGATAACTTCGTAGCCGTTGCGGGTTTTGCAGCAGGCAAGGCAGCAATAGCCCTAAAACTTTGTTCTGCAGCTAGGGCATTTTGTTGAAGGCTGCCAAACGGCCCACCCAGTAAAAGCACTAGGGCAGGTGCGTTAAAAATCAAGAACCAAGGCCGCAGCATGGCAGTTATGCAGATAGCGGCATTCTGCCCTATGCCACAGGCTCCATTAATCCTTTTGAACCAGCATCATGGGTGCAGTTCTGTTTAATACCGATGCAGCTTTATCAGTTTCGCCACTCCTCCTTTTGCGAGAAGGTGCGCCTGGTGCTGGCGGCCAAAGCGATTTCGTATTCCGTGGTGGAGGTGCTGCCTGGTATCGGTCAATGGGAACTTTTTCAACAAACAGGCCAGCGCCAGGTGCCTGTTCTACAAACCGGCAATGAATGGATCGCTGATTCCACTGCCATTGCCCTTCACTTAGAGGCGGTTGAGCCAGAACCAGCTCTCCTACCCAAAGAGCCACTGCTAAGGGCACAGGTGCTTCTATTCGAAGATTGGGCCGACACAGCCCTGGCCAGCGCCGCTCGGTTTGCGCTTGTGCAGGGGGCGATGGATGATCCTGCCCTGCGTAGTGCCCTGCTTCCAGAAAAAACCCCTGATGCGCTTAAAAATCTTGTTGGCTTGGTGCCTTCAAATTGGATGAATGGCGTGGGTTTGTTGTTGCAACCCGAACGCCAGGGATTGCTTGCTTGCCTTGAGCAACTGATGGTGATTTTGAATGCCCAGCCCTACTTGCTAGGCGATGAACCAAGCCTTGCTGATATCGCCGTAGCTGCACAACTATATCTTTTGCGTTTTCCAGCAGTGGCGGGTGTTCAGTTGGCATCCCGCGGTGTGATGGGTATCGCTGATCAAGCTAACTTTGAACCATTATTTATATGGCGTGATGAACTTTATCGTAGGCTGGGGAGAGTTATAACTAACACGAAGCCGTTTAGCGGTAGTGAAACCATTCCGCTTGATTAACCTCCCCTTTACCTAATCCCATGGCTGATTCTTTGAGCTTGGTGCCTTTGCGTAACTTGGAGGAGGAGCTTGGCTTGGAAAGGTCTGAATTGCTCTTGCTTCTGCGAAAGCATAAGATCGAAACTGTGCACAAAGGGCTACGCACTTATGTAAGTAGGGATGCGGTAATAGGAATCAAGCCTGATCCAATATCGGAAGCTGTTAACCCAGATGAAATTAATGGGGCTCTCACTGTTGTTAAAATTGAGCCCACTGCAAACGATGGTTCCACTGGTTGGAATGAGGCCACTCAATTTGCCCAACTGCGATTGCTTCGCGAGCGCCTAGACCTGCTGTTGTTATGTGCGGATCGAGGTATTTGTTTGGAATCTGGCGAATTGGCTGCCCTTTTGGGTTTGCGCAGGGTGGCCGCCCGTCAGCAGGACGCAAACGGTGCTTATTTTGATCGCTATGGAATGAGATTTCGCAAACAACAACAGCCGGGACATAGAACTGGCTGGCAAGTAGTTGCAATATCTGATAGGAACGATTGATAGATGGATAACTTGTCTGAAATTTATCGGAATTCACCATTCCTAGAGCCAAGACGTCCGCAAAGAGCTGTTCTGGCAGGCGCTCTTGGTGGAGTAGTGTTTTCAATTTTTTTGAGAGATTTTTGGGTTTTAGGGTCATTAATGTTTGCATTGATCGTTGATCTGTTGCTGGTTTTGCCCTATGGCTTACGCCTATCTGCAGCTCAAACAATGAATTTATTTTTATCTGCAGACCTGCGCAAGGGAAGGCTGCTGAAACGATCTTTGATAACTATCGCAATTGCGGCACTATTCCTTAGCTTGTCATTTCATGATCTATCTCAGGCAAAGTCTGATTTGAGGTCGCTGCAGCTATTTCTTTATTTTTTTGGTGTTATGCTTTGTTGGCTTCAATTGCAACTTTCATTTGCAACATATTACGCAAAGATCTTTTACAGGGGCAATCAGATCAGCCAAATGGATGATGAAGAGCAGGGCCCACAAGAGCTTATTTTCCCGGGAGATAACGAACCTGTGTTTACTGATTTCCTGTATGTTGCAAACGCTGTGGCATTAACATTTGCCATGAGTGATGTTAACATAGAGTCTTCCCGAATGCGCAAAATAGTAATGATTCAGGCCCTTAGTTCGTTTATGTTCTACACGCTTATTTTGTCTGTAGTTGCTAATTTAATGATAAATTCTTAATTTATTAAAGGCTTGAGGTTTTGCCAATTGATACGGCGGCCAAGGTATAAGCCAAGTTTTTCGCCTGCTTTCCTGCCTGGGTTTTGCAGTATGGCGCCCCCTAAAAGCCCAAAGAGATTTTGGCTTGCAGCTTCTCCTGCGGCGCTTCTGCCAGTTTGAGTTAACCATTGCAATGGAGTTCGCCACTGCTCGCTGCGATGGAGGGCGGCATCTTCTCCAATTTGGCCCAAAAGCAATGTGCCAATTAATGCTCCGGCGCTTGCACCTAAGGGGCCTGCAAGTAACCCCCCAATTCTTAAGCCTGCCATTGCTCCGGCCTCTTCGCCAAGGCGGCTGGCCAGCCTTGAGCTCACTCGGGTTTTAGCGCTATTGAGTTCGGTATTTAGATCACTTTTTCGTTGGAAATTATCAAGGCTTTCTGTGGCGGCAACGGCCCCAATCACTAAACCAAGAAATGAGCCTGTGGCTGCCCCAGGGGGGCCAGCAATAAAAAATCCAAAGCTTTGGCCCAGTGCTCCGCCCACTGAAGCGCCAATTAAACTTGCTCCTATTTCCAAACCGATTTGTTCCCAGGGGTTTGTTTTTAGGTTTGTTGCTAGTAACGGATGGGGGGCTTGCAGCCACCAACCCTGGTCGTACAAATTTGCAGCTACTTGGCTGAGCGTAGGCGGATTTAAAACAATTAATGAACGGCTTGCACCATGCCAACGGCCCCCAAGGCTGCTTGCAACCTCAATCACTTTTTTGTGACTGCCGTATATGAGCTTTAGGCGTATTCGCTTTGGCAGGATATGCTGAAGCGCAAATATACCCATAGGCTCATTAGGATCTCGTGTAAGCACGGAGACAGCTTAACCAAAATTTAAGTAGCTGTACCATTATAATATCAACAATTCGCCGACATTCCGATGTTCGAACTCGAGGTTTTAGTAGCTTTCGGAATTGGGGCTGGTTTGATGGCCTTAGCTCCTGCTGTATCGGCAGTTACTGGAGGCAGCAAGCTTTCGCTAAACATGGCCGAAACGGGTCGCGACTTAACCAAGCGTGGTTTGAAGGTTGGAGTGATTGTTGTAGATAAGGTTTCAGAAGCAACATCTGCTGTTGTTCATAATGTTTCTGAACTTGGTGAAAGCTTTGGCGACTTAGTTGCGGAAGCAAAAGCCGATTTAGCGCAAGAGCGTTCCAATACAAGTAATGGTTCTGCGGTTGAAAAAGTTACTGAAGTTACAGTTGAAGGTTGATCTTTTTATAACCACTTGGCAATTTAAATGAAATCTATCATCCAGAATCCTTTGGTATTACACCATAGGGTTGATCGTCGTTGTCGATTTTCAATTAATAGGGATTTTATCAATTTGCTGCCAATGCTCTATGAGCAATGGCAATCGGTTGAAAGCTATCGTTTAAACAGGCCAGCAGCTTCATTAGTTGTTAGTTTAGATGCTGGTGTTGATTGCTTTTCTTGGTTGAAAGTTCAAAATATTGCACTCAGTAAGATTCATGCAGATAGAGTTAAATCTAAATCTGCTTTTTATAATATTGATCAAGATGATCTTGAACTTACACCCCTGGTTGCCGATGGGACCCAAGCTGAAATAACCGCAGCCCTCGCCAGCGCTCGCTTAGATCTTTTGCCGCCCAGATTAAGGCTGCCATTATTTGCCTTAGCCTTAACAACTTTTTCCATTCCATTTGAGCTCCCATTTTTTCCATTATTATTGATTGTTCTTTTGGCGGGTGGCAGATGTTTTGATCGAGCTCGCATTAGCTTGTGGGATCGAAAAAGACTAAACGTAGACGTGTTAGACGCCTTAGCAGTAGTTCTTCACAGCTTTGAAGGCTTCCTGTTTGGTCCTGCCTTAATGTTATCAATGATCGAAGGTGGTGAATCTATAAGGGATGCCACAGCGAGGGTTGCATACTCATCTAGCCGATCTTTGAAGGCTGATTTAAATCGTGAAGTTAAAGTGCGCCGCGGGGTGCAAATCCTTAGTGTTCGTTTAGCTGATGTAATAGTTGGTGACATTGTGCTTCTATTTGCTGGGGATCAAGTTCCTATTGATGGCACTGTTTTAATTGGTCAATCAAGTTTGGATGTGCGTAGCTTAACGGGTGAATCTGTTCCTAGATATGTTGAACCTGGTGATGAGGTATTAGCTTCATCAATGCTTCTAGAAGGGTCTATTGAAGTTTCAACAATAGCTGTTGGCGATCACACTAAAGCAGGTCAAATCGCCCAGTTGCTTCAAGATGCGCCGGTGTGCGATAGCCGTGTAGGAAATTATGCAGCCAAGGTTGCAGATCAGTTTGTGTTACCAACTCTCGCGCTGTCGGCACTTAGCTTTGGTTTATTTGGCAGTATTTCCCAAGCGGCGTCTTTGTTGATGCTTGATTTAGGAACGGGACTAAGAGTTTCTGTTCCAACCTCCATCTTAGCTTCCTTAAATCGTGCTGCTTCTCAAGGAATTTTGATCCGCAGTGGCAGAGCACTGGAGGCTTTAGCAGATGTAGATGTGGTTGTTTTCGATAAAACTGGTACATTAACAACAGGTGAACCTGAATTGCTTCACATAGAAGTTCTTGACAATCTTTTCAGTGAATCTGATTTATTGCAATTGGCAGCAAGCGCTGAGCAGGGTTTAAACCATCCAATCGCTCTTGCTATTACTAATGCTGCCCAAGAACATCAATTAAGCCTGCTTCCAATAGATCAGTGGCGCTGTGAAATTGGCCGTGGTGTATGTGCAATTCAAGCTGGTCGAAGTTTATTAGTTGGTAACCGTCGTTTATTGAGGGATGAGGGGATAGATCCGCCACCTTTCAATACTGAATCCCATCTTCGTGTGGCAAGCCAGATTATTGTTGCCGTAGACGGTCGCTTGGCCGGAGTTATTTATGTTGCTGATTCCTTACGACCCGATTCCCTGCAATTAGTTGAATCTTTGCTGGCAAGGGGTATACAAAGCCACTTATTAACAGGTGATGCTGAGGCAGTTGCACTGCAAGTTGGTATGCAATTGGGACTGAGCCGCGCGCAAATACATTCGGAAGCGCTTCCAGATGTAAAAGCAGATGTTGTGCGTCGCTTAAAGGCTGAGGGGCATCGAGTTGCCTTTGTTGGAGATGGTTTGAATGATTCAGCAGCTCTTGCTTACGCAGATGTAGCAGTTTCCTTTCATCATGGTAGTGATATAGCTAAAGAAACTGCTGAAATTGTGCTTTCTGGTGGGAATATTATTCAATTACTCGAGGCCTATGAGTTGGCGAGATTTAGCTTCTCCGTTGTGAAGCAAAATATTGCAATTGTTGCAGTTCCCAACCTTACAGCTTTATTGATTGGCGTTCTTTTGCCGATTCCTCCTTTGCTTGCAATTTTTATTAATAATGGCAGTTGTATATTCGCTGCCCTTAATGCCCTTCGCCCTTTGCGCTTTACCGCTTCTTCCAAGGCGTATGTGCCACAGAATAAGGAAATTGTTCAAAAATCTGTTCCCGCTCAATTGAATTCTCAAAAACTTGATCTTAAGCAATTGTCTTCAAGGCTGGGAGTATCTTCCCAAAAATTAGTAGCAAGGAGACGTAAGCCTGATTTTTCTAGTTGGAGTGCCTCCATAGACCCAGAGAATCTATTGTGGTTATACCAAACTGATTCAAATGTTTTTACTAGCCAATCTACAGCGAATAATTTGCAATGATTTGCATTGAAGTAGCCCATAGCCTTCCCTATCGGCTTCGCTTAAGGTTTAAGCCAGCACTGCAAATGCATCATGCATTTGGCATTCAAACGGAACTATCAAGTGCATATCCAGATTTGCCATTACGGCTATGGGGCCTAGGACAAGGAATTATAATTGGCAATGGAACTTATCCTTTAGACCCAAATTTAGTTTCTGATATAGGAAAGTTAATTAATAATCCAGTGGATCATGTTCCTAGTTGGCGTGATCGAATTATACACACATTAATGATTTTAGCCATACTTGGTTGGGCTTTGCCTGTGTTGCCGGGTACTCCTTTTTTTCTCATAGCGCTGGCTCTGCGCCCTAAACGCCCATGAATCCTGTTTTACAAGTGGGCGATAGATTTGATTCTCCCACCGGTTCAAACTGGATTGTTCGTTCTGCAATTCCAGGAAGGTTGCGGATATGCATTAACGACTTATCAGCCAAATCTAATAATTATGTGGATTTGCAATTGGCGGCTGCTGATCTTCCTAAATTGGATTATTTGCATGTAAATGTTAACGCACAATCAATAGTTTTAGTGCACGTAGAAGGTGCTTGTTGGCGCTACAACGAGGTGCAAAAATTAATTAATCTTGCCCACTCAAAGCGCCGTAATGAATCCTCTAATTCATTTACTGAGCTTGCCGCTGATCGTGGTCCTTTCATCAGGTTGCTCCTTGCTGTATTGCTTCTAATTGGCCAATCTTTGCTGTTGGAGGCGTGGCTATTTCCGATCGGAATACTATTTCTTCCCCCTTTATTATTGCCGCTTCTGGTTAATATCAAGACCGATCTTAACCGCGGTAAATTACCAACGGAATCTTTGGATTTGGTGTGGTTAGTTAGCTTAATAGCACGTGGCGAAATTAGCGGGTTTGCCACAGAAATCGCTCTAGATAATGGGAATAAGGCAATTCAAGGAAGAATTAGTAGCAGCTCTAATTATGGAGAAGAGTTGTGCGCAGCCATGGAATCGTGGCAACGGGAAGCCCTTTTCCCATTAGCTGCTCCTCAGGCTGGCAGCAAACGACTGGATGAGTTAAGAATTGGCGACAGGCTTTTGATTAAGAGTGGAACAGTTGTGCCGCTGAATGGTTACGTTGTGTCGGGTTCTGGATTGGTTTGTAAAAGTTTGTTGGATGGTGATTCAGCCCTGATTCCTGTGCAAGGATTTCAACCACTTCCATTAGGTGTTCAGATAGTTGATGGTGAACTTGTGTTTAAGCTCACTCAAAGCCTCACTGATCAACCTATTTATCATCAGCTTTTTAATCTTGCACAGCACCACCCTGCACCTTTGGGCATCGAGAAGGCTAAAAGCTTACATAAGAAACTTTTACCTTTTGTGTTAGGCAGTGGTCTTATTGCCCTAGGGCTTGGCCGTAGTCATGCGGCGGCTGGTTTGATGCAATTCGATCCAATGAATGACTGGCAATTAAGTGCTTCCATTGCCTATCGAGGCGTGAGGCAGCTTATGGCTGAATGGGGAGTTTCATTACGCAGGGGAAATGTGCTTGATCGTTTGGCTAATTGTAGGGTTCTTGTTGTTTCAGAAGGATCAATTTGTTTTGGAATCAATCGTTCAATTTTAGAGATGCATAGCCTAGATTCTGAGTATTCAGTTAATAGCTTAATTGAAATTGTAGCCGGTTTTCGTATTTTTAGTAGCCCAGAATCTATTCCTTTGTTCCCACTGCAACTACTATTGAAAGAGAATGATCTTGAGCCTAGGCATGTGGAATCTTTTAAGGCTGTGGTAGGTTGCGGGCTTAATGGTGTTGTGTCTGGATTGAATATGTATTTAGGAGGAGGTTTTTTATTACATCATCTAGGGATACCAAGGCCTAACTCTATGCCTCAGCAAGCAGGTCGCCATTGGTTGTTTGTGGTGGTAGATGGAAATGTAGTTGGTGGTTTGCTATTCGAAGACAAGTTAGATCAGAAGGTTTTGCGCTCCTTGCGTAGATTAAAGCGCAATGGATGGATTTTGCATTTAGTTAGCACATGGCATGGAGATATTTTAGATGGAATTGCAAGGCAGCTTCAACTGCCATCAGAAAATATTCACCCTTCGATTGATCTTATTGGCCGCATGGAGTTAATTAGATCATTTGATCGTAAATCTGGTCCTGTTGCTTATCTGGGCTCTGCACTTATTGATAGTGGAGCATTTGCAGCAGCTGATATTGCCTTAGCAGTAAGCGATGGTAGCTTCTCCTTGCCTATTGAGATGGCTGATATTGTTTTGCCGGCAAAGCGTTTAGACCGTTTGGTAGATTGCACCGAATTAGCTACAGATGTGGCCGCGGCTAATCGGGTTAATTTCTATTTGATATTGTTTCCCCACTCTGCAGCATTATTGCTTAGTTTATTGTTATTGCTTGATCCTATCTTGGCAGTTTTGCTTGCAGATATTCCCATGTTGCTTGTTGAGCTCAACAATTTGTCTAATTACAATCATATGAAAAATAACCATTTGCATGGTTGGTGGACTCAGCGAAAGCGTACTTCTAAGCGTCGATCTTCCAGGCGTGCACCACAACTCTCTAAACTAAGCAGGTTATCTGCTAATGCGTAGCTGCGTTTTAGATAGCCAGAACGCACCAGCAGTGAGCTTCCGCTCCTTTGCACTTGCAGTGTACTTTTGTTTATTAGGGGCATTAAAAAGCTAATCATATGGATGCCATTAGCATCAATAGATGATAAAATGTTGGCTTCTTTTTGTGGCTTTACTTCCAACCATTCCCTGGCGCATTCCATGAAATCATCGGCACAACTTGTTGCAAGAATATTGCTTGGCGCAAGTTTTTGCTTGAGAATATCTATTCCCTCTACTGGAATGTGACTATTTATCCATATCTTGCTTACTTGAATGCCACAAAAATAAAATCCCGATATGCGTTCATTCATAAGAGTGTTATTTTGTATTGCCAGGTAACATTCGCAACTGTTGTTGCATTGCAGCATGCCGGCAAGTGTAGTTATTTTTTTGCGTAGATTTTCAGTTAATGGCTCGCTAATATTCCTTGGTATTTTCAGATTTAATAATGCTTCAAAGCTGCTGAGCTTGTCTTTTAGCTCACTAATTCTTGCGATTAATGGTATATATAACTGCCCAATTATATCCGGTGCGTTGATAATACCGAGCAGGAACCTTTGTGCCTGTGCGGGTGGCGGCAGAATGCATATCATTGTGTGGTTTGGATTCTCCTCTAATTCATTTATTAAATAGAGTGCCTTAAGGCAGTCCTCAAGCCCTGGAAGCAGGGGTGGCTGTTTAATTATTTGATGGTCTAATTTAAGAAGATTAAGCCATGGATATATTTTTTCTTGCAGTTGAGGCCAGAGGGCATCCAGCTGATCAATTACATTAAAATTTTTACTTGTTTTGATCAATCCCTCCCCTGTGAGATCAATCGGATCACCTGTGTTATGCAGTTTGGTTAAGGCTTCGCTTAGCAGCGAGGCCTGGCTTGGCTCATCGGAGCTTATTAGGATTAGTTTTTCAGTCATTTTTAGCCATACCGCCTTTACATGTTTACTATAATATATACATTGTGTTAGTGCTGTATGGATCGGCATTTTTGGGATATCAATCGAATCCGCAAGCGCCATGTGGCCTATCGCTATCTTCTATTCTTAAAGGTTTTAATTATATGCATCATTCCCCTTGGCTTTAGTTATCCACTTGTTTTAAGTGCTTCGGCATTGGGTTTAGAATTATATGTTCTTTTCTTTTTGGGTAAAGTTTCAAACCTTAGAAAAGGACGGCTTTTCATGTATTTTCTGGGGGCCTCTGCTTTTGTTGTGGAATTAATATGGTTTATCTTGGATTTGAGTTATACCGTTTCGTATGTGGACGGTTTTTTTGCTCTTAATCAGCCGGCCCTTAGCCTTCTTCGTTTCACGCTTTGGTTCTTTTTCTTTGGACTGTTATTAATTAGATTAATTAAGTCTTTGATTCGTGAGCCTTTTGCAACCACGTCTGTGGTTATGGGTGCTGGTGCCGGATACCTTATGCTTGGCTTTGTTGGAGGCGTTTTACTTAATACTATTTTTTATTTTCAACCCGTTGCTTTCGTTCCTCTGCCTCAAAATCCTACAGCTATTTTAAATATTGCTGCTTTTGGGTACCTCACAACTTTAGGAAGTTCTGTTGTTAATCAAGACTATCCGTTGGCTCAGATCGGAGCTTTGTTGATCACATTGGGTGGTCAATTATATGTTGCTATATTGATCGCATTAGTTCTTGGCAGATATCATAGCCGCCGCAGTTGAATTTAAGGTGCGAGCTCCATATATTTAGTTGTTTTCTTTTAAGCCGGCTAACGGATTTGAACCGATGACCTTCGCTTTACAAAAGCGCTGCTCTACCGCTGAGCTAAGCCGGCAATCAGCTCATTCTATAGCATCACTTTGAGGCTTAGCTTCTAAAGCTGGCCCATTAAGGTTGAGGCTCTGCAGTGCGGCTTCCTTTACCCTGCGGATGGGTAGGTTGGCAACAAGCGCAGTGCTGCGATCTTCCGTTTCAAGGGTAACGTCGCCGCCGTCGAGATCTAGCTCCACATATTTACTTACTACTTCAAGGATTTCCTTTCGCATTCTTTGCAGCAGCTCGGGATTTAAATCGCTGCGATCATGGGCTAAAACCAATTGCAGGCGATGTTTTGCTGTGGTGGCACTGGCCTGTTGGCGGCCCAGAAGCTTATCGATTAGGTCGAGTAATGTCATGGCTTCAGAAGATTTTGGTTTGCATTAATTGCCTTACTTTTGCCCGCAGGCCCTTATGTAACTGGTTTGGATCTGGCAGGGGAATTTGCTCTCCCATTAACCTTTTGGCTACATTGCGATAGGCAATTGCAGCCGGTGATTTGCCATTACCTAAGGTGAGTGGTTCGCCTCGGTTAGTGCTAACAATCACCTGTTCATCTTCTAATACCAATCCAATTAAAGGTAAAGCCAAAATATCCGTAACATCTGAAATCCCCAGCATCTCCTGATTTGCCATCATCTTTGGCCTCACTCTATTTAATACTAATTGAATTGGATTAATGCCGCGGGTATTGAGTAAACCAATTACCCGATCTGCATCACGAACAGCTGAAACTTCTGGTGTGGTAACGATTATTGCTTCCTCTGCTGCGGCGGCGGCATTTTTAAAGCCATCTTCAATGCCCGCAGGGGCATCAATTAAAATCACATCAAAATGTGGTTTTATCATCTCAACTATTTTTTGCATGTCCTCTGGTTTTAGCCAATCCAGCATGCGTGGATTTCCAGCTGGCAATAGCGATAAATTTGGTTCCTGTTTATGTTTAACCATTGCTTGCTCAAGCCGGCAGCTACCAGCGAGCACCTCTTGGGCTGTAAAAACTATCCTGTTTTCAAGCCCAAGTAATAGATCCAGGTTGCGCAGGCCAAAATCAGCATCGAGAACTGCCGTGCGCACCCCCTGGGAGGCAAGGGCAATTCCCAGATTTGCGGTGAGGGTTGTTTTGCCAACTCCCCCTTTGCCAGAACAGATCAGGATTGTGTGTTGGGAAGGGGCTGTCACTTATTGGGCACCAGCCATTTAATGGCCAGTGAAACAGATTTGACCAAAATACTGCCAAAGCCTTTTATTTGGTACAAGCTTGGTGCAGTAGGTGGAACGGTTGGCCAATGGTGAGTGGAATCACAAGCCTCAAACACCATCAAACCCTCCTGGTTATGCCTGAGGATGGGGTTGCAGCCCTGCAGGAATTCATCGCTGGCGCCAGCCATGAGTTGCGGCTTAAGCAGTTCAAGCTGGAATCTGAGGCGATTGAACTTTCACTGCAAGAGGCCCATGCCCGCGGCGTAAAGGTGCGGGTAATGCTGAATCCGCACACCTCTGGCGGTGATCGCTGGAATGATTCGGCCTTTGAAAGGCTTCAGGCATGGGGCATTGAAGTTGCCTGGAGCAGTGATGCCTTTGCCGTAACCCATGAAAAATCAATTGTTGTTGATAATTCTGCGGCGCTAATTTCTACATTTAACCTTTCGGATAAATATTTTACTGAAACCCGTGATTATGGAATAATAACCTATGCGCAAGCTGCCATAGATCAAGTTATTGCTGGTTTTGAAGCCGATTGGCAGCGAGCTTTCTTCGCGCCTGATTTGAACGTGGGCTTGGTTTGGAGCAGTTTCCATAGCCGCGGTCAAATGGCAAGGCTTATTGATTCGGCTCAGCAACGCATTTGGGTGCAACATCCAAAATTTGTTGATTCAGTTATTTTGGAGCGGCTTGTGGCAGCAAGTAACAGGGGGGTGAAGGTGAGAATATTATGTGGCGGTAAGCATGGTATCTCTGATTGGGATATTTTTGATACTTTTTCTAGCCTAAGGCTATTGGAAAGCGCTGGGGTAAAAGTGAGGCGCCAGAAACATTTAAAACTCCATGCAAAGCTGATTATAATTGATCAATTAAAGGCCTTGATCGGCTCGATGAATATTGATCGCAGCGCCTTTGATATCCGCCGTGAATTAGGTATTGAAACAGATGCGCCAGAGGTGTTAGCCCGTTGTGTTGAATGCTTTAGCTTTGATTGGAAGCAGGCGAGTAAATACAGTGCTCCAGATCCCCTTGATCCCAGCATGCACAACCATGGTGAATTGCCGCCAGATCCAAACTTCATTCACGATTAATGCCTGCTCCTAGCCCAAGCCCCAAGGCTTTGTTTTTTGGCATGCTTCAGGTGGCATTATCTGCTTTTGGCGGTGGGCTTTCTGCCTGGAGCCAACGAATAGTTGTGGAACAACGCCGCTGGATGAGCAATGAAGCTTTTCTTACTGGCTTAACTGTTGCTCGCTTATTTCCCGGCCCTAATCAAATCAATATGGCCGTTTATATCGGCACCCTTTTTAAAGGTTTTATTGGAGCGATGGCAGCCATAGCAGGCATGCTTTTAGTGCCATTTAGTATTTTAATGTTGCTGGGTTTGGTTTATTTTCGCAGCCATGCTCTGCCCGCCGTAGATCATGTGCTCACTGGCGTGGTAGCAGCCGCTGCTGGGATGGCACTTTCAATGGGTTTTAAAATTTTACATGAATATTGGAGAGATCCTTTGGCGATTTTAATCGCAATTCTTACCTTTCTTGCTTTGCAGGTTGCCAATTTTAAGTTGATACCTGTGGTTTTGGTTGGCGGCCCCATGGCGATGGCTTTGTATTGGCCGAAGCCGTGCAAATCCCAGGCTGAAAACTGATGACTGGTTTAGATACGCTATGGCAGGTGATCAAAACTTTTTTAGGATTGTCTCTTTTTTCCTTGGGCGGTGGTAATACTTTGCTTCAGGAGTACCAGCATCTATCTGTAGACACCTACCATTGGATAACTAATAACCAATTTGCTGATCTTTATGCCTTAGCGGAGGCGGCCCCTGGCCCTAGTTCAATGATTGTGGGTTTGCTTGGTTTGGGTGCTGGTTTGCGCCATGGAGTTTTATGGGGGGTGCTAACCGGTTTGGCGGCTGAAATCGCTGTTTTATTGCCTTCCACCCTCTTGATGGTTGCGGCTGCCTTGAGCTGGGGAAAATTTAAGGATTCACCTTTTCGGATTGCTTTCGAGCGCGGTTTGGGACCAATCACCTTGGGCATCCTCTTCTCTGTGGGCCTTACCGTTTTACGCACCGCTGATCACCATTGGCTTGCCTATATTGTTTCCTTTTTGGTGTGCGGCTTAATGCTTTTTACGCGCATATCACCGCTCTATTTCATGGCAATTGCTGGTTTGCTTGGCGGTTTTGGATTAATCCAGCGTTAGTTTTCCTATTAGAGCGCTGGCAGAGTTGCTGCCGCTGGGTTAATCCGAATTTCGCCATTTATTAATTCAGCTTGTTCGCATAGGCCATCCGGTGGCAACTCCTCTGGCCCCCGGGCTATCGCATCGGCAATGCGCAATTGCAGGGGCCTTAATTGCAGCGCAATAATGCGACCCTCGCTGTTGCCGTAGCAGCCGGCATGGGCGATACCCCGCAGCCTTCCCCACACCAAAACATGGTTAGCTGCGCTGATTCTCGCCCCTGGGTTCACATCCCCCAGCACCAGCACACTGCCTTCACTTTCCAAGTGATCACCAGCCCTGAGGGTGCCGCGATGTACTAACAGTTCAGCCTCCAGCGCCTTAGGGCTTTCAAGCGGCGCCGCCATTACTTCGCAATTAATCCCCAGTGCTTTGGCTGCCACCAAGGTTGTGGCGCTATTGGTTATGAGCCGTTGCAATGGCTGGCCTTGGTTGCTGAGCCGTTGTTGCATTCCCCTTAGGGCCCCAATATCAAGGGGCCATTCGCCGCAGTGCAGTTCAACTAGCCCTGTGGGGGCGTCTATGCCAAGGGCTTGGTTAAGGCTTGCTTGCGGGCACTGGCCCGCTTGCCATTCACCCATCTCCAGGCGATGGGGCCAACCAGGGGAGGGCGCAGCTATGAATCGAGCCACCATCTGGGTGTTGCAAGCTAGGGCTGAACATATTGCTGCTTACCCATGGCTGCTGCGATTGCCACGGTGTTTTGTGATTTTGATGGCACTATCACCACAGAAGATACCTTTGATGCCGTTGCCGCCGCAGTTGCCCCTGAGGTGTGGGGCCCGCTAAAAGCTCAGCTGTTTAATTTTGAGATCAATTTGCGCCAAAGCATGGAGCTGTTGGCAGCAGCCTTAGCGCCATCAGATCTTGAGCAAATGGTTAGCCATATGGCTCAATTTGAACCTAGGCCTGGATTTCTACCTTTTTTGGCTGAATTGGAAAGCGCTGGTTTGCCATTTGTACTTGTGTCGGCTGGGTTAGTGCCATTGGTAAACAAGCTGATGGCTCCCCATCGCCATCGCTTTAAACATCTAGTGGCAGCCGAAGTTAGCTTCAATTCACTCGATGGTTTGCAATTTCATAGTGAATTTTTTAGCTCTGATGAATTGGTAGCAAAAGCTGCTGTGATAGCTCGCTATGGCCAGGGTTCCAGTGTGGTTATTGGTGATTCGATTACAGATTTGGGGATGGCCCAGGTGGCAGATCTGGTTTTTGCCCGCGCACCCCTATGCCATTGGTTGGAGCAGCGCCAGATAGCGCACCATCGCTGGGAAGATTTTGATGATGTGAGTGCAGTGCTTAAGGCTGAGGGCCTATTGCCGCGAGGCTAAGCCGCAATGCCTGGCTAATTTCTCGGGGATGGAGCAACCAGGCCAATTCCTGGGGATGGCTGAGGCTTTCCACTAGGGGCGACACCTGTTCTAGGGCCTGGAGTTGTTCGCCATTCCAGAGCCGTAAGCCACCCACATAGGGCTTGTAGCCAGTGGTGCGTGTTTCCCGAAGCCCACAGCAGATTTCAGGATCTAGGCCAGCGCTGATGCTTAACCTCTGAGCTAGGGCAAGGGCTTCTAGCCTTTCACCACTATTGAGCTGGCGCACATCTGTGGCCTTTAATAGGCGCCGCTCTAGCAACCTTTCACAAAGCTCTCGCAATGGTGCTGGCCCCTCTTCCCGCCAGCGAATTAAGTGATAGCCAGTGCGCAAATCATCATTAGCTAGATAAGTATCACTATCTAGATCTTCGATATGCCAGAGCCATTGATTCATCACTGAATCAGCAAAGATTTTGTTTGGTCCTAGCCGCCGTGCTTGCACAATAATTTGCTGCAGCAACCAGTTGCAAGCAATATTGAGGCGGTGGTTATATACACTGCCATACATCAAACTACGCACAACTAAATAATGTTCAACTGCAGTGCGGCCGCGCGGATGAATTGCAAGTTGGCCATCGGGGGCGATCACTAAAGCGCCGATAAGGCGCGAAAGGTCGAGCTGTCCGTAGGCGGTGCCAGTGCTGTAGCTATCACGGCGGATGTAGTCGAGGCGATCGCAATCGAGTTGGCTGCTCACTAGTGCAGCGATGGCTGGATTGGGGGCAATTCCCCTCTCCAACAGTTGCGCCACCGCTTCGCTATTGCCTGGCAACCAACCATCAAGGGGCTCCCTCAAGCTTTTTTGCTGGCGGATCAAACGGGCCGACCAAGTTTCATGGTGCAGGCCAAACATCTCTTCACCGCTGTGGCTCAGGGGGCCGTGGCCCACGTCGTGAAGCAGGGCTGCTCCGTAGAGCAAACCGCGCTGTTGAGCTAGCGATGGTGTTTGCCGCTCCAGATGTTTAAGGGCGCGGCGGGCCAGCTGCAAAACCCCAAGGGAATGGGTGAAACGGCTTGATTCAGCCCCATGAAAGGTGAGATAGGCGGGCCCCAGTTGGCGAATGCGTCGCAGCCTTTGAAAGGGCGCCGATTCGATTAATGCCATGGCCATCGCTTCGGCCGGATCGGCACTATCCAGCACGATTTCGCCGTGGAGCGGATCGTGATAAGTGCGCCTTTTCATTGGCTTAGTTGCAGCAGCAGTTGGCTGCTGGCCGCCTGCAGCCATTGGTCTTCATCACTGCCGAGGCTGCTGCCTTGGGGTTCTGGTGCGCTGAGCAGCTGATCAGGCATCAGCCCCACCCCCTGAATTGGATTGCCATTGGGGGTTAGGTATCTAGCCACGGTTACGGCAAGGCCACTGCCATCGCCCAAGGCCAGCATCGTTTGGATTTCCCCTTTGCCAAAGCTGGTGGCCCCCAGCAGTTCGGAGCGTTGATTGTCTTGTAGGGCACCGCCGAGGATTTCGCTGGCGCTAGCTGTGCCGCCATTGATCAGGGTAACCATCGGCCCGCTGTAAATGGTTTGTGGATTTGCCTGCCGCCTTTCGCTTATGCCGTTGCGATCTTGGGTTTCAACAATCACTTGACCGGGTAAGAGGTCGTCGGCCACTGCAAGCCCAGCGCTAACTAAGCCGCCTGAGTTGTTGCGTAGATCAAGCACAAGCCCTTCAATTGATTTCGCTTGGAGATCATTAAGTGCTTCTGCAACTGCTTCTGGCACCGTTTCGCTGAATTGACTAATGCGCAAATAACCAAAGGTGTGTTCGCCAGCCCTAAGCCTTCTGCTGCGCACCGGCCTCAGATCCACCGGTCGCCGCTCCAGATCAAGGCTGCGATTTTCACCCTTAGGGCTGATCACCTCCAGGTGAACACTGCTGCCTGGGCTACCCCGCAGCAGGGCGGCACTGCCTTCCAGGCCCAGTTCCCCAGTGGCTTGCCCATTAATTGTTACCAATAGGGTGCCGTCGCTAAGGCCTGCTTCAGCGGCGGGGGAATCCTCCACAGGCGCTATTACCACCACCTGGCCGCTCTCGGGCTGCAGGCCAAGTTGTAAACCCACGCCGCTAACACTGCCTTTTGTGGCTGCTTCCAGCTGGCTATAGGCCTCCGGCCTTAGCAGCCGGGTGTAAGGGTCTTGCAGGGGGGCCAGCATGGCGTCGATGGCGCTGTAGGCATCGCTGGGGGTTTGGATTGATTTTTCCAACGCTTTTTGGCGCAACTTGCGCCAGGGCACCCCTGTAAAGCTGGGGTCTACATAGGCCTCATTAACTAGGCGCCACACATCAACCACTAGGGCCTGTTCATCGCTAAGGGCTTGGCTGGGCTGGGCTGCAAAGCTCCAGCAGCTAAAGCTGAGCAATAGGCAGAGCACACCCCGCACCAGGGTTAACAGGGTCACAGCGGTATCAAGGCGGTCTATAGACTCTCACTCACACCCAACTGTGGGCAAACTCTCCTTCGTTGCATGGCGAATCCTTCCCCCGTCTACGACTGGTTCAACGAACGCCTGGAGATCCAGGACATCGTTGACGACATTTCATCTAAATATGTGCCGCCCCACGTAAACATTTTTTACTGCCTTGGCGGCATAACCCTGGTTTGCTTCCTGATCCAGTTCGCCACTGGATTTGCCATGACCTTTTACTACAAGCCAACGGTTGTTGAGGCCTATACCTCCGTTCAATACCTAATGACCGACGTGAGTTTCGGTTGGTTGATCCGTTCCGTGCACCGCTGGAGCGCCAGCATGATGGTGCTGATGCTGATCCTCCACGTATTTAGGGTTTATTTAACCGGTGGTTTTAAGCGTCCTAGGGAACTCACCTGGGTTACTGGCGTAACCATGGCTGTTATTACCGTTTCATTTGGTGTTACCGGCTATTCCCTGCCTTGGGATCAAGTGGGCTACTGGGCTGTGAAAATCGTTAGTGGTGTTCCTGCTGCCGTGCCAGTTGTTGGTGATTTCATGGTGGAACTGCTGCGGGGCGGCGAAAGTGTTGGTCAATCAACCCTCACCCGTTTCTACAGCTTGCACACCTTCGTGTTGCCTTGGTTGCTTGCAGTATTTATGCTTGCCCACTTCCTGATGATCCGTAAGCAAGGTATTTCAGGTCCCCTTTAAGTATTTGATTTTGGTTTGGGTTTATCTATAGTTAATTAACCTCTTAGTTCCATCACTCCTACCCACCATGCATGTTCTAAAGGCCCCCGATCTCACCGACCCCAAGCTCCGGGCAAAGCTCGCCAAGGGCATGGGCCATAACTATTACGGTGAGCCAGCTTGGCCAAACGATCTGCTCTATATCTTCCCAGTTGTAATCCTTGGCACGATCGCTTGCATCGTTGCCCTTGCAGTGCTGGATCCAGCAATGCTTGGTGATAAGGCTGATCCATTTGCCACCCCCCTTGAAATTCTGCCTGAGTGGTATTTGTATCCGGTTTTCCAGATCCTGCGGGTGGTGCCAAATAAATTGCTTGGCATTGCCTTGCAAACCATGATCCCCCTGGGTTTGATGTTGATTCCTTTCATCGAAAGTTTCAATAAATTCCAGAATCCATTCCGCCGCCCTGTGGCAATGGCTGCCTTTTTATTCGGCACCTTCTTTACGATTTACTTGGGTATTGGAGCCTGTTTGCCAATCGATAAGTCTCTCACTTTGGGCCTCTTTTGATTTTAGTTAGTTAGTTAGTTGGTTATTTTTGGTTCCCTAGTTCAAGTTCCAAACTGCTGAAACTTGTAACCACGTTAAACAAGTTATTGTCAATTATAAATTTGTTTCCAGCGCGCTGGCTGCCACAGGTTTGGTAGCCAGCTTTTTTTGCAGCATTTAATTCTTCTGGTGCATCACTAATGAATAGCAAAGCATCAGCTGGGATCGCCATGGTTTTCGCCAGCTGTGAATAGCTGAGCTGATCTAGTTTGGAGCCCAAACGGGTATCAAACCAGTTGCTAAATAGTTTGCTTAGATCGCCCGCTGAGCTATTGCTATAGAGCAATTTTTGTGCTGCCACTGAGCCTGAGGAATAAACAGCTAGTTTTAAACCCATTTGATGCCAGTTGTTTAATGCCTTGCCAACATCATCAAAGAGGGGTGCTTTTAGCTTGCCGGCGCCATAGCCCTCTTGCCAGATTATGCCTTGTAGTTCCTTTAAAGGGCTGAATTTGCGATCTTGTTTAATCAGCCATTGCAGGTAGCTAGCTATTTCTTTAGGTGCCCCCTTTGTTGGCTCAATTTGCATCGCTTGCTTTACCTCATCCCATAACTCCTTTAGTTGTTCATCCTGGCTATGTTCAGCTACAAATTTTGGTAAGGCCTGGTGGGCATAGGGGAAAAGTTCATTGGCAACAAAATCAATCGGGCAGGTGGTGCCCTCTATGTCGAGCACCACACCTTTTAAGCCATTGAACTTGATCATGGCTTTATTCCTAAGCCTTCAAGTATTAATTGTCGCCACTTTTGCTCCAATAGGAATTCGATAATTTCAAGATGGCGTTTTGCCTGAAATAAATTTTCACCCCAGGCATATAAGCCATGGCCAGCGATCAAAATTCCCTTTGGAGCCCCTGGCAATAGCGGTGCAGCCGCTGCGCTTAATTCGGCAAGATTTTGATTATTTGCAAGCACTGGCAGCAGCACACTTGTGGCGTGGCTTTTGATCCCTTCAAGGCCCTTAAGCATTTCTAGATTGCTTAATTCCAGCCCCCCTTTTGATAACGCCCATTGCGATAACAGGGTGCCAGCTTGGGAATGGCTATGCAGCACAGCACCTGCGTTGCAATATTGAACAATTGCAAGGTGCATCAGGGTTTCGGCGCTGGCTTTGCCACTGCCCTCAAGCACCGTTCCCGCTCCATTCACCAAGATCAGTTCGCTCTCTTGGAGCTGCCCCTTATCCACGCCACTGGGTGCCATCCATAGTTGCAATGGATCGCGCTGCAAAACACAACTGAAATTACCGCCGGTGCCATCGCACCAGCCCCTTTGCTGCACGGCAGCCATCACTTCAATGAGGGCTGCTTTGGGATTCAGCATTGACACGTAGGGCACCAGTGACTGCTTCTGCCACCTAGTTTCTCTCGCCGCAGGATGCTGCCGCATTTACGGCATGGTTCACCACCGCGGCGATAAACCCAAGCCACACCTCCATAGTTACCGTTATTGCCCTTTAGATCACGGAAGTCGCTAAAGGTGGTGCCACCGGCGCCAATGCTGGCCTGCAACACCTCCACCAAGCAGCTATGTAATTTTTCAAGTTGAAGCAAAGAAAGCTTGCCACTGGCGTTGTGGGGCTGAATGCCGGAGAGAAACAGGCTTTCATCCGCATAAATATTGCCCACCCCCGCCACTAGGGATTGATCAAGCAGGGCATTTTTGATTGGTCTGCTTGAGCCTTTCAGGCGCTGCCTCAGGTAGTTGGCATTGAAGGCAGTGCTAAAGGGTTCCGGCCCTAACCGTTGCAGGCCAGTGATTATTTGCTCAGTGGCACAGCCCATGGGCACAAACCAGAGTTCGCCAAAGGCGCGCAGATCAACAAAACGCAACTCCCTCGCTTCTGCCTGGGGGCCGTGGCGTCCCAAAAACTGCACCCTTGTGTGGGCGCAGGCGGGCTTTTCAGCTTGTTTAAACCACTGGAATTGGCCCGTCATACGCAGGTGGGCCCCCAGTTCACCGGCGGGCTCGCTGCCTCGGCTCAAGGATGCGATCAAATACTTACCGCGCCGCCGCCAGGCGCTGATGCAGCATCCGGCTAGGCCTGCTGCAAAACCATCCGGATCCCCCTTAGGGGCCGCTACGGCACGGCTGCGTAATACGCAAACCTCGTCTACCACAAAACCATCCGCCTGCTGCTCAAGGCCGCGGCGGACGGTTTCAACCTCTGGAAGTTCAGGCACCCACTTCAGGCGGGATCGAGTTCAGCTTCCGAAAAGTTGTTGGTGTTGATGCCGCCATCAACGCCGGAAAAACCGTTGTAGTTCACCTTTTCAAAGCGCACCACCACTGGGTAGCGGATGCCTGAGGTGTCGATAGAAGCCACGGTTCCCACTTCGTTGAACCAATAGGACTCAGGACGCTTGATGCGCACCTTGTCGCCGCGGGAAATTGCCATCGCAGGGCCAGGGTTAGATCTGTCTGCCTGAAATTACCTAACCCAAGCCCCAATGCCGATCTCCCGTCATGATTCGTCGCGGCCTTTGTGCAATTTGTTTTGGTAGCTGCTCCCTCCCTGGAACCACCGGTGCTCCACCTAGACCTGCCTGATCCTGGTAGGGATGATCTCAGCAGCATGGAATTCCATGCTCGCCTCGAGCAGGCATGGGAGCTTTGTGATCGTTTCGACCTTCAAACCGAAATTTGGCGTGGTCGCATTCTTGGCTCCGTGCGCGACCGTGAAAAGCGCGGTGGCGAAGGCAGGGGTGCTGGCTTTTTGCAGTGGTTGCGCGAACGGGAAATCAGTAAAACCAGGGCCTATGGCTTAATTCAGCTTTCTGAATCAGCCGACAGCCTCGTGGGCGGTGGCCTGTTGCAGGAAACCAGCGTTAATAATTTTTCTAAGCGCGCTTTTTTAGAAACAGCCCAGGCAGATCCTGAAGTGCAGCAATTAATTAGTGAAGCTGCCAATGAAGGCCAACAGATCACCCGCACCCAGGTGCGTCGCCTCAGTGATGAATACACCTCCGCCACCAGTGAACTGCTGCCCCAGGTGATCCGAGAGCGCACTCAGCAGAACCTCCTGCCGCCCAAGGTGGTGGCACCGCTGGTGCGGGAATTAGCGCGGCTTCCAGAAGCGCAACAGGAAGATCTGCGCCGGGTATTGAAAGAGGAGCCAGAGATTGAAAGGATTAAAGACGTAACCCTCACCGCCCGCTGGCTCACCAAAGCGGCAGAAGCTGGCTTGGCGGTGCGGGCCCTGCAACATGAATCCATCGACCTGGAAAAGGCGATGCAGGAGGCCCAACGCCTAGACATGCTCGGTTTGGTTGCTGATGTGGTGGGACAAGCGCAGCAATTGGAACAGGCAGTGCTCAAGCTCCACACCAGCTGGCGGCGGCTCGGCGGTTTACACGAACGGCTGTGGCTTGAAAGCGGCAGTAGCACCCCCTATCTGCGCAGCCTCCTGCAGGGTTTGGAAAGCCTTAGTGGCTCAAACCTGAGGGTTTCCCTTGGTGAGCTGGCCGGTGGCAAAAAACTGCGCTTGCAATTGGTAGAGGAAGCCGCAGATCAATTGGAAGCACCTCCAATGCCCTAGGGCCTTGCCTGGCCATAACCAGCCGGTATGGTCCTCCGGTGAGCACTTTTAAAGCAGAAAACCCAAGCGAGTTAGCCCCTGAGGGGGATCGGTTGCTTGAAATCCTTCGCAATAATTTCGGCCATAGGCATTTCCGACCCGGCCAGCGGGAGGTGGTGGAAGCGCTTTTGATGGGCCGCGATTGCCTAGCGGTGTTACCCACAGGGGCGGGTAAATCCCTCTGTTATCAATTGCCCGCTTTGGTGCGCCAGGCCCTTGTGGTGGTGATTTCACCCCTGGTGGCTTTGATGCAGGATCAAGTGGCTCAGATGCAGCGCAGGGGCATTGCCGCCGCTTGTTTGCACGGGGGATTGAGCCCGGAGCAGCATCAACAATTACAGCTGCAATTGCAGCAACGCCAATTAA
The DNA here is from genome assembly GCF_024345595.1 of Synechococcus lacustris Maggiore-St4-Slac. Lineage (NCBI taxonomy): Bacteria > Bacillati > Cyanobacteriota > Cyanophyceae > Synechococcales > Synechococcaceae > Synechococcus > Synechococcus lacustris. The sequence continues at coordinate 75,624 of NZ_JAGQBK010000002.1, read as the reverse complement.
GGCTCCTGTATTTGGCGCCTGAACGCCTGAAGGGAGAAGCCTGCAGGCGCATGTTGGAGGAGCTCATCTACCAGGGCCAGCTGGTGGCGATTGCAGTGGATGAAGCCCATTGCATCAGCGCCTGGGGCCATGATTTCCGCCCCGACTACCGCCGGCTTGGCCAGTTGCGGCGCCTGTGCCCAGGGGTGCCTTTGGTGGCCTTGAGTGCCACGGCCCCGGCGCGGGTGCGGGCAGATGTAATTCGTTTATTGGAATTGAAACGGCCTTTGATCCAAGTGCGTTCTGCCCGCAGGCCAAATCTTGCCTACCGGATGATGTGGCGCCCTGAGGATCCATTGGCTTTTGTGCTTGATGCGGCTAGGGCGGCCCGCGGTGCGGTGCTGATCTACACCCGCACCCGCAGGGGGGTGGAACGCTGGGCGAACCTGTTGCGCAATGCAGAAATGCCAGCTTTGGCTTACCACGCCGGCATGGACGCTGAAAGTAGGTTGCTGGCCCTGCAACAGTTTCAGCAGGAACCCCGGCCGGTGTTGGTGGCCACCGTTGCTTTTGGTATGGGGGTAGATAGACCTGATGTGGGCTTGGTATTACATCTGGAGCTCCCCTCTAGCCCAGAGGGCTATCTGCAGGAATCGGGCCGGGCTGGCCGGGATGGCAAGCCGGCTGAAGTGGTGGTTTTATACCGCGATGGCGACCGCAGCAGCCTGGCCTGGGCCATCAATGCAGCCAAGGATCCAGAGAGTAAGTTGCGCAGCCGCCAGGCCCAAACCCAATTGAGGCTGATGGAATCCGTGGCAGAGGGGGCCAGTTGTAGACAACAGGCTCTATTGGCGGCCGTGGGGGAATTGGCCCCCACCTGCGGGAAATGCGACCGCTGCCTTAAGCCTTTAACCCTCATTAACAACGCCGCGGCGGCGATCGAATTACTAAAGCGTTTAGCCCTGGCACCAAAGGGCTTGGAAGCGGTTGGCTTGGCGGCTGAATTTGCTAGCGATGATCAGCCAGCTGCCCTATGGCGCTGGCACCTGCGGCGCCTGGTGGAGCTGGAATTGCTGGCCGACAGCGGCTCCGGGAAACATGTGTATCTCACGGAAGCTGGCGAGCAGTTACTGCGGCAGCCCAGGCCTCTGATTTGGCCTGAGCCACCGGTTCAACTATGGGATCAACCCTTTTGTAAGGAGGTGTCGCGGCAAACGGCACCCACCAGTTCTTTCTCAAATTCTTGCGAGGGGGCTTCCCAAGCTTTCCAGGCTCCAGCTGGCCCGGTTACGTTGAGTTTCTTGGCACCGCAATTAACGGCCACATAAAGGGGTTGCCCTTCTTTATTGATGCTTGGTGCCACAAGGCTGCCAGCCATGGTGCGCCAGTTTTTCCAATCCACCTGCAAGGGCCCGTAATGGCGCCAGTCGGGGGTTGCTGATTTCTTGGCAAGCAGCAGGGGAGTTGCTGGTTTTGTTTCTACTGGTTTAACAACAACTGGTTTTGCCTCCACTGGTTTAACAACAACTGGTTTTGTTTCTTGGGATTTCAGTGCAATGGGTTTTGCCTGCACTGGCAGTTTTAAGGCGGTGCCAATTTTTACCTTGTTTGGATCTTCGATGCTGTTGATGCTTATGAGGGTTGCCATGGGAACGCCATAAAGGCGTGAGATGGCGCTAAGGGTTTCTTTTGGCTGCACCACGTGGACGGGTTCCTCTGCCCGCAGGGGCAAGGCGGCAACCAGCAGCAGCAGGGCCAACAGGGGGGCGCGCATGGCTAGTGAAAGGAGGTGAAAGGGTTAGTGGCCGCACCTTAAAGAGCCTGGCGAGAAGCGCCAGTCCCCCTTGCCGTTGTTTAACCAAGAAAATGGCGCAACCAGCTAAGACGCCTGCCGTAAGGGGGGTAGCGAAAAGGTAGATCGAGTTGGAAGGGGCGTTGCAACACCGACCGTTGCTGGGAAAAGGTTTCAAATCCGCTGCGGCCATTGCCGTAACCCATGCCGCTTGCCCCCACCCCACCAAAGGGAAGGCTGGCGATGCCGGCTTGCAAGATCACATCGTTAAAAACCACGCCACCCGATTGGCTGCTTTGCAGCACTTCTGACTGGGCCTTGCCACTGCGGCTAAATAAATAAATCGCCAGGGGCTGGGGCCCTTGGTTCAGCTTTGAAAGGGCGGCATCTAGATCGGCCACCTCCAGCAGTGGGAGCAATGGCCCAAAAATTTCTGCCTGCATCAAGGGATGGTTTTCGCAGCAGGCCACAAGGGTGGGTGCGAAATAAAGATTTTGGCGATCCCTCTCACCACCGCAGATCAGCTCAGCGCCCTCCAGCAGGGCTGAAAGGCGATCAAATTGGCCTTGGTTAACCACCCGGCCATAGCTGCTTGAAAGGCTGGGATCAGGGCCAAAAAATGCTGCAATGGCAGCGGTTATTGCCTTTTCTAGCGGTTTCCTTAGGCCCGGTGTTACCAACACGTGATCGGGCGCAACGCAACTCTGCCCGGCATTAAAAAATTTGCCCCAAGCAATCCGTTTGGCACTTACTTCAAGATCGGCGTCATCAAGAACGATGCAAGGGTTTTTGCCCCCGAGTTCAAGCGTTACTGGAATCAATTGGGCCGCGGCTGCCTTAAGCACCTGGCGCCCAGCTTCAGCGCCGCCAATGAAAAAGACATGGTTGAAAGGCAGTTTTAGTAGGGCTTGGGCCGCATCTATACCCCCCTGAACAACCGTTGCAACGCTGGCATCAAAGTATTCAGCCACCAGCTGAGCCAGCAGTGCTCCCACATGGGGTGCCAATTCCGATGGCTTCAGCACTGCGGTGTTACCGGCAGCTAGGGCAGATACCAGGGGTTTCAGCAGCAACATCAGCGGGTAGTTCCAGGGGGCAATCACCAGAACGCAGCCCAGGGGTTGCGGTTGAACCCAAGCCCGCCCCGGCTGATAAACCAATGGCAATTGCATTGGTTTTGGCGCCATCCACCGGCGCAGTTGCCGTTTCGCCAAGTTCAGCTCATCGCGCACGATTGAAATTTCGAGGTAGGCCTCGAATTCCGGTTTGCCCAAATCGGCGGCCAAGGCAGCCTTTAGCTGCTCTTCGTGGTCTGTGAGCAAGAGGCGTAAACGCTCTAGTTGCCCCAGTCGCCAAGCCAAGGAACGGCTATGGCCCTGGGAAACCAGCAACCGCATCGGTGCGATTTGAACGGTTTGAACAGCCATGGGGAAGGGATGCGCTTAACGTTTGAAAAATTTTTGAGAGCGCTGTGAAAAGTTGCTTAAAGGCCCCTTGGGCAATTCTGCTCATGGGCCTAACCCTGGCCCTGGCAGGCTGCGGCGGTTCTGGGGAAGGGGTTGGCGGCGGGCGTTTAGATGCGATCAAAGCGCGGGGCAGCCTCACCTGTGGTGTAGACGGCAAACTGCCAGGGTTTAGCTATCAAGATAATTCAGGTAAATACGTTGGTATCGATGTGGATGTGTGCAGGGCTTTAGCTGCTGCATTATTTAATGATCCCAACAAAGTTGAGTATCGAGAACTAACTTCTAGCGAGCGCTTTACGGCCCTTGCCAGTGGAGAGGTTGATGTGTTGTCACGCAATACAACCCGCACCCTTAGCAGGGATGCCAAAGGTGGAAATGGCCTGGAATTTGCACCAACAATCTTTTTTGATGGCCAGGGGGTGATGGTGCCATTAGCCAGTGGCATAACAAACCTAAAGGATTTAGCTGGTAAAACAATTTGCGTTGAAAATGGCACTACCACAGAGTTGAATTTGGCCGATCGCTTTCGCGAGCTTGGCGTGCCATATACCCCAGTTAAATATCAAACCGGTGATCAAACCTATGGTGCTTACCTGCAAGGAAGATGCGCGGCTGTAACCAGTGATCGCTCTCAATTAGCCGCAAAAAAAACTAGCTTCCCCGATCCGGCTGCCCATACGTTGCTTCCCGATGTACTTAGTAAGGAACCTTTGGGCCCAGTAACTGTAAATAACGATTCCGGCCTCAGCGATGCTCTGCGCTGGGTGATATTTGCCACTATGCAGGCGGAGGAATCAGGTATTGATTCAAATAATCTCAAGCAGAAGTTAGCCTTTGCTAAGGCCAATCCAAATCAGGCTGATCTGCGCCGTTTTCTTGGCGTGGAGGGCGACCTGGGCGAACAGTTGGGGCTAAGCGCAGATTTTGTGCCTAGGGTTATTGCCAGTGTTGGCAACTATGGTGAGATTTATGAACGTAATGTAGGCAAAGCTTCACGGCTGAAGCTGGAGCGGGGTTTGAATAATTCCTATAAAAATGGTGGCTTGATCTATTCACCACCCTTCCGTTGAGTTAGTGGTGAGTTTTCCTTCAATGCCGGTGCCATGGTGGCGTGATAATCGCAAGCTGGGCTGGTTGATCCAGCTGGCAGCAGGTTTGTTTTTATTGCTTGCAATTGCTCTGTTGCTGGGCAATTTAGAGCGCAATCTCGCCCGCGCTGGCCTGCGGCTCACCCTTGGCTGGTTAAATCAACCAGCTGGTTTTGATATTGCTGAAACGCTTTTGCCCTATCGGGCAAGTGATAGCTATGGCCGCGCCTTGTTGGCTGGTTTTGTTAATACGTTGCGGGTGGTGGTTTCCGGTTTAGTGCTTGCCACTGCCCTCGGTGTAGCTGTTGGTGCTGCCAGCTTTAGTGGCAACCCATTACTTCGCGGTGTTACCAGGATTTATGTGGAATTGATTCGCAATATTCCTTTGTTATTGCAATTGGTATTTTGGTATTTTGCCGTTTTTCTTAGCCTGCCTTCTGCTGATCAAGCCCTGCAGTTACCAGGTATGCAGCTTGCTAAGAGCGGCATTTATCTATTTGGTGCAGATTTAGTTAATGGAGAATTAGTAGGGGGGCTGAGGCTTTCTTTGGAGCTAGCCGCTCTGTTAACGGGCCTTGTTGTTTATTCCGCTGCGTTTATTGCAGAGGTGGTGCGGGGTGGGATTGCCTCCGTACCCCTTGGCCAATGGGAGGCTGCGAAGTCCTTGGGTTTAAAGCCTTTGCAAATTTTGCGCCTTGTGGTGCTTCCCCAGGCCTTGCGGGTAATAGTTCCGGGGCTTAATAGCCAATATATTTCACTGGCTAAAAACTCATCATTGGCTGTTGCAATTGGCTATCCAGATCTTTATGCCGTTGCTGAAACTACCCTTAATCAAACCGGCCGCGGCATCGAGGTTTTTCTGTTGTTATTAGTGGTTTATTTAATGCTTGATTTAGTGATTTCAGTTGTGATGAATGCGATTGATCGTTTGGTGAGGTTGCAGGAGAGATGAAGCGGCTAACCATAAGCCTGAGGCGTCAATTATTTGCCACTCCCGCCGATGGCATCATCAGCGTTGGTTTGCTCGCTTTGCTTTCGTGGGCCGGCTGGGGTGTGCTGAATTGGGCAATTAATAGTGCCCAATGGTTAGTGGTGCGCGCCAATGCGGCGGCCCTCACCATCGGCCGCTATCCAGAGGCTCAGGAATGGCGCCTTTGGTTGCTTTTGGGCATGCTCACAAGTTTGGCTGGCCTTAGTTGGGGGCGGCTGCGGGGCGCCAGCGGCTGGCCCCTTAATGATCGGATCGCCGCTGGTTTGTTGCTGGTACTCGCGGTAGGGGTGCCGCCCCTGCTGGCATTTGGGCCTTTAAACCAAATGCGCGTGCTGTTTTTACTATTGATTTTGTTGCTTGGGCGGCTGGCATTTAGCCATCGGCTTAGCCAAGCCTTAAGCAAGCGTTTTGGTGATTGGTGGGCCTTGATCTGGGGCGTGGCTTACGTGTTTGGTTTGTGGTTAATAGCCGGGGGGCTGGGGTTGCAAGCGGTGCGGCCAAGTGATTGGGGGGGCTTGCTGTTCACCTTATTAATCACCAGCCTCACCCTCTTGCTCGCCTTGCCTTTGGGGGTAATCCTCGCGCTTGGGCGCCGTAGTTCCTTGCCCCTATTTCGCTACATAAGCGTTGGGATCATTGAATTAATTAGAGGTGCACCATTAATAACCTTGTTGTTTCTTGGCCAGAACCTAGTTGGTTTTCTTGCCCCCAATGGCCTCGCTCCCGATCGGGTGTGGCGGGCAACAGGGGTATTAACTGTTTTTGCCGCCGCCTATTTGGCGGAGGCTATCCGCGGTGGCTTAAATGCGGTTCCCCGCGGTCAATTTCAAGCGGCCCGCTCCCTTGGGCTATCCAATGTTCACACCATGGCGTTGGTGGTATTGCCCCAGGCATTAAAAGTGGCGCTACCGGCGATGGGAGGCCAATGCATCTCCCTGCTGCAAGACACAACCTTGTTATCAATTATTGGCCTATTCGACCTCTTAGGCATAGCCCGCAGCGTTCTGGCCAATCCAGATTGGTTGGGGCGTTATGCGGAGGTTTATTTGCTCTTGGCAGTGCTCTACTGGTGTTCCTGTGCGGCATTGTCTTTAGGTAGCCGCGCTTTGGAAAAACGGCTTGCCTCCCCTGGCCTCCAATCCATTCCTAAACCCCAATGAACGCAACTAAGCAATTAATGATTGAAGCCAAAGGGGTTCAGAAGTGGTACCCCAATGGTTTTCATGCCCTTAGGGGGGTTGATTTAGAGGTGAATCGCGGTGAAAAGGTGGTGATTATGGGCCCCTCTGGTTCTGGCAAAAGCACCTTTTTACGCACTTTTAATGCCTTAGAGGATTATCAAGAAGGCACAGTTGTGGTAGATGGAATGGAGCTAAATAACGACTTGCGCAATATCGATGCTGTGCGTAAAGAGGTGGGAATGGTATTTCAACAATTCAATCTTTTCCCCCATCTATCGGTGCTTGATAACCTGTTGCTGGCGCCTATTTGGGTGCGTAAGCGCAACCGCGCTGAGGTGGAGCAGCAGGCATTGGCCCTATTGGAGCGAGTGGGCATTGCTGAACAGGCCCATAAGTTCCCCGGTCAGTTAAGTGGCGGCCAGCAGCAACGGGTAGCTATTGCAAGGGCCCTGTGCATGGAACCCCGCTTGATGTTGTTTGATGAACCCACCAGTTCTTTGGATCCTGAAAAGGTGAGGGAGGTGTTGGATGTGATGCGCCAACTGGCGATTGATGGCATGACGATGGTGGTGGTAACCCATGAGGTGGGGTTTGCCCGAGAGGTGGCAGATAGGGTGGTTTTGATGGATGAGGGCCAGGTGGTGGAAATAGCGCCGCCGGATCAATTTTTCAACCATCCCGAACACGAGCGCAGCAAGCGCTTTTTGGCACAAATCCTCTAATGCAGCGTTATCTCAAGTATTTGGTTTTCCCTCTGGGCTGTTGCGCCTTGGGCCTTGCTTTGGTGCTTGGCATGGCGGGGCTGGAGGCGGCTTGGATCACCTTTGTGTTGTTGCTGTTGGAGATTTCCCTCTCCTTTGATAACGCAGTTGTTAATGCCAGGGTGCTGGATCAGCTCACCGCAGGTCAGCAACGATTTTTTCTTACCTGGGGATTGGTGATCCCTGTTTTTGGTGTGCGGTTTGCGGGACCCCTCGCTTTGGTGTGCCTTGCCGGTGGCGTGGGGGTTGGCGAAGCTCTTGATGCTGCCTTGCATAATCCGCAGCATTACAAGGAATTATTAGATCTTGCCGAACCAAGAATTTTGGCCTTTGGCGGTATGTTTTTGTTGATGGTATTTTTGCGCTATTTCTTTAATGAAGCTAAAACATTGCATTGGCTTAAGCCATTGGAACGTCGCCTAAGTGCGGCGGGAAGGGTTGAGGCATTGGAGGTGGCATTGGCATTGATTTTATTACTGCTTTTAGTAGCTGCTCTGCCAGTGCGTTTGCATGGGGAGGTTTTAGTGGCAGGGGTGATTGGCTTGGTATTGCAATTATTAAGCACATCAATAGCGGAAGCCTTTGGCAGTGAGGAGGAAGCGGCAGGCCGTTTAGCAGCAGGCGGGGGGTTGGCCAGTTTGCTTTATTTAGAATTGCTAGATGCCTCCTTTAGCTTGGATGGCACTATTGGTGCATTTGCGATTACTACTAATTTACCTTTAATTCTTACTGGCTTGGGTTTAGGGGCCCTGTTTATACGCTCTTTAACACTTATGTTGAGCCGTGAAAAAGCCCTAGATAGTTTGGTTTATTTAGAGCATGGCGCTCACTATGCCATCGGCGCCCTGGGGCTGCTTATGTTATCTGGAATTCTTTTAAAGCAATGGCATATGCATCTACCTGAATGGCTGAGTGGTTTGATTGGTGTTGTTTTACTTCTACTGGCATTATTTGATTCTTTGCGCCACCGCCGCAATGTTTCAATTCAATAGAAATCCACTGGCCAGCCACCCCAGCCACCCCAACCAAAGCCGTCATAATCGTTGTTTATTCCCCAGTTTGGAGCATTCCAGCTGGATGGAGATTCATAGGGGCCAGGTCCCTTTGGCCCAGTGAGGCTGTTTATATTTAAAAAGGGTTCGGTTTGAATTTTACACGGACATATGCAGCTTCCAGTATTGCTTTGATAGCCAACTGTTGGTGGATTGCAAGCACAGCTGCAGGCTTGGGCAATCAGGCTGAAGGCCAATAAAAAAGTTTCCATTTACCGATTGTATAACTTTTAATCTTGAAAAACTTTAATTTGAACTTAAAAGCCCTTGACGAGAATTGAACTCGTGACCTCTCCCTTACCAAGGGAGTGCTCTACCGCTGAGCTACAAGGGCGTGTGGATGGGCCGGGTTGGATTTGAACCAACGTAGGCAGAGCCAGCGGATTTACAGTCCGCCCCCATTAACCACTCGGGCACCGACCCGCACCACACCCAAAGAATTTACCAGCGCACCCTGCTGCCCATACGATCAGTAAAGAAACGCTGCTGCCATGCGGATCCTCGTGCTGCACGGACCAAATTTAAATCTGCTTGGTAGCCGAGAACCAGGCCTCTACGGCAGCCATAGCCTGGCGGAAATCAACGCTGAATTAAGCCAAAGGGCCCTGCTCCTAGGGGTTGAGCTCACTTGCTACCAAAGCAACCATGAGGGGGCATTGCTGGATCGCATCCAACAGGCCAGTGGCGAGGAGGATGGCATCTTGATCAATGCCGGCGCCTACACCCACACTTCTATTGCTTTGCGTGATGCGTTGCTTGCGGTGGCGTTGCCCTATGTGGAGCTTCATCTGAGCAATGTGCATGCCCGCGAGGAATTCAGGCAAACCTCTTACCTTGCTGATCGGGCATTGGGTGTGATCTGTGGTTTTGGTGCCTCCAGCTATTACCTGGCCCTAGAGGCGGTGGTGGGACACCTAAAGGCAAAAAAACAGTGATTAGTGCAACGCCCACCCCAATTCGTTGGTTGGTGCGCCCCAGCAGCCGCCACTGGCTGGAGCAGGCGATTGCCCAACCGGAGCACCTACTAATCGACCATGCCCATTGCGAGCGCAAAGCGGCAGGTGCTGCGCTGCAATTGATGTTTAGATATCCATCCAATGAACTATTGGCAGCGGTATTAAGCCCATTGGCGCAGGAGGAGCTAGCCCATTTCGATCGGGTGCTCACCTTGCTGCAAAAGCGGGGGATTGCCCTAAGACCCCTGGCGGCACCACCCTATGGCGCTCAACTCGCGGGTCAAATCCGCAAGCAAGAGCCATTGCGCCAGCTGGATACTTTTTTGGTGGCTGGCCTAATAGAAGCCCGCAGCCATGAAAGGATGGCCCTGCTTGCTAGCAACCATCCCGACCAGGAATTAAGGGAGCTATATGGCAACCTACTTTCAAGTGAAGCAAAACATTTCGGCCTTTACTGGATGCTTTGTGAACGATATTGGCCAAGGCCGCAAATTATTGAAAGATTAGAGCAGTTGGCCCTGGCGGAAGTGGCTGCTCTAACAGGTGAACTGGCAAATCCAGAGGATTTACGTTTTCATTCCTTTGGGGTGGAACTTTAATAGGTTGGATTTTGTTAGTCAGCCAGCAAAGGGTAGTATTTCGCAATTTGATCACCGCTAAATTCTGCAACCCAGCCATCGGGATTATTAAAAAAGCGGATCGCGCAAAATTCTGGATTTTCACCCATATCAAACCAATGTTTAGTGCCAGCTGGCACACTTATCCAGTCATTGCGTTCGCATAAAACCTGTAAAACTTCATCGTTTATGTGTAAACAAAATAAACCGCGGCCCTCCACAAAAAAACGCACTTCGTTTTCTGCGTGGGTATGTTCAGCTAAAAATTTTTGGCGTAATGCAACCCGATCTGGGTGGGTTGGTTTCATGCGAATCGCATCGATGGTTTGATAATTGCCGTTTGCTTGCACCCTGGCGATTTCCGGCCCGTAGGCCCTAAGTATTTCCTCCGCTTCTGCATTGCTGCTTAGGTTTACCGGCGCTGGCCAACGTTCAAAGCCAATACCTTTTTCAGCCAGGGTTGCTGCGATCACCACGGGATCAATGCTGCTAAAAGATGGTTGGGGAGCTCGTTGACCTTCTGGTTGCTGCTGCAGATCTTCCCGATGCCTATAAACAGTGAGTTTGCTCACGGCAGCTGTTTTGAACGTTTATTACCAGCAGCTTAGAAAGGTATCTGCGGTGGATTCCATTTGAAGGCGGCGGCAGCCCTAACCCTTGTGGGGGTTGGGCCAGGTGATCCAAACCTATTAACGGTTGCAGCAGTGCAAGCCATCGCTAAAGCAGCTGTGGTGGCCTACCCCGTGGCCCAGCCAGGCGCTGAAGGTATGGCGGCTCGCATAGCCGCTCCGTGGATTACTGAGCAGCGTCATCTACCGCTGCTTTTCCCGATGGTGGCAGCAGCGGCACCACGGCTTGCGGCTTGGCGCACAGCTGCAGATCTATTAGCGGCGGAGCTGGCTAGGGCTGAGCAGCTGGTGTTGCTCTGTGAAGGGGATGCCTCCCTATTTGCCAGTTGCTCCTATGTGCTCCTGGAGCTTGCAAGCCGCTATCCCCAATGGCCTGTTTCTGTTATTCCAGGAATTACGGCAGTGGCTGCTGCAGCGGCAGCCGCATCCAGTTTGGGGATGCCCTGGCCCCTGGCTTTGCAAGATGAGGGCCTTTTGATTCGCCCCACCCCCAATAGCCAAGCAGCGCTCGAGTTATTGCTGGAGCAAGCCAAAGCAAGCAACACCGTGCTTGCTTTATTGAAGTTGGGTGAACGTTGGCTATGGGTGCAACCTGTGCTTGAGGCCCGAGGTTTACTAGCTGCCAGCTTGTTTGCCCAGCGGGTGGGTTGGCCGGATCAACTGTTGCTGCCAGCTTCTGAAGTGCCAGCAGCACAGAGGCCCTATTTTTCCTTGTTATTGATTCGCCAAAACTGGCCTGAGGTATTGCCTTGACAGCAATTAATTGGTTGGCGCTGTTGCATCCAGTGTTGATGATTCTGTTTGTTTACCCAGTGGTGGGTGCAACGATTCGGCTTGGTTTATTGGTTCGTGAAAGGCGTTTGGGGATCACCAAACAGCTGGCGGCGGTGCCGGTTGAACATTCAGACCATGGCCGATGGCTCACCGTGGCGGTGGTGGTGGTGGTGCTGATTGCTTTTGTGTATTCATTCCTTAAAGCTTGGTTTGATCCCGCTTTGGCTTTCAGCGGTGGCCTGCAACGGTTGGCTCTGCTGTTGTTGGTGGGAGCAGGCAGCTTGGGCTCAGTGTTGGCGCTAGCGCAGGTAAAACGCCCAACACTACGGGCAATTTTTGCGCTGCTCACCTGGGCTGGGGTGCTTGGCCTTGGCAGTGAGCCAGAAATTTGGCGCCTTAGCGACAACCCATTTAGTGCTGGTTTTTGGGGCTCCCATTATTGGAGTGGTGTATTACTAACGGGCTTGTTACTTTTCTCATTGGCGGCAAGGCCAGAAATCCATAGTTCAGTTCGTATGCGCAGATTGCATGTAACTAGTAATGTTTTAGTGGCGATACTTTTAGCTGTGCAGGCAATCAGCGGCACCCGTGATCTGTTGGGGTATTAAACTTCTACTGCCTGCTTTGGGAGTTTTTGGAAACCAGGCTAGGCGGCTTAATAATATAAAAAATGTTTTCCATTCAGGCGCTGCCTGCCGATCCGGCCAAGCCTTTGGTCGGCTGAACAACCAGTTCTTTAGGGCCTTTACCTCTTCCAGGTTATTTGCAAGCCAGTTAACACTTAAAATTGAGCCTGGAGTTATTAAGCCAAGCGGTATTGCCATTGGCACTATTGTTCCAGAGGTTTCATCATCTAGCATTAGTTTCCAGCCAGGGCCTTGGGGCCATGCAGATTTACAGCGTAAATCCGCACCTTTTTCGCTAATTGCATCGATTTTAACTGGAAATTTTTTGCCGGCTGGGTTTAATAAATAAGCTTCCATATGAATCTTGAACCAGGGTGTGGGGTCGGGGCAGGGGCGATCCCAGCACACCCTTAATGCCACCAACAGGCCAACTAAATTTAAGCTTGCCCAAAACAAACCTAAACCTGAACCCGCATCTGTTCTTATATTTAGGGCGCTGATAATTGCCAGAAGATTTATCCCATTTAGTAGCATCAACACAAGCAGCGGCATTGCTAGTTCGATTGCAATACCCCCCTTTTCCCGCACCCTATGTTTTGGTGTAATTCGAAAAGGTAATATTTTCCCTGCCAGGCTCAGGAAAACAGTGCTTGCCAAAGGAATAGCAAGAACCCAGCCTGGCAATTCTGCTAATAAAGCATGGCGGCTGCCGCGATTTAACCAGCCCACACTCAATAAAAATGCCAACCACAGCGGTAAAAGATTAGTAAGAAGTGCTGTTGTTGTGAAATGCACAGGCAGCACTCCAAGTAAACCAATGCTCAGGGGCATAAGTAATAATATTAATCGTGGAATAGTGTTAAACCAATGCAAGGCTCCTTCTAAATAAACCAGCCTTTGTTTCATGCTTAAGCCCTTAACTCGCAAGGGGCCTTGGGGTAATCGAAGCGCTTGAATTGTGCCTGCTGCCCAGCGTTGGCGTTGCCGCACAAAATCCAACATTGTTTCAGCGGCTAGGCCAGCGCTTAGCTTTTCGGCGGTATAAAGCAGTCGCCAACCCTTTGCCGTGAGGGCGGTGCCGGTAACAAAATCCTCTGAAATCGCATTTTCGATAAATCCGCCCACGTCATCAAGGGCGCTGCGGCGTGCCACAAATGAAGTGCCTGCGCAAACCACTGCACCCCATGCACTACGCACTGGTTCAATCCAGCGGTAAAAGCTTTCTTCATCAGGAAGCAGCCAAGCTTCTAAGCCAAGGTTCCTCATTATTGGATCGGCATTGAAAAAACATTGGGGAGTTTGCACAAGGCCAACATTGGGCTCCAGTAATAAACCAATGCAACGGTTGAGAAAATGTTTTTGTGGGATGAAATCTGCATCAAAAACTGCCACCAGTTCGCCAGTGGCATTAGCTAAACCTGCATTTAGGTTCCCCGCCTTGGCCCCTGAGCAACCACTGCGGTGCTGATAGCAACAGCCATATTGTGCTGCTAATTCTTTAACTTCCGCTCGCCCGGCATCATCCAAAACCCATAGGGTTCGATTCTTATATATGAGCTGATTGCAACCTTGAAGACAGCGCTCTAATACCTGTAATGGCTCGCCGCAGGTGGGTATCAATACGTCAACCCAGGGACGCCAATCGCTGGCTTCCCACTGAGCTTCTGCCTTAATTGCAGCAAGCCTGCCATCGCCATAGGGCTTCCACGAGAGCAAAATAGGCACGAGCCCACTTATTAGCAGCCATGCTTCTGCTGTTAAGAGCAACAGGCTTAAAAACGTAGAGGTTGGGCTTTCAAGGTTGAGGCTTTCTGTGCATCGCCAGTACAGATATCGCAAGCTGAATAGGCTAAGAAGCAGCAATAAACTGCGGCGCATCCAGAGGGGACGTTTCTCCTCTGGGACCCGGCTTAGCAGAGTTGGCCAAAGTAGCGCCAGCCAGATAACAACATCCATTAATAGTTTTCCTAATGCTTTCCCTAAGTGGGAGCAAAATTTTCTTGTGCCTGGTTTAACAAGTTTTGGGCCGCCGCTGCCGTGGGGGCGCGCATCAAGGCTTGGCGCAACTGCGCAGCACCACTGAAACCGTTGCAGGTCCAGCCCATGTGTTTGCGGGCGATCATCAGCCCGTGGTCGCCCCATTCACTAATAAGCATTTGCAGATGTTCGCCAGCTAAGGCCAAACGCTCTTGGCTGCTGGGTTCACCAGGATCAGGCTCACCATTGAGCGTTGCCTGCAAACGGCCCACCAGCCATGGCGCCCCCATGCTGGCCCTACCCACCATCACCCCGGCGGCACCGGTGATTTCAAGGCAGCGTTTGGCATCACTTGGGCTTGTGATGTCGCCATTAGCAATTACTGGTATGCGCAGCTGCTGCCTTACAGCTGCGATCGCTAGCCAATCGGCTTTGCCTTTAAAGCCCTGCTCCCGGGTGCGGCCATGTAAACAAAGCCTTTGGGCACCGGCTTCTTGAAGCAGTAAGGCAAAACCAATTGGGTTAGCTGAATTACAGCACCACCCCAACCTGGTTTTAACGGTTACGGGCACCTGAACTGCTTTGGCAACAGCTTCCACTATTTGGGCTGCTAATTCAGGGCTGCGAATTAAGGCGCTGCCGCCACCTTTACGGGCGATTTTGCGCACGGGGCAGCCCATATTGATATCAATTAGCACCGCACCACTTGCTTCCGCCCTACGGGCAGCCTCCGCTAAAGCAGTGGGGCGATGATCAAACAACTGCACCCCAACGGGGCCTGGTTCATTTGCCAGTTCTTCTACTTTGTAGCGGCCATGGCCCATTTCCAGGCTGGTGGCATTCACCATTTCAGTGAACAGCAGGGCATCGGGAGCCCAGCGCCGCACGAGCGAGCGAAAGCAACGGTCGCTTACCCCGGAGAGGGGAGATTGCAAAACTATTGGTGTAGCTATTTGCATTCAGTAGTTCCGATGGCAGCAGACCTAACCATTAATGATGAAATCCTTTGGCAAATCCTTGATGATCAGCTAAGTGATCGCCAGGTTTGTGAATTGATTTGGAAGCGCTTGGGTTATCAGCCGAGCAATTTAAATTTTGATGGGCATTCAACTGAAAATCCATGGCCAGCGGGGCCACTAACCCCAGCCCAGTGGCGTGAAGCCTATCCATCTGCCCCTGATTTCATTGCCAATAGGCCTCCGGTTGTGATGCTCACCCGTTCCATACCGGCTGATTTAAAGCAATTGTTGAAGGAGGAACTGGGTTTCAAAGGTTATCGAATAGGAGAATTGCAGCCGCGGCTAACCCGCAGAGCAACGGCAGTTAGCTGGCTATTGGCTTGGCGCCGCCAACAAATGAGTGTTTAGGCAGGCATGTAGGGTCGGTTAAATAGGTAACAGAGAGGAAAACAGCCGTGGCCCTGCCGGTGGTGGCAATCATCGGGCGTCCCAATGTGGGTAAGTCCACCTTGGTTAATCGGCTTTGCCGTAGCCGAGATGCCATCGTGCACGACCAACCGGGTGTTACCCGCGACCGCACATACCAGGAAGGCTATTGGGCTGATCGCACCTTCAAGGTGGTTGATACCGGCGGCTTGGTTTTTAACGACGACAGTGAATTTTTGCCTGAAATACGCGAGCAAGCCAAGCTCGCCATGGCAGAAGCAGCTGTTGCTGTTGTGATTGTGGACGGCCAACAGGGCCTCACCGCCGCCGATGAAAGCATCGCCGAGTGGTTGCGACACCAGAATTGTCCGGTGTTACTTGCGGTTAATAAATGCGAGTCGCCCGACCAGGGCCTCGCCATGGCTGCCGATTTCTGGACCCTTGGCCTTGGTGAGCCCTATCCGGTTTCCGCCATCCACGGGGCTGGCACCGGTGAACTACTCGATAAGGTGATCAGCTTTTTGCCTGCCAGCCAAGAATTAGAGGGCCTGGAGGAACCGATCCAATTGGCCATTATCGGCAGGCCAAATGTGGGTAAAAGCAGCATCCTCAATTCAATTTGCGGCGAAAATCGAGCCATCGTTAGCCCCATTAGGGGCACCACCCGCGACACGATCGACACCAGCATTGAACGGGAGGGTAAAACCTGGAAGCTGCTTGATACAGCAGGTATTCGCCGCCGTCGCAGCGTTTCCTATGGCCCTGAATTTTTTGGCATCAATCGCAGCTTTAAGGCGATTGAACGCAGTGATGTATGCGTTTTGGTTATCGATGCAGAAGAGGGGGTAACAGAGCAGGATCAAAGGCTTGCTGGCCGCATAGAAGAAGACGGCCGCGCCTGTGTGGTGGCAGTGAATAAGTGGGACCTTATTTCCAAAGACAGCCACACCCTGCCCGCCATGGAAAAGGAGTTGCGCTCAAAGCTTTATTTCCTTGAATGGGCGCCAATGTTGTTCATATCTGCGCTCACCGGCCAACGGGTGGAGCGCATTTTCCCATTGGCCGCCCTTGCGGTGGAGCAACATCGCCGCCGGGTGAGCACTTCAGTGGTAAACGAAGTGCTCAAAGAAGCCCTTAGTTGGCGTACGCCCCCCACCACCCGAGGTGGCCGCCAAGGCAAGGTTTACTACGGCACCCAAGTGGCAGTGCGGCCGCCAAGTTTCACCTTATTTGTGAACGATCCAAAGTTGTTTGGTGATACCTATCGCCGTTATGTGGAACGTCAAATCAGAGAGGGTTTGGGCTTTGAAGGTTCTCCCCTGCGCTTGTTTTGGCGCGGTAAGCAACAGCGTGATGCCGAAAGGGATCAATCGAGGGCTGCTGAACGTTGATGGATTGGCTGCGGCAACTTCCCATTGGCCAATATGTAGCTGGTGGGGGCTGGTTAAGGCAGCTGGATCCACGCCTTAAGTTCCTTTGGAGCTTGGCTTTTTTACTAACGCCAGTGCTGGCGGGGCCCGGCTGGCGCTTGGCCCTGGTGGTGCTTTTGCTGGCGCTTACTTTTTGCAGTGGCATCGCCCTGCGGGTTTGGCAACGCAGTTTGCCCGCCCTATTGGCCTTAAGCCTGGCGGTGGGTTTACTGGCTGCATTTTTGCCCAGTGGCCAGGAAAGACCCCTACCGCTGCAACGCCCCCCTGTGGAGCAAAAGTTGCCCGCCCCGCCAGCCTGGGTGATTTTTCAGGCGGGCCCTTTGCGCATCACTAAACGCTCGGCTGAGTTGGGTTTAAACACGGCAAGTTTGCTTTTTACGGTGATGCACAGCGCCAATCTGTTGCTGGTGAGCACCCCACCGGAGGAGTTGGCCTGGGGGATTAGTGCCCTGCTGCGGCCCTTGGAGCGCCTGGGGGTGCCGGTGCAAAAACTCGGCTTTCAATTGCTGCTGGCGCTCCGATTTGTGCCGCTTGTGCAGGAGGAATTACAAAACCTCACCCGTGGGCTGGCTACCCGCGCTTTGAACCTGCGGCAGCTTGGTTGGAAACAGTTGCTGGGGCTTGTGTTAGCCCTTGGTGAGAGGCTGCTTGCCAATGTGTTGCTGCGGGCGGAACAGGGGGCTGAGGCCCTATTGGCCCGCAGTGATCTGTGGCGATCGCCAGCGGCATTGCGGGTGCCCCGCAAACCATTGATCTGGTTGGATGGGATGGGCCTTTTGGCTTTGCTGTTGCTTATGGCGCTGCGAATGCGTTTTGGCAGCCTCTGAGATCTTCCACGGAGCAAGCCCCTGTGAGTGCTGAGCGTTACCTAAACCATCCCACTTTTGGTTTGCTCTATCGGGTGTGTCCGGCTGGGGAAGCCCAGGAGGTTTATGCCACTCTTTACGCCCAGCGCATGTTTTTCCGGGTAAGCCACCACGGCCGCGGCGCTAATTTCGACTCGATGCCTTTGCTTGATGCCCGCCATCTGGCTGAGCAAAATCTGTTGAGGGAGCGGCGTAATCGTTCTGTTGATTTACCGCTGTGGCAGAAGTTGTTTGATCAAACTTTCATCTAAACCGTGGATTCGTTAGTGCAGCGCTATGGGCAGTTGCGGCGTGAGCTGCCTGCTTCTGTGCAGCTACTGGCCGTGAGCAAGGGGCAACCCGCCGATGCTGTGCGGTTGCTTTATGAACTAGGCCAACGCAGTTTTGGCGAAAGTAGGTTGCAGGAAGCGCAAGAAAAGCAAGCTTTATTGACGGATTTAGTTGATATCGATTGGCATTTTATTGGCAGATTGCAAACCAATAAAGTGCGGCCAGTGCTGGCCAGATTTAGCTGCCTGCATAGCGTTGATAGTTTGGAATTAGCAAAACGCATCAGCCGCATTGCCCTTGAGGAGGGCCATAGCCCCAAGCTTTATGCCCAGGTGCAGCTGCGTTTAGATCCAAATAAGGGTGGATTTCAGTTGGAGCAATTGCGCCAGCAGTGGCCGCAATTGCAGGAACTAGCTGGCGTTGCTTGGGTGGGGGTAATGCTGATTCCGCCCCAGGATTTAGGAACTGATGAACTAGCCCAAATCTTTAAACAGGGGGCCAGCCTTGCGGCAGAGCTGCAATTGCCCGGTTCTTCGATGGGCATGAGCAACGATTGGCCCCTTGCGGTGGCAGCGGGCAGCACCCTGGTGCGGCTTGGCAGTGGCCTATTTCAACAGCAATCTGTAACCAAGAACTTGCAAGTGCATTCAGGGGGCGCTATCTAGGAGCATCACGTCCTACGGGGTAAAGACGGTGTCATTGTTCTCGCGTCTGAAATCGGTTGTTACGGGTGACGATTACCTGGATTCCGACTACGACGACGACCTTGAGTACGATGAGGCCATCGAAGCTGGTGAACCAGCTCCCCGCGGTGGTGCCCTATCAATGGCTAATCAGTTTGACCTCGGTGAAAGTTTCATCGGCTCGAATGTGATCGGCATGCCTGGCATTTCTTCCAGTGCTGCAGAGGTGATCGTGATGGAACCCCGCAGCTTTGATGAAATGCCCAAGGCGATTCAAGCTTTGCGCGAACGTAAAACCATCATCATCAATCTCACGATGATGGAGCCAGATCAAGCCCAGCGGGCCGTTGATTTTGTTGCAGGTGGCACCTTTGCCATCGACGGACACCAGGAACGGGTGGGAGAAAGCATTTTCCTGTTTGCCCCTAGCTGCGTAACCGTTACCACCGCCAGCACCGAGGAATCCGCTTCCCCAAGCGTTATCTCCCGCGACACCAACCTGGAGCAGCCCGCAGCTCCAAGCCCAGCCTGGGGCCGCACGGATGCCCTTAACGGTTGAAACTGCTGGCTATCAATTAGGGCTCATTGGTTTAGGCCAGATGGCCCAGGCTCTATTGCAGCCTTTGCTTGAGCAAAAATTGTTTACAGCCCAGCAGGTGGTTGGTTGCGTAGCAACTACTGCCTCTGCGCAAAAATTAGAGCAGCGCTATGGCATACAAGTTGGGATCAACCCTGGCCCTTGCCTTGCTGCACCCCTCCAACTGCTTGCCATCAAGCCCCAACAGCTTGCTGCTTTTTTGCAGCATCCAGCCCACGGCCAAAATACGCTTGCTTTTAGGCCCCTCTTGATTTCAGTGCTGGCCGGGGTGGGCCTTGAGCGCTTGCAAAAAGCATTTCCCGGCCATGGGGTGGTGCGGGTGGTACCCAATACCCCTGCGCTGGTGCAACAGGGGTTGGTGGGCATTGCTTTTGGCGCTGACGTTAGCCCTAGCCAGCGGGCTCAGGTGATCGCCTTATTTGAACTGGTGGGTGAAGTGATGGAGCTGCCCGAGCAGCAGTTGGATGCTTTTTTAGCGCTCACTGCATCAGGACCTGCCTTTGCAGCATTGGTGGTGGAGGGTTTAGCTGATGGAGCGGTGGCAGCTGGGTTGCCAAGGCAGTTAGCTACTGATTTAGCAATCAAAATGCTGCGGGGCTCTGCCCTATTGCTGGAGCAAAAGGGTTTGCATCCAGCCCAACTCAAAGACATGGTTAGCAGCCCCGGTGGCACCACCATTGCTGGCCTCAGGGAACTGGAGCGGGCCGGTTTGCGATCGGCCTTGATGGAAGCTGTTTTTAAGGCGGCGGAGCGGAGTCGTGAGCTTGGCTAGAGCGCTTGCCGATCTTTGGTTCAGTGCCGGCTAACAATCTTTTGATATTGCCGCGGTGGCGCCAAACCACCAGAAGGGCAGCAAGCACACCTAGGCCCATATAAGCGGTGGTTTGGCTGTAGCCAGCGATCCAAATCAAGGCGGGCAGGGCAAGGGCCGCCACCACACTGGAAAGCGAAACGATCCGGCTGAAACTAAGCACTAACAGAAATATCCCAAGGCTTGCTAAACCCACGGCCGGCAAAAGCCCTAGCAACATGCCAAGGCCGGTAGCTACGGCTTTACCGCCTTTGCCCTTAAGCCAGATGGGCCAGATGTGCCCCGCCAGCGCTAATAAACCTGCGGCCACCAGCCAGCCATGGGCATCGCCGCCGAGCAATTGTTTAGCCACTAGAACAGCTGCACTCCCTTTGAAAACATCCACGAGGAACACTATTAAGGCTGGCGTTTTACCCACATGGCGCAGCACATTGGTGGCGCCGGTGGAACCTGAACCGTGATCACGAATATCGATGCCTGCAAGCCAGCGGCCCGCCAGATAACCGCTGGGGATTGAGCCCAGCAGATATGCAATCGGTATCACAAGTAAGTAGTTGGCAATCACAGCAGATCCTCGGGGTTATTTAATTCGGCTGGATCAGCGGCAAATACCAACCAAAGGGGGAATTGCAAAATTGGAATTGCCACTGATGCTTCAGCTGCATCAATAACGATGAAAGGCAGCTCACCCCTTTCCTCCAATCTGTCGGCCCTTTCCACCAGGGCCTCGTGACGTTCAAACAACACAACACCACTATTGGGGCCAAAGTCTTCGCGGGTAAGGCCGAGGCAATCCTGCAAGCCTCGGCGCCAATCGCCAAGCCTCTCCGGTTCGCCAGCGAGCACAAGGGTTTGAAAACGATCGCCATAAAGCTCCCCCAAAGTGGCTACGGCTGCTGCCGTTACCAGCACATTGCGATTGCGGCTGCCGCCACTGGGTTGGGCACCTCGGCCCCCCTGCTCGAGGAACCAACGCAGTAGCAGTTGCATTGAATTTTCATCAAGGCTGCGGCGCAGTTGCCAGGGCTCGGCGGAGAAATCGGGGTTGTTTTTAAATGTGTTGAGGCGCTCGATGATCAGATCGGCATCATCACTAAAAATGCCGATGGCAGTGCTAGGGGCTGGCGCTTGCTCTGCCGCAACGCTGCTGGTGCTGCTTTGATCAAGGGGTGAGGGCTGCAGCGTTACGGTTTCAGGGATGAGAGGCAGTTGCTCCACACTGCGGGCAAGGTCTTGCAGTGCCACGGTTAGGTAGTCGTGAAAGCCCTTAACCCTGCGGCTTATGCCATCGGCATTACCAACAAAATGATTGTTGATTTCAGCCTCTAGCTGGGTTTTACGGCTCTCCAAAACGTTGATTTCCGCCTGCAGCTCAGCGCGTTTTTGCTGCAGCTCCTGGAGCGCCAATTGCTGCCAAGGCTCATCCACAGCTTTGAAAGTGGCTTTGGGCAGTGTGGCACCAGCTGGGTTTATGTATTGCGGGATACCAAAGTAATTCTGTTGCTTGGCGGCTAATAGCCATTTGTTGCCGTAGGACGGATTCATCAACTTGCGGGATCCGGCATGAATCCAGTTGCATCGATTGCCTTCAAGCGTTTGATCCGCAAACGGCTCAGTAGGGCATTGGGTGCACAGGTGCAGCTGGTGAGTTTGCAGGCAGCTGGTGGGGGAAGAAATTTCAGCGGTTTTGTTGCTGCAGAAGGCAAGCTTGCCCGTTTTAGTTTGAGTGGGGAGGGGAAGCTGCTTCAGCTAACGCCGCAGTTTCAATTTTTCCGCTGGGACCGAGCCGCTGCGTGAGTTGTTCCGTTAATTGATCCGCATTGAAAAGCATCGGCAAGAAATGAATGCTGTTCACCTCTCGAAAGTAAAACAGCACAGGAAATGGCGGCCAGAAAATCTGCCAGTATTGCCAATCTTTGTAGGGAAAACGTTTAATTTCAACCGTGCCCTTAGCGCGCAATACAATCAGGGCATCCGCTTCAAAGCGCAATCGCAACAGATATGTTTGGATTGCTAAAAAAATACCAAATAAACCCAAAATTAAAGCCAATGGCCCATAGATCAGGCCAGCAAAAGCAGCGATTAGCAGCATGCCAAGGGCCACCCAGGGGCTTGGCGTGATTTCTTGAATAATGGAAGCTTTGGATTCAGTCATTTTGCCAACAAAAAAATTGTAGTTTTTTAAAGATAAAGTATAAGTTAACCAAATAGTAATTGAGTAAGTATAACGTCTACGATTGCAATTACCACCAAAATCATCACAACCGCCCCTGTGGTGCTAGTGCCCACCTCCTTGGGCCCGCCCCGTGTTGTTAAGCCCCAACCACAGGAAAGAATTGAAATAATCAAACCAAATACGGTTGCTTTAATCAACATCGATGGCACATCACTGGGCTGCATCCAAGTGCGCACCGAATTCCAAAACACATTTGGTGGAATCCGATAAAGCAAGGTGCTACTGAATTGTCCCGACCAAAGCCCAACCCCAAAAAATAGTAAACATTGCACTGGCGACATCACCAGTAAAGCTAAAACCCTCGGTACCACAAGGAATTCCACCGGGTCTGTGCGAAGCATTGTTATGGCATCAATCTGTTCCGTTACCTTCATCGTTCCCAAGGAGGCTGCATAGGCGGTGGCCACCTTTCCTGTGATCAAGGTGGCGGTGAGTAGGGGGGCTATCTCCCTTGCTAAACCAAGGGCCAAAATGCCGCCAACGGTTGAGCCGGCCCCTTGTTTCGTTAATTCTGCAGCCACTTGAATATTGAATACGGTGCCGGAAGCTAAGCCGGTAATTAAAACCACAAGGAAACTGCCCGGGCCAGCTTCCATCAAGTTGTCTATTAATTCACTCTTATTAATCTTGCCCCGGGCGGCAGCCGCCAGGGCTTGGCCGCCGATTAAGGCACTGCTGCCGAGCCTTTGTAGCCATCTGGGTGTTTTCATGGTTGAAAGCCATCAATGTGGGCACGCCTCGGCCAGCGGCGAACTACCAACAAACCAAGTACCACCATCACAGCAGGGATTATCCCCATGCAAAGCCTGATGGTGGTGAGGGCTGATTGGGGCAATAGGGCGGCGTTGGTGCATGCCCTATAGCCACTGAGGGTGAGCACATTGCCAAGCACAAAAATACTGAGGCCGATGCCAAATTTTTGGATTACCACCATCCAGGCGGTGTAAAGCCCTGCTGGTTTTTCGGGATCTGCATCGATCGCATCTGGCAATAAAGACCAGGGAATCAAAAATGCGGTGGAGCCGCCGAGGCCCACGGCCAGGATTGTGATCACGATCATCACAAAATTAAGGCCATTGCTAAATGAACCCAATGGCGCCACCGAAGCGTTTAAGGGCACTAAAAGCATTGCCAGCAAGCAGGCGGCAATCCACAACAGGCCGCCGGTGCGCAGGGCTGTAATTCGGCCCCAACGGCTGCTCACCCAGCTCCACAGCTGCAAGCCCACCAGGGCACTGATTTGAAATGGCACCAGAATCCAGGTGCTCCAGCTCGACGGCACCTGCATCAACACATTTAGATAAAGCAGTGCCACGGTTTGCATCAACTGCAATGCGCACCAAAGCAGTAAATAAAGACCAAGCACTTTTAAAAAGCGGCCATTGCGGCAGATGCGAAGCAGCTGTTGCTTAATTGGTTCTGGCTTTGCGCTGGGTTGCTGGCAGTGTTTAGCGAAGGGTTTCAAACCCCAGCCACAGGCAAAGGTGCCGGCGGCCACCACAACACCGGTGATCAATCCCATCACGAGGAAGGCATCACCACTTAGGCCCGCACCGCCATTGCATTCATTCACTTGCACGCCCACTAGGGCTGCGATCACCACGCCACTGAGGCCCGCCACGATCGAGCCGGTAAATCGGGCGGCATTAAGCCTGGTGCGTAGATCGATATCCGGCGTTAGCTCCGCTGCCAGGGCGGAATAGGGCAAATTAACGCAGGTGTAAGCCACCTGGGTGCAGGAAGCTATAACAACAAGCACTGCAAATTTGATCCAGATGCCACCTGGGGGATTCCACCAGCTGGCGGCAATAAAAATGCCAAGGGGCAGGGCGCCGTATAAAAGCCAAGGGATGCGAGGGCCAAGGGGGTGCTTGGTGTGGTCGCTTAGGAAACCAACAAATGGATCGTTTAAGCCATCCCAAAGCTTGAGCACCATCAACACACTGCCTGCCATCCAGGCGGGTAAGCCCACAACTGATGTGAAAAACACAAACAGGTAGAAGCCCATTTGGGTGGCGGCCATGCCGGTGCCGGCATCGCCAAGGCCATAACTCCAAAGCAAACGCCGCTCACTTCCTGCCGAAAGCAGGCTTGGCTTAGAAGCTGGTGGTTCAATCAAGCTAACCAAGCGGGATTATTTGCGCACGGTGCGCCTATCATGCTTGAGGATCTAGCAAACCTTGCTTGATTTGCGGGCGTAGTTTAGTGGTAAAACCTCAGCCTTCCAAGCTGATGATGCGGGTTCGATTCCCGCCGCCCGCTTGCTTTTCTCATTAAGGGATTTCAATCTGGTTGCCCATAGAGGTTCCCTGGCCTAACCATCAAAAAACATTCTGCTGCTATGTCGATTACCGATGAATTAGCAAAGCAACGCAATCGCGACGCGGCAGAGCGCACCCTGATGGCTTGGATTCGCACCTGCCTCTCTTTGATTAGTTTTGGTTTTGGTTTAGATAAAATTGTTTCTGCAATTCGTAGCACTAACCCCACTGGCATTGCTAATCAAGGCTGGAGTGTTCAACTGATTTCCTATGCATTTGTGGGTACTGGTGTGGTGGCTATGGCCGCTGCCACCCATGTGCATCGTAAAAATCTGAAGCGCTTATCACGGCAGGAATTTACCTATAAGGAGGAGCCTTCGCTTGCGGCTGCCACTGCGGTGATGATTACTTTGATTGGCCTTGTGGCGATTGTTTTATTAATGATTGGTGGCGCTGGAAGATGAATTTACTGCCAGAAATATTAGTTAAAGTAACATTATTCACAATAATGCTTAGCTTGGGGGTGAGCGTTGATAATAAAAATTTACTGGGATGGATTAAACAGCCAGGCTTTTTATTGCGCATTTTGGTGGCCTCCTGTGTAGTTGTTCCCCTATTGGCATTAATGCTATTGCAATCACCATTAACTGCTGGTTTATCACCAGCTTCAAAGTATGCAATTGCCTTGATGGCCCTCTGCCCAAGCGCGCCACTTACCTTGCGCAAGGCAGCTAAAGCTGGCGGTGATCGTCAGCTTGCAGCGGTGTTGCAGGTTTGCTCAGCTTTGGCTGCGGTGATCTCAGTGCCATTGCTAGCAGGCCTTTTTCGTTCCCTATTTGCCATTGAAGGTTGGCAGATTGATCCCGCAGATGTGGCCATTCAAGTGTTAACTGCTCAGGTATTACCCCTATTGATTGGCATTGCAATTCGAGTTTATAAACCTATTTTTGCCAGCCGAATTGAAAAAAATCTTGAGAGGTTGGCAAATTTCTTGTTGGCGTTATTATTAGTGGTGTTGCTTGTGAAAATAGGCCCTGATTTGCCGGCATTTATTTCAACAAATTTAACTTCGCTTGTTTTGATACTTGTGCTTGTGGCATTAAGCCTTGCAATTGGCTATGGGCTTGCAACAGGCGTTGGCTGCAATCGCCGCACAGCCGCTTTGCTGGTGGCGATGCGCAATCCAGGCTTAGCCCTGTTATTTGCTAGCACCCATGGGGGCCATTTGATCGGAATTAAACTTGCCATAATCACTTACGTGATCTTAACAATTGCGTTAACTACTGGTTGTTTTAAGGTTGCCGATTTGATTAAGCCTGCCTAGGTTGATCTTGTTGCGCGGAATTATTGATGCCAAACGGAAAGCCAAACATCCTGATTCTTTGGGGTGATGATATCGGCCAAAGCAATTTGAGTTGCTACAGCCATGGCTTGATGGGATATCAAACACCCAATATCGACCGTGTGGCGAATGAAGGTGCGAAATTCATTCACTATTATGCGGAGCAAAGTTGCACCGCTGGTAGATCTGCTTTTATTAGTGGCCAGAGCGTTTACCGCACCGGCTTATCAAAAGTTGGTTTACCCGGTGCCGAAAATGGCTATCACCATGATGATCCAACCATTGCTGAATTATTAAAACCCCAGGGCTATCGCACCGGTCAATTTGGTAAGAATCACTTCGGTGATCGCGATGAACATCTGCCAACAATGCATGGCTTTGATGAATTTTTTGGTAATTTATATCACCTCAATGCAGAAGAGGAACCTGAATTAAGGGATTACCCAAAGGAGGATGATCCCGAGTTTCCTAATTTTCGCAAGCGTTTTGCCCCCAGAGGCGTGCTTCATTGTTGGGCTAATCCAGATGGCAGCCAGCGCATCGAAAGCACTGGGCCTCTAACTCGGAAGCGGATGGAAACGGCAGATGATGAATTTATGGCGGAGGCCAAGCGTTTTATCCGTGATGCAGTTGCATCTGGCGAACCCTTCTTTGTGTGGTTTAACACCACCCATATGCACTTCCGCACCTATGCCCGCCCCCAAGATGTGGGCAGATCAGGGCGCTGGCAATCGGAATATCACGATGTGATGATCTACCACGATGAATGCATCGGGGAGATGCTTGATCTCATTGATGAGTTGGGGATTAGCAACGACACTATTGTGATGTATGGCACAGATAATGGCCCCCATATGAATAGTTGGCCAGATTCTGGGATGACGCCTTTTCGCAGTGAAAAGAACACTAATTGGGAGGGAGCATATCGAGTTCCAGCAATGGTGCGTTGGCCTGGAAAAATTGCCCCAGGCACAAACATAACTGGAATTTGCAGCCACCTTGACTGGCTGCCAACCCTGCTTGCAGCAGCGGGTGAACCAGATATTAAGGAGAAATTGCTAACTGGCTACCAGGTGGGAAATAAAAACTTCCGTATCCACCTTGATGGTTATAATATGCTTGATTTTTGGACTGGTAAAATAGATAAAAGCCCCCGGCGTGAATTTTTCTACTTCTCCGATGATGGTGATTTAGTGGGTTTGCGATACGACAACTGGAAGTTTGTGTTCCGTGAACAACGTGTTCAAGGTACGTGCCAAATATGGGCAGAACCTTTTATTGAATTACGCGTGCCAAAGATATTTAATCTGCTCACCGATCCCTATGAGCGGGCAGATTTCACCTCCAATACCTACTGGGATTGGATTTTCGACCATATCTTTTTGATTGTGCCAGCCCAGTCCTATGTGGCTGAATTCCTTGCCACTTTTAAGGCCTATCCGCCACGGCAAAAGGCAGCAAGTTTCTCCTTGGAGCGGGTGATGGAGCGTTTGGAAAAAGCGGTGGGCGGCCCTGCCTAAACCCTGGTGGTTATCAGTTAAAGCAGCTACAACGGTGCAGTTGCAACAGCAATTGCCCATGGTTGGCAAGTTATCACTGGCTCGCTGGTTTTGTTTGCCAATTGGCGTTCTCCTTACCCTGGGGCTTGCATCTGAAAGTAAGCCCCCATTAATTCCAAGCAGCACTCCGGTGGCTGATCTGGGCACAAACACAAAACTGCCTGCCCATCTGGAAGAAAGTTTTCGTGTTATGCCATCTCCACCACCACCAATAGGGTTCTTGGCCTTTAAAAAACAGCCTGGAGCCACTGCTCTGTTGTTTTACCCCCTCGATCAACCAGCCCTGGATATCAGCCCGTTTAAATGGCGCTATTCAGAAAGCCGCAAGGGTTGGCGCATGCATGCTGGCCTTGATCTGATGGCACCGGAGGGGGAGGCCATAAGACCTGTTAAAAGCGGCCGAGTGGTTTTAGTAGATACAATTTCTGGCTATGGCATCACCGTTGTTGTGGCCCATGGTGAGTTGAATCAAAGTTTGTATGCCCATCTTTCGGCCGTTGATGTGAAACCTGGTGATCAGGTTGAGCCGAGTTCCCTATTGGGGCGGGTTGGCCAAACTGGTGTTGCCAGTGGCCCCCACCTACATTTCGAATGGCGTGAACGCCTAGGAAATGGCTGGGTTGCCCTTGATCCCATGCCTCTGATGATTCCCCAATAGGAGGGATGAGTTGTTTTCAAGTATTGATTTGTTAGAGCAATGGTGTGTTGATCGCGCTGCTGCTGGCCAGAAAATATTGGGCTTGTGTGCCCCACCGGGTAGTGGCAAAAGTTGGTTGGCAAGCCAATTACAAGCAAGGCTGAGTGTGGCCAGCCTTTCCCTTGATGATCTTTATTGGCCCCAGCCGCAATTACAGCAGTATCAACGCGGTTTACCGGGCAGCCACGATCTACCACTACTGAAGCAAGTGTTGGCTGATTTTCGCCAGCACGGTAAGGCGATGGCCCCTTGTTTTGTGAAGGGATTAGCGGCTGGTGCTGGTGATCGCCAAGGGCAACGCCTTTTGGTTGGGGATTTGCTTTTGCTGGAGGGTTGGTGTGTGGGTGCAAGAGGTGTGCCAACGCTTCAGCCATACCAGCCCCTTTGGCAGCAACTTGATGGCCTTTTATTGCTGCGTCCCCCCAGTTATGGGCGGGTGATGCGTTGGCGTTTGCAGGCGGAGGCTAAACAGCGCCGCCAGGGGGGTGGTGCCTTAACAGCCAAGCAGGTGGCAGCCATGGTGCTGGCTTTTTATGGCCATCTACCGGCGGGAAAATGTTTTGCGCCCCTATGGCAACAACCCCAACTACCAACCTGGCAGCTACAGCTCAACCACAAAAGGCAACCGCTTGGGCCAATTGAAGTTGTTTGTTAGGTCCAGTTGCCGCCAAAGTCGTCGTCGAAACCTTGATATGGCATGAATTCATTCCAGCCCGGGCTGGCTTGATCCATTAAGCCGTATTGGGCATCCACGGCATCGGTGGCGGTGTTGCCGGTGGGACGGGTATCGCAGGTGATGCTGCCATCACTGGCAGTGCTGCAGTTGTCGAATACAACTCCCGCATGAACTGGTGAAATCAGCAAGGCAGCACCGATGATGGATGCGCCCAACTTGTTGTTCAACACGCCGATGTACACCGATTGGACCGCCGTTATTCTGCTGCTTCTTACGGCAGCACCCTTAGCCGTGGTAGTTGCTACCGCAGCCTTTTTCATCTGGCGGCAAAAGCGGGCGAAGCTTTGAGCTTGTTAGCCAACTGGAAACCTTTGCCAAGGCAGGGCAGGCAAGTGCGGTAGGAGTCTCTGCCTTGGCGCAGCACGCCGCTGCCGCCGCAGCAAACACAGGTGATGGTGGCTTTCGAAACTGCTACTGCTGAACCCATGGAAACAAAAAACCTGCATCCATAATGGTGTGAATATGCACACTTGATCCCGAATTAATTCTAAAGAAGTTTCTGTTTTAGGGCATTTAGTGAAAAATTTTTTGGTTTGTTTTTAAGTTCTTCTAACAATTCTTGGGCGCTAATGCTGCTGCCTGGTGCTATCCAGCCATTTTGAGCAGCCCATTTGCCAATTAATTGTGCGGCGCTGCCGCCTTGGGCTTGCCAACTGGCTACTCCTAAGGCCCGATCGCGTTTTGCCAATTTGTTGCCTTGGTTATCCAAGAGCAGCGGCAAATGCCAATACTGGGGCGCTGTTTGGCCAAGCATTTGCATTAGTGCCACCTGGGGACCTGTGGAAACCCAAAGATCGCTTCCTCTCACAACCGTATTAATGCCCATCCACAATTCGTCTACGGCAGTGGCGAGGTGATAGGCCACATAGCCATCAGCGCGGCGCAGCACCACATCCCCCACCTGCTCTGCGCCATTTAATTTATTTGGGTAATTACCCAGCTCCTGCCATTCCAATTCAGTGGCGGGCAAATGCAAGCGCCAGCTCGGTATTTTGGCTTGTTCTTCCCCCCAGCTGTGCTGTTTATCAAGGCAGGTGCCCGGGTAAAGGGGCCAAGAACCATGGGGTGCGGAAAGATGGGCCAACATCCGCCTGCTGCAACGGCAGGGGTAAAGCGCACCGCTGCGGCGCAGGGCTGAAAGAACGCTGGCATATAAACCCCGGCGTTCACTTTGGCGCCAGATGGGTGGATCCCAAGCCAAACCAAGCCAGGCCAGATCAGCAATTATTTGCGCTTCTGCGCCGGCTTGCACCCGGGGTGTGTCGAGGTTGTCGATGCGCAATAACCATTCCCCCCCCTGCAAACGGCAAAACAACCACGACAGCAATGCCGTGTGCAGGTTGCCCAGATGCAAAGGGCCGCTAGGGGTGGGGGCAAAGCGACCACGCTGCCGTTGGCTGCGGCAAGCCTGGGCAATAAAAAGCTCCCCCCTCAGATGAGCGGGGAGCGCCTCTAGCAGGTGAATCAGCCTTGAACCCGCTCTTTAAACAGTTTGCCAGCGGTGAAAGCAGGCACTTTTTTGGCTGGGATGGCGATCTTTTCGCCAGTTTTAGGATTCAAACCCTGGCGGGCGGAACGCTCACGGGATTCAAAGGAGCCAAAGCCAAGGATCGATACCTTTTTGCCTTCCACAACTGAATCAACGATCGTTTCGATGGCTGCATCAACAACCTGGGAAACATCGGTTTTGGTGAGGTCGGTGCGGGCGGCCACCAAATTAACAAGATCTGCTTTGTTCATAAAAGTGTTTACGAATTCAGTGAACCCCGCAATCGTATTGAGCCTGCATCGAGTGTGCAACCTTAATTTTCAGCATTCGCAATGCTTCTCAGCTGCAGTGCCCGGGCGCCATGCTCCACCAGCTTGGCCCCAGCCAGGGGTCCAAGCCCTGCGGCGCAAGCGATCTGCCCAGGTGAACCGCTAGGCAGCCAAGCTTGTAGTTGCTCCAAGCTGCGTTGCAAACGGGGCCAATGAAAATTGTTATCACTGGGGCGGGCACACACCCCACCAGCGGCGGTGGGCCAAAGCAAACGGCCGCAAAACAACACATCATTCAGGCCTTGGCTCCAGTGGAGAACGCAGGAACCGGGGCTTGGCCCAGGCGTCCAGAGCAGATTTAGGCCAGGTTCGATGCTGTGTTGGCGGCTGAATGAATGGAGGGCAGCTTGATTTGTTAATTCAAGATTTGGCAGCAGGTAGGCCTCCTGTTCCTGCAAAAGCACTGGCCAGCCCAAAAGTTGCTGCCAGCGTTTGCACTGGCCATGGCCCTGGCGATGGCTAAGCACGATCCAGCCGGGCGGTTGGCTTTCAAGGAATAGCTGATTTTCCTCATTTAAAAGTGGGGCGTCCACCAGCACTGAACAGCCGCCGCTGCTGCGCAGCAGCCAGGCGTTACCGCCAGCGCTATGGCGATTTGGCGGGAAAACCCATAGATCGGCGCGCAGTTGGCTAATGCCCATGGGTGGAATGAAGTAACTGCCAGTGGCTAATCTGGAACTGTGGCAGAGGGCAGATGGCTTTCGGAATTGGGAGGCCATGGCCCCTGGGCAGCAGTTGCACAGAAGCGGGGGTGAACTTTGTGGTGGCGGCCCCCCAGGCCACCAAAGTGGAGTTGTTGTTGTTCGAAAACGGCAGCTCAGCGGAGCCCTATCGAGTAATCCCGCTTGATTTAAACCACCGCAGTGGTGATTACTGGCATGTGGCTGTTGAAGGAGTTGGGTTGGGTTGTTGTTATGGATATCGGGTTTTTGGTCCTAAGTGCAGCTCAGGCCATGGTTTTAATCCAGCCAAGGTGCTTTTGGATCCATGCGCACGGGCAATTAGCGGTTGGGATGTTTACAACAGAGAACTAGCCACTGGCGATCAGCCAAACACGGCTAATTGTTTGAAGGCGGTGGTAACGGAAAGAGAGCGTTTTGATTTCCAGCGTTTCCCGCGGCCGCGGCGGCCCTGGCGACAATCGGTGATCTATGAACTGCACCCTGGCGGTTTCACTAAAGCTGATAAAAGCCCCGCTAGCCCTAATCATTGCGGCACATTTTTAGGCCTTATTGAAAGCATTCCCTATCTATTAAGCCTGGGGATTACAACGGTGGAACTGCTGCCACCAATGGCCTTCGACCCCCATGATGCCCCCGCTGGCCGTTTGAATTATTGGGGCTATAGCCCCTTGAGTTGGTTTGCTCCGCACCATGCCTATGTGGCTGGCAATGATGCACAACAGGGGCGCTCTCAGGTGCGTTCGCTTGTGGAGGCCTGCCATAAAGCTGGCCTTGAGGTGATAGTGGATGTTGTTTATAACCACACCACAGAAGGTGGTGATAAAGGCCCCACCTTGAGTTGGCGTGGTTTTGCAGATCAAACCTATTACCTGCAATCAGAAGATCGCAAATATCAAGATGTATCTGGCTGTGGTAACAGCATTGCTGCAAATCGCCCCTTGGTGAGGCAATTGATCCTGGAATCGATGCGCTGTTGGGCTTTGGAATTAGGGGTTGATGGTTTTCGTTTTGATCTCGGTGCCGCCCTAACCCGTGGTGAAAATCTCACCCCCCTTGATCATCCACCCCTATTTGAAGAAATGGAGGCCGACCCTGAGCTTGCCGATGTGAAATTAGTGGGGGAGCCATGGGATTGCGGTGGTTTATATCGCCTCGGTGATTTTCCAGCAAAAAGGGTTGGCACTTGGAATGGCCGCTACCGCGATGATCTAAGAAGATTTTGGAAAGGCGATGAAAATACCGCTTGGAATATGGCTGAACGCTTGAGCGGCAGCCCAGATTTATTTAACGGCAAGGCGGCACCTGCAGGTAGAAGTATTAATTTCATCACCGCCCATGATGGCTTCACATTAAATGATTTAGTTAGCTACAACGATAAACATAATTTAGCTAATGGAGAGGATAACCGCGATGGCGATTCCCATAACAACAGCTGGAACCATGGCGTGGAAGGCCCGAGCACAGATCGCGGTATAAATAATCTGCGCAGCCGGCAAATGCGTAACATGTTAACTACTTTACTGATATCTCCTGGGGTGCCAATGCTGCTCATGGGTGATGAGCAGCACCGCAGCCAAGGGGGAAATAACAACTGTTGGTGTCAAGATAATCCCTTGGGCTGGATGAATTGGGATAGTGATGTTGAGGCGGAAAACCTACGCACTTTTACAAAAAGGCTACTGCGCCTGCGCCAACTATTACGTGAATTTATTAATCCAGATGTGCCCCTAGAAGAAGCTGAAAATAATCAACTCCCCTGGCGGCAATGGCATGGGGTGGAGCTTGGTAAGCCCGATTGGGCAAGCTGGTCCCATGGATTTGCCTGGAGTGTGCAAACAGCTGCTGATGGCCCGAGGCTTTGGTGTGGCATGAATGCTTATTTCAAAGCTTTGCATTTTGATATTCCCAATTCACCTAGCGGTTGGAAAAGGGTTGTTGATACCGGTTTACCTGCCGATGAAGATCTGCCGGCAACACCACCGATTTGGCGGCCGCCATCGGCACCGATGGAAAGCCGCAGTTTGATGTTGCTGGTGGCAGGAAATATTGAATTAAGCCTTTAATTTTTAAAAATTATGATTTTAAAAAACGTTTAGCTAATTTAAGTGCCAACACAACTGTTGCAGCGCCGTAGGAGCTAAACGTGATTATTTGGCCAAGGCTGCCGCTGCCATAGATATCGCGATCAAGCAAAATTAAATCCGCAAGCGATGCAACAGTTCCCCAGATCAACACCCAAGTGCCCACATAGGCCACTGCTTTTAACTTGGGGTTCATAGCTGTAAATACCAACTCACTAGGGATAGCACCTGGCCGGCGGGGCCGCGACCGCTCACTAATTCACCAATTAAAGCTGCGGCAAAGCCAACCATGGCAACTCTGCCATTTAAAAGTTCAACGGCGGCAAGGGCCTTGTTGTTCCAGGGGCGCCGGGTGGTGAGGCCCTCACCAAATTTTTCGATCGGTTCGTATTGGAATTGGTTTGGCATCACTGCTCGGGCTTCTTAACGAGAATGATTAAAAATAGATCTGCATACAGCTTGGTAAGGCTCAATGGCGGTATGGCGTTGGCGTGGATCACTATTGATGGTTGCTTTTTTGTTGGTGGCGTCACCGGCATTGGCAAGCCTGCCCGGTGATCGGGGGCCAACGGCTGCTCTGCTCAAACCAGGGGCATCTGAATTGGTTTTCAGGAGGGTGCCCGGCCGCCACGCTAATGGCGATCAGCTTTGGTACCTGGAGCTCAAACGCAATGGTGAGGTGGTGGCCAGGTGGCGTGCAGCCAGCGGTGCTGCTGCAAAGCAAAAGGCGGACCGTTTTTGGAGCCCCGGTAATGCTGCGCCCCTGCCGCCAGGTAGTTACCGCTTAGGGGAGCCTGAGCCCTGGGATAACAGCTATTGGTTGGATCTGCTGCCAAATTTCCCCACCACCCGCAGCGCCCTGGGGATCCACACCTGCCTGCCGGGGGTGGGTTGCATCTGCTTGCCGGATAAAGCCGACACCGATGCCCTGGCCCGCTGGGTGAAGGCCCTCAACCTGAAGCAACTCACGGTTTTGAACTGAGCAAGCCGACGAGGCAAGCCAACGAGGCAAGCTGCCTTGTTAGAATGAAAACCATTTTCAAGCCGCCCTTCGCCAATGGGCTTCATTTCTGCTCATTTTCGGCCAGTTGCCTGGCTGGTAATTGTTTTAAGCCTGGGGGCCTGTAGCAATTCAACTGAAAGCTCAAAACAATTCAAGGTTCTTACAACCTTTATGCCGATAAGCTTGTTTACCAAGGCGGTTGCAGGCAATTGCGCTGAGGTGCAAGCCCTCATCCCAGCTAATAGTGGACCCCACGATTTTCAAGCTAAACCGGCAGATTTGAACGCCCTGCGCCAGGCGAAAGTTTTAGTTAAAAATGGTTTGGGGATGGAAGGATTCCTGGGCAAGCTAATTGCTTCCGCCGATAACAAAGATTTGCTGGTTATCGATTCAAGCCGTGGCGTTACCACCCTTGATTCACCAGCAGAGGAGGGCCATGCAGAGGAAGCTCACTCCAGCCACACTCACTCAAGCCATGGTGAGGTAAATCCCCATATTTGGCTTGATCCACTGCGGGCCGTTAGTCAGGTGGAAAATATTCGCGACGGTTTAGTTAAGGCTGATCCCAGTTGCGCGGCTAGCTATCGCCGCAATGCAGCAACCTACATAGCCAAGTTGCAAACACTAAATGCTGAAATAAGCAATCAATTGAACCCATATCAAGGCAAAACCTTTGTGGCTTTCCATGATTTTGCCCCTTATTTTGCCAATAGATACAAGCTCAAGGCCGATTTTCTTGTGGATGTGCCAGAACTAAATCCAAGCCCCGCCGATCTAATGCGGGTGGCGGCTGATGTGAAACGCAGCCAACTAAAAGCTTTGCTGAGTGAACCCCAAGAGGGTGAACGTTCCTTCAATGCCCTTGCCAAAGACCTGGGGGTGAAAATTAGTGTTTTTGACCCAATGGAAATCGGCAGCGTGCAGGCTTTCCAAAATCCTGCTACTTATTTCAAGGTGATGCGTAGCAACGTGGCTGATTTGATCAAGGCTTTTGGTGGATAATTCTGTTCTGCGGGTTGAAAACCTCAGTGTTCGTCGCGACGGGCAGCTGGTGGTGGATGGTGTGAATTTTGAATTGCTAAGCGAAAGTGATACCGCCCTTGTGGGCCCAAATGGTGCCGGTAAATCCAGTTTGGTGGCAGCAGTGCTGGGCCTATTGCCACGTCAAACGGGGGAGGTGTGGGTATTGGGGCATCGCCTGGGCCCTGCAGGTGAACTACCCCATTCGGTGCGATCCCAGATCGCCTATCTGCCCCAAACCTTTGCGCTCCAAGGACGCTTTCCCCTCAGCGTGGCTGAATTTGTGGCTTTTGGTTTTGATCCCCCCGGCCCCCGCTTGCCTTGGCGTAACCGCTCAAAGCGCCATGAAGCGGTGCTTGTTGCCTTGGCCCGCACCGGCTCTAGCAATCTGGGCGCAAAGTTACTAAGCGAACTATCTGGCGGTGAACTAAAGCGGGTGCTGTTGGCTTTTTGCGTGGTGCGGCCCCGAAAACTATTGCTGCTGGATGAGGCGCAGGCGGGGCTTGATGCCCCTGCCAGTGAGCAATTTCAGGAATTGCTGTTGCAATTGCGCCGTCAGGAGGGGTGGACTGTGCTGCAGGTATCCCACGACCTTGAAATGGTGCGCCGTAGCTGCGATCAGGTGTTGTGTTTAAACCGTTATCTGCGCTGCAGCGGGCCGCCAACCCATGCCCTTAATCCCCAACGCTTGGCTGAGCTCTATGGGCCAAACGTGGTGGCCTATCAGCATCAGCACCATGGTTGATAGCGCTGGCGTACTTGCCCAACCGTTTATGCAGCGGGCCCTGCTGGGGGGCCTGCTCACCGGGGGGCTAGGCGGTTTGCTCGGTAGCTTTGCGGTTTTGCGGCAGCTTTCCTTTTTTAGTGATGCCCTTGGCCATTCCGCCCTGCTTGGGGTAAGCATCGGCATCCTGCTCGGAATTAATCCCACCCTGGTTTTAATTCCATTCGCAGTGTTGTTTGCATTGCTTGTGAATCAGTTGGTGGAGCGCAGCAAGCTGCCAGCTGATGCCTTGCTGAACATTGTTTATTCCAGCTCCTTAGCCTTTGCAGTGGTAGCCCTGAGCTTGGTGGAAACCTATCGGGGCGGAATCCAGCAACTGTTATTTGGCGACATCCTCGGCATTGGCTGGCTTGATCTTGGTGTTATTGCCCTGCTGCTGCTGGGGGCGGTGCTGTATTTGGTTTTAAGCATGCGGGCCCAGGTATTACTAACGCTGAATAGCGATTTTGCTGGGGCATTTGGCGTTAGGGCTAATTGGCACCGGATTGCTTTCATCGTGTTGCTCGCCGTGGTGGTGGCGGTTTCGATCAAAGCGGTGGGGGTGTTGCTAATCAGCGCATTTGTGGTGATCCCTGCCTGCGCAGGCCGTTTGTTGAGCCGCCGCTTTCCTATTTATGTGCTCAGTTCAGCGCTTTTGGGGGGCGGTTGTGCGCTACTGGGGCTTTTTGCCTCTGGGTTAACCAACCTGCCCTCAGGCCCCTGTGTGGTGATTGTGCAATTCAGTGGTTTTATGCTGGCTTTATTGTTTAAGGCCATATTTTGAGCACGGGCATCACAAGCGATAGTTCCCTACTGCTACCACTTGATTTCAGCGCATCGCCTGGGATGGGTGTGATGCTTTGCGGCCACGGCAGCCGCAATCGCTTTGCCTGTGAGGAATTTGCCCAGTTGGCCGATGGTTTGCGTTTGATCCTGCCGGAGGTGCCGGTGGAGCATGGCTATTTGGAATTTGCCAGGCCGATCATTAAAGATGGCTTAGATAAATTGCGCGCCCGTGGCGTTAATCGCATTTTGGCGTTGCCCGGCATGTTGTTTGCCGCCGGCCATGCCAAAAACGACATCCCATCGGTTTTGAACACCTATGCGGCTTCCTCCGGGGTGGAGATCAACTACGGCCGCGAACTTGGGGTTGATCTAAAAATGATTCAGGCGGCAGCTGCCCGCATCAGGGAGGCAATAACAACTGCCGATGCCACTGAACCCACGCCCATAGAAGACACACTATTGGTGGTGGTGGGGCGCGGCTCCTCGGATCCAGATGCAAATTCAAATGTAGCCAAAGTAACAAGGATGTTGCTTGAGGGTTTTGGTTTTGGTTGGGCTGAAACCGTTTATTCAGGTGTTACTTTCCCATTGGTGGAGCCGGGTTTGCGCCATGCGGTGAAGCTAGGATTTAAACGCATTTTAGTGTTTCCCTATTTCTTATTTTCAGGTGTGCTAGTAAGCCGGATTTATCAACATACGGATCGAGTTGCAGCTGATAATCCAGCCCAGCAATTTGTAAAAGCGGGCTATTTGAACGATCATCCCCTCGTGCTGGAAACCTTCCGTGAGCGGTTGGCTGAGGTGATAAGGGGCGATGCAAATATGAACTGTTCAATGTGTAAATACAGGGCCCAGGTGCTCGGTTTTGAGGCGGATGTGGGCGCTGTGCAGCATAGCCACCACCACCATGTTGAGGGTTTAAATGAACCCTGCGCCCTATGCGAAAAGGAATGCACGGGTGCATGCCAAGAAACGGAAGCTACGGCAACAACTGCTGAGCACAGCCACAACGACCATCACAGCCATTCCCATGCCAACTATCCCCATAGCCACCATCCCTTGGGGCCAAACAGCTTGAAAAGCTGATTTATTCAGTTGTTTAAAGCGATGGATTTAACTGTTGCTTGATTACCCAAGTTGTGGCCGCTTTTTGGCTATGCCATGCCTTGAGCAGTTGTTTTGCTAAATCGCGCAATTGCTCTGAATCAGCGGCGGCATCAATGGCGCGGCTAAAGCGTTCAATTTCAAATTGTTGGCCTGTGGTGAGCTCAATTGAGTTGCCCATGGCAGCTGAATAGAAACTGAGGCAAATGTATCGAGCTTCTAGGAACGAGCTGTTACAAGAGCTACCCCCGCAAATGCGGGTGTGTATTTCAAATTGTAAATCCGGGTTTACCCATAAGCTTCACCAATGCTATGTATTAACGGATCTAACCAATGGCTGCGAAAGCCCTGTAGCTGCTATGCGTTTGAGCTGGCCCCAGCACCTACAGGCTTCCCGCAGCGTTGAAATGGCTAGTGATGAACAGCGCGGCATGGCCATGGCGTTGATGGGAATATCCCTTTTGGTTTTATCCCAGGATCTTTTGGATCTTGGCCTTAGGTCCCAAGACACTTGCGAAGACGCTGAACCTCAGCAAGAGCAAAATTTGCTGAACAAGGCTTAGGTAGCGCTCCGGCGTAGGGGAGCCGGTAAGCGTCCACTCACCAGCCAGGCTGCCCCCACCAGCAGCGCGGAAGCCCATAGGCA
Source organism: Synechococcus lacustris Maggiore-St4-Slac (assembly GCF_024345595.1). Taxonomy (NCBI): domain Bacteria; kingdom Bacillati; phylum Cyanobacteriota; class Cyanophyceae; order Synechococcales; family Synechococcaceae; genus Synechococcus; species Synechococcus lacustris. Next base: position 36,957 of record NZ_JAGQBK010000002.1, on the reverse strand, counting down.
GGCCTGCATGCCGCCCACCAGAAACAAACCCCCAGAAAGCACAGTGCCAAGCAGGCGACCAGCAGCATTTGCCATGTAATAAAAACCCACATTGAGGCTTACCGATTCGGCATCGGTGTAGGCGAGCACCATGTAGCTATGAATAGATGAATTCATTGCAAACAGCACTCCAAACACAGCTAAACCCACCACTACCGCAAGCCCGGGGTTGCCAACTTGGCGCCATAAAGCAATTGCAATCAGGGCTGGAATTGCAGTTAAACAAGCGCTCCAAAATTCCACTGCAGCAACGCCCGGCGGCTCCCCTTTTCCCCACAGACGGCGCAGATTTGGTGCAGCAGCTTGAATAATTCCATAGCCGATCACCCAAAGGCCCATAAAGCCGCCAACTTCCCAGAAACGCCAACCGAGGGCTGCCTGCAAAAACACCGGCAGGGCAACCACAAACCACACGTCGCGGGCACCGAATAGGAAAAATCGAGCTAGGGAAAGCACATTGATGCCTCGCGATTTAGAAAAAAGTGAGGAAAAAGCCGGCGTTTGTTTCATTCTGCCAATTTCAGCTGGCAACACCAGTGTTAATAAAAATGCTAAAAATAAAGCTGCTGCCATCACAGCTACGGCTGCATTAAAACCAATGCTTGTTAAAAGTATTCCGCCAAGAAAGAATCCCACACCTTTAAGTGCATTCTTAGAGCCCGTGAGAATTGCAACCCATTTAAATAATTGCTTTTCTCCTTGGTTTTGATCATTGGGTGTTTCTGGTACTACGGTTTTAATTGCACTTTTAGCGCTCATTTTATTGAGATCTTTAGCAACACCGCTTATGGCTTGGGCAAGCATCACATAGGCAACGCTCCACCACTTAGGCCAGCTATCGGCAACGGGTATCAACATCAACAGGGCTCCAACCTGCATTAGGGTGCCTGCCCAGAGGGTTAAGCGAAGGCCAAAGCGAGCACCTAGATAGCCACCGTAGAGATTGGTGATGATTCCAAAAAATTCGTAGAAAAGAAATAGAAAAGCAATCTCAAGGGTGCTGTAACCCAGCTCGTGGAAGTGAAACACCACAAGCATGCGCAGGGCACCATCGGTGAGGGTGAAGGCCCAGTAGTTTGCGGTTACAACTGCATATTGTTGCAGTGCTGATAGAGGTTTAAGCAACATGATTTCAAGCCTGCTCAAGTTTTGCCACATGCATGGCTAGATCGGCCATGCGGCAGCTGTAGCCCCATTCGTTGTCGTACCAGGCATAAACCTTTAGTTGAGTTCCATCTATCACCATTGTTGAAAGGGCATCAATAATGGCGCTGCGGGCATCATTGAGAAAATCAACTGAAACCAATGGCCTGGTTTCATAACCAAGAATTCCCTTCAATTCATTGTTTGCGGCATGTTCAAAAGCTGCATTTACCTCCTCTGGGCTAACAGGCCGTTTTAGTTCAAATACCGCGTCGGTTAGGGAAGCATTTAGTAACGGCACCCGCAGGGCATGGCCATTTAATTTGCCTGTTAATTCAGGGAATATCATCGCGATTGCCTTAGCCGATCCTGTGGTGGTTGGGATCAGGCTTTGCAGGCAGGAGCGGGCACGGCGCAGGTCGCTCTTAAAGCAATCAACTACAACCTGGGTATTAGTTACATCATGCATGGTGGTGATTGAGCCATGCAAAATACCAAATTGTTCATGCACCACTTTTACCACTGGGGCTAAACAGTTGGTGGTGCATGATGCTGCAGTTAGCAGGCGGTGTTTGCTTGGATCATAGAGATCGTGGTTGATGCCATAAACAATATTAAGAGCCTCAGCGCCAGCCACTTCACCTTTCACTGGGCAGGCCACCACCACCCTTTTGATGGCAGGGTTTTGGAAATAGGGCTCAAGGGTTTGGGGCGTTTTGAATTTTCCGCTGCATTCGAGCACCATGTTTGCGCCGGTTAGGGCCCAGGGTTCCTTTGCTTGGCTGAAAGTGATTGGCCTATTGATTTGATCGGCTACCACAAATCCATTGGCTTGGGCCACTACCCCGTGCTGCCAACGGCCATGAACGGAATCAAATTCCAGCAGATGGGCGGCGCCATGGGCATCACCGGCGGGGTCGTTCACGTGAACAATTTCAATGCCGGGGCGATCCCAAAGGGCGCGAAACACAAGGCGGCCAATGCGCCCAAAGCCGTTAATTGCGATTTTCATGGCTGCTACGGTGAAACCAAGGCAGCTTAAATCAACCAAACTTGATATGACCAGTGTGCTGCAACACACCGCTAACCCTCGGGCCCAGCAATTGTTCAAGGTGCTGGCTGAGCCAATTCGCATGGAATTGGTGCAATGCCTTGGTGCAGGCGAACGTTGCGTGTGTGATCTAACTAGTGATCTGGGGCTTGCTCAATCCAAACTTTCCTTTCACCTAAAGGCGATGAAAGATGCGGGCCTGATCAGTGCTCGCCAGCAGGGCCGCTGGACCTACTACCGGTTAGAAGCAGAGAGTTTGCTCTGGTTGCGCAATTGGTTAGACCAATTGGCCGCTAGTTGCATTAAACCAGCTAGCATCTGTGATTAATTATTACCCAAACAAGATGAAAAATTTTTCAGGCCCGCTAAGAAGTATGTTGATCTATGGCTTAAGCAGTTATTTTGGGCTTGTGCTAATAAATAACTCTGAGTTGGATTTGCCAAATATGTGGATAGCATATGCTCCAATGTTTATAGCTATATACATATTAACTCAGTGGCTTGATAGAAAGTTTAACGATCAATCAAAATTAAAGTAACTCAATCCTTAGCGGCCTGTTGGTATAGAGCTTCTAATCTTTCCCGGCTCAGATCCACATACATAACTTCGTCGCCGGGTGCTGGCGCTTCTGGATGCATTCTTTGCTTTGGGTTGCTTGCAATCCTCACTGGCACAGCGGCTGCATTGCGTAGATTTTGATTCATCAAGGCAAAAGCACCACCAGCTATGGCCGCAAAGCAGATTAGATAAAGGGTTGCGAGGAAATCGTTCATTGGGGCTACGCGGCTTGTTCCCGAATCCTAGTGTAACGGATTGTTAAGCGTGGCTTGGGCTTGGGTTTCTGCCTAATATGGGCCAAGAAAGTTCAAGCCATGCTCAGCTTTTTGCTCAATGTTGTTTGGTTTGTGCTTGGCGGCTTGTTGATGGGATTGGGTTGGTGGTTGGCTGGAATTATTGCTGCAATCACAATCGTTGGCATACCTTGGGCACGGGCGTGTTTTGTAATTGGTAATTATTCTTTTTCCCCTTTTGGTAAGGAGGCGGTTAGTCGCCAAGAGCTAACTGGAAAGCTTGATTTTGGCACAGGACCTTTAGGCTTGATCGGTAATATTATTTGGTTTCTAATAGCTGGTTGGTGGTTAGCTATCGGACATTTAACTTCTGCCTTGGCCTGTTTTATATCAATAATTGGCATTCCTTTCGGGATTCAACATATCAAACTTGCCTTGATTGCCCTGGCACCAATCGGCATGCAAGTGGTGCCTGTGCGGCGTTGAATGTGATGGATCAGCTCAATTGGGGTTATGTCCAGCTGGGGGTTGTGGCCCTTGCTTTTGCTGGTTTGCAGTTGTGGTGGATCGGCAGTGTTTTTAAAAAGCGTGAACGCTCACGGCCCCAAACCAATAGGGAGTTCCGCAGATCACTGGAGGCGATCTGGAAACAGGAAAAGCAGCAGCCCTAGGATTAATGCGCCAAACTGATGGCTGTTAGCTTATTGAGATGACACCGAATCGTGAGCAAATCCTTGCCGCTTCTGCTGGCTGGGTGGCAGTGCTTTTGAATGTGATTCCAGGTTTAGGCGCCGGTTATTTATATCAAAGGCGTTGGCGTGCCTATTGGATCACATCTGCCCTTGCCACCAGCTGGTTTGTTGCCGGTGCAGTTCTTGCTCAAAATGCTGATGCCGCAGTTGAAAGCCAAAATCAATTAGTTGGTTTAATTGGTTTGATCGTGTTAGCTTTTGTTACGGCAACAGAAGCAGGCCTAGCTGTTAAAAAAGTGAGGTAAGTGAGTTTTGATTTGGCAATAAAACTATTCAATTAATATTGATTGTTGGGGATGCTACTTGGCAACCGATAACAGCAATCCTCCCCCGGCCACGAGCATTAGCCCTGCCCAACCAATAAGGGAGGGACGTTCACCAAGAAAAGCAAAGCCTATCAGCGCCACCATTAAGAGGCTTAGGCGATCAACTGGCACTACTAATGAAGCATCACCCTGTTTTAAGGCCCTAAAAAAGCAGAATGATGATAAACCGCTAGCTATTCCAGAAATAGTTAAAAATATCCATGTTTGTTGAGATAGTTCAAAAGGATTGCTCAATTTCCCTGAGGCAAGAATTAGTACTGGAAGAAATATTGATATCACGATTGTGCGAATAAGTGTAGCCAGGTCGGCATCAACATTTTCAAGACCTATTTTGCCAAGTACGGCAGATGCACTGGCAAAAATTGCCGACAACAATGCCCATATGAACCAAAAAGGAGGTGTTGGAATTTGGCCCATTTAAATTAATTACTAGAAAATGTTGAAATTAAGTGTATTTAGAAATTTCAAAGCATGGGATTTTGCTCGAAGGCAGCGGTAAAAATGCCCAGCAACTGCCAGCCTAGTGAGTAATTCAGCCACACAACGACGCGGTTAAACGTCAGAATGGCTTTATGGCTCAGATCCTTGTATACGACGGCGGATGTCCCTTCTGCCGGCACTTTGCTTTACGCAGTGAGCTAGTGGGTGGTGTGCCGGATTTAGAAATTCGCGATGGTAGATCTGATCATCAATTGCGAGTCAAATTAAAGGCGCAAGGGTTGGATTTTGCCCGTGGTGCTGTGCTGCTCAAGGGTGACCAGGCCTGGCATGGTGCCGATGCGATCGCTGAGCTCTGCGCTGCACTAAAACCCAGTGATCCGCTTTTGTTATTGTTGGGGCAGCTATTTGCATCGCCGCCCCGGGCACGCCGTTTATATCCTTTGTTGCTATGGGCCCGCAGAACAGCATTGCAATTGCAAGGCCTTAAGGAAGATCCAAATCAGCAGATCTAACCACAATGAAAACTAATTTGCTTGCAATTTTATTTACTTTTATTTTCAGCTTGTTGTTGTTTATAAGCCCACTAAGGAGCTTTGCTAGCACCACTGCATCGCAGAATTTCAGATGCGATGGGGATCCATTGGAGGCGATTGCCTATAAAGGTGCAGTGGATGCGGTAGGTATCCCAAATAGCAATGCGGGTACGCTGCCTGGTGATTTTATCGTGTTGCGCTGGCATAAAATGAATTTGCAAATACCACGCACTAATAATGCAGGCGTTCCTAGTTATTCCGATGGCCGCTGGTGGTGGCAAGCCCTAGATCCAAACCACCCAACATTTGCGCAGCTACGCCGAAAAGTTGAGAATTACAGTTGCGAATCTGTGCCTAGCTTGGCTGATAATTTCCCTTAGCGATGCCCATCACCCAAACCCCAGGCCGTTGATAACACTTTCAGGCAAGCACAACCATGTTTATGCTTTCCTCGGTTTTGAGCTAAATTGCTGGTGTAGATGAGACCTGTCTATGCTTAGCCACGAGAAACGAGAAGAGATCGCAGCCGCTTGCCAGAAATACGGGATTGAGCGTCTATTTGTGTTTGGCTCTGCCCTTAGGGACGATTTCAGGCCTGGGGAAAGCGATATTGATCTACTTGTTGAGTTTGGCCCTTTAGATATCACTAAAAGATTTCATGCTTATCTAGATGCTCGTGATGCATTTAGAAAGATTCTTCGGGTAGAAGTTGACTTGGTAATGAGTGGAGCAGTAAAAAATAAAATCATTGCCGGTGAGATTGACCGGACAAAGAAGCTTTTATATGGCGCGTGATCTATCCGCCTATTTTCAGGATATTCATGATGCATGTTGTGCGATCGAAGATGTGTTTGCTGATAGATACCGCCAAGTTAATTTCCTATTGCCCCATAATCAGGAGCATTGGCACGTTTTAATTAGGCCTCAACAGCAAAGGAGCTGAAAATAATTAAGCATGGCTGAATATGGTAAAAACTTTCATTTAAATTACAATTAAAATAGTTATATACCGGTCGAGCTCTTTGGCCATTGAAAAGATACATCTTCTTGTTTTTTCAACTTATAAGTAATGCTTGCTTGACCCCTCTTCTGCCTATCGTTCTAGGGATTCAATTTATTTCAACAGGAACTGGGCAGAGGGTCGCAAGGAGCCCTATCCATTCCCCTGCTGCTCCACCCCCAGCGTAGATCGCATGCGTAGGTAGGTTATGGAACACAGCACTGCGTCAAAGATGCAAACCAGAAGACTGTTCAAGATGGGAAACCTGCTTCGTAGGTTGAAGCCGAGACGCTTATCGGGGCTGGTTGAGGCGCCAACTCGGTTTTTTGTGTTGCTGTTTCTCACACTTTTGCTTCTAGTTGTATTTTCTGGTGTCTATCAAAGAAGCAATAAGGCCTATATAGATAATCCAAATGAGCAGGTAATTCCCGCCTCATCATTCATCAAAGCTTTTCCGGAAATCAAGAAAACCGCAGCTTTTGTTGATCTAGGCCTCTACCTAGATAGCGTTTACGATCTTGATATGAGCAAGCTTACCTTTAAGGCGCGCGGCTGGCTTTGGTACAACTGGAGCAAGACACCCCTCGTGGAGGGCAAGTTTGATCCTGGTCAGATGGGTTCTTTTAATTTTAATTATCTGGACCAAAGTAATCCTGTTCAGCAGATTTCGTCAAAGGTGAATATTATTGATATTGATGAGACCGGAAAACCTCGTTACTGGAATGAAACTGCATTTGATGTTAAGCTTTCGGCGCCATCGATCAACCTAAGTAAGTACCCCTTTGATCGACAGCGGCTCAGTATTCTTGTTACCGATCCTGTGCATGAAACCGAGGATCTAATGTATAGAATACAGCAATTTAGGTTGCCACCCAACCTATTTAATGTTTCCGGTTATAGGCTCGATGGCATCAGCTATGCCGATCAAGTTAGGATCTATACCAGTAACTTTGAAGACTCATCTGAGGTTTCCTTTAAAGACGGATCTGCTGATACTCAAAGTCAAGCAGCATTCAATATCTTCATCTCTAGGAATGCCCTCACCGCGCTCCTTGAAAACGTTCTTCCGATCACCGTCGTATCCTTTCTTGCGGTTTCAGTAGTAGGTTTAGGGCTCAATTATCGGGAGGTTAAGATTACTTCGCCGCCGGCTGCGATCCTTTCTCTGATTTTTTTGCAAAATACTTTTGGGCAGAATCTTCCTAGGGTTTCTTATGTTACTTGTATGGATCTGATGTTTCTGATCGCCTATGTTGTTTGCATACTGGCCTTCACGGATGCTCTGCTCTCTTGCTTGTTCAGCGATACTGGCCAATACCGTGGTATCTACGGCAAGCTCGCCTATGTAAGCCTGGCCCTTTCGCCTTTAATCATAAAGTTCTGGCTAAGTATTCCTGCTTAAGCAGTTGAAATTAGAGCTCCTGCCAGAGCATAATGTGGCAAAGGCAACGGCTACTTCTTAAAAAACCAACAGAAACCACCAACAGAAACTATCAAATGAATATTTCAGATACCGCAGCAAATCAGTTGATTGAACGCTATCAATTGATCCCTCACCCTGAAGGCGGTTGGTATCGGGAACTGCATCGCAGCGAGCACACTGTAAACCGCAGTGACGGTGAGCAAAGATCTTCTTTAACAATGATACTTTTTCTGCTTCAAGGCGGAGATATAAGCCGTTGGCATAGGGTGGCTGCAGCTGATGAAACTTGGCATTTCATTGCCGGTGATGCCTTGGAACTTTTTAGCCTGTCGCCTGATGGTGGCCCAGCAATTCAAAAGCTACTGGGTTTTTCCTTGGCGGATGCCGAATTGAAGCCTGTTGCCGTAATTCCCGCTGGCTGGTGGCAAGCGGCACGAAGCACTGGTGAATGGAGTTTAGTTAGTTGTTGCGTGGGCCCTGGTTTTTGTTTTTCTGATTTCAGCTTGTTAGCTAGTTATCCCAAAAATGAACATCCGCCAGGTGTTATTGAGAGGTATATTTAAGCCAGAATTATTCGCTTAGTAACCTTTCAAGTTTTACTTGGATCTTGTTGCGAACCTCTGGATCTCCCACTAGGCGCAGGGTTCCTTCCCGCGGCCACCAATTCAGCTTCAGGTTGCTTACACCGTCTTCAAAAACGGCCATTTCAAACGCTCCTTTGTGATGCCAAGTTACTTGCACCCCTAGCTGGGCAACCAAGACTTTGAGCTCCTCCAGGGATCCCTTAAATTCCATATCCATCAAATAGCTCCTCTTCCTGTAATAAACTATTGCATGTTAATACCTCAAGATATTCAATGATCTTCTCAAGCAACCTGAGTTAAATCTTTTTATATGAACTTAATAAACCAACAACGCTGGGGATTGATTGCTGGCCTCCTGGCCGCTATCTCGTTCGGACTATCAGCGCCATTAATCAGCCTTGTGAGCCGTTCGGGTTCACCGCTCGTGATTGCTGCTCTGCTCTACCTCGGTGCGGGCCTGGCGCTACTACTTGTGCGCTTGGTTGTACCTATAAGCAACAGGGAGTGCGGGGTTCAGCGCCGTGATTTTCCATCCCTACTTGGGCTAACTGCCCTTGGTGGGATCGTGGGGCCGCTCTGTTTAGTGCAAGGCCTCAGCCTGCTCTCTGCCGGTTCAGTTTCGCTGCTGTTGAACCTGGAAGCGGTGTTCACGTTGTTGATAGCTGTGTTAATTGGCCGTGAACATCTCAGCCGCCGGGGCCTTATTGCAGCCTTCTTAATTCTTTTTGGAGCGGTTTTGCTCACTAATGGCTCCTGGAGTGGTGCATCCCTATACGGCACCTTGTTTATTGCAATTGCCTGCTTGGCATGGGGCATTGATAACAACTTGAGCCAACGCCTAAGCCTGCGTGATCCCCTCCAGGTTTCCCTGCTCAAGGCCATAGGTGCCTCGGTTCCCATGGTGCTACTGGCCTTGATAACAGGTGGGTTGTTTCCGGGTTGGCAGCTTTCATTAATCCTGGTTGCGATCGGCAGTGTGGGCTATGGCTTGTCGATTTGGCTGGATCTACTGGCCCTGCGCCACTTGGGTGCTGCCCGTGAAGCGCTTGTGTTTTCAACTGCACCTTTTGTGGGTTTGATTTTTAGTTTGGCTGTGTTGTTGGAGCCTTTCTCCAACGGTATGGCGATGGCTTCAGCCCTGATGCTGTTGGGGGTTGTTGTGCTGCTGAAAGAAAACCATGCCCACAGGCATCGCCATAGTGCTTTGCGCCACGCCCATCGCCATTACCACAACCAATCCGGCGCTGATCCGCATCACATCCATGATCATTCTTCTGAAGATGAAGTAGAGGTTTTAGGGCAAGCCTTTTGGCATTCCCATAGCCATGAACATGTTGAGATTGAGCACGAACATCCCCATGTGAGCGATGTGCATCACCGCCACAATCACAGCGATGCTGCTGTTCCGAAGCAAAATACATAAATAAATTATCAGCGAATTTGTTCCTCAGATTTACTCCTCAAATTTATTTCTCAAATAATTTAGAAATGGATCTGCGCTAAGGGGGTAACCGCTAACTTTTTCAACAAGCTCTTCGCTATTAACACTGCGGCCGAGGGGGTAAATATTTTGGATTAGCCATTGGAGAAGAGTTGACTCCTGGCCAGCGCTGATCGCAGCAGCTATTGAACCTTCCCCGCCCAGTGCCTTCTCCATTGCTTCCGATAATTGGGCACTGATTAGATGCCCTAATGCGTAGCTAGGAAAATAACCAAATAGGCCCTCAGCCCAATGAATATCTTGCAAGCAACCTTCGGAATCATTTGCTGGCTTAATGCCTAACAGTTCATGCAGGCGTTGATTCCAATGTTGTGGTAATTCCTCCACCGGCAGCTCCTGCTCAATCAGGGCAAGTTCCAGCTCAAAGCGCAACACGATATGTAAGCAATAGCTAAGTTCATCTGCTTCAACTCGAATCAGGCCAGGCTGGAGTGGATTGAGGCTGCGCCAAAAACCTGTGCTGCCATTCCAGGGATCGCTGCCAAGTTCAGCACAAAAATGAGGGTGCCAGCGCCCAGCAAATTCCTTACTGCGCGCCACACGGCATTCCCAAAATAACGACTGCGATTCATGCACTCCCATCGAGGTGGCATCACCAAGGGGCCAGGGGAAATAGTGATCACCAGAGCGCGGTAGGCCTTGCTCATATAGCGAGTGGCCCCATTCGTGGGCTGTGGCTAGAAAAGCCGAGAGCGGTTGCCCTGGAACCACCCTGGTGGTAATTCGGAAATCCTGGGGCCCCAATGTGCAGGAAAAGGGGTGGGCAGAGCGGGAGTGCTGGCAACAGCTTTCGTTGTAGCCCCAGCTTTGCAAAAGCTTGGCGCAAAGCTTGTTTTGTGAATTTTCAGATAGCTGGGCAGAGGGGGGGCTTTGCGGCCACGCTGCTGCCTTTTCCAGTAGAACTGGCAGCTCTCGTTTCAACGGTGTGAAAAGTTGATTCAGCCTTGCTTTGCTCACATCTGGTTCAAAGGGTTGAGCCAGAATTTCCCAGGGGCTGCGGGCTATTGATTCAGCACTAGCTAACTGGCTTGCTTGCTGTTGGCGCAACTCAATAAGTTCCTTTAGTGCCGGTGCAAAGGCTGAAAAATCGTTGCGGGCGCGGGCCGCTTGCCAAATCGCATTGCCCCGCGATTGAGCTTGCGTGATGGCACTCACCAGTTGCGGATCTAGGCAGCGTTGGCGTTTTAGTTCAAGTTGTAGCAGTTGCAAATTGCGCCGTTGTTCCTCGGTTGCCTCGGCGCCGAGTTCGGTTTCAGCTGCATCCAGCAGTTCTGCATATTCACTGCTGGTTTGGCGTGTGTGCAGTTGCCCCGCAAGCAAAGCCAGTTGTTCACCGCGCCAGGAGGCACCAGCGGCTGGCATGGAGGTGTTTTGGTCGTAGTAGATGGTGCTACTGATCGACCCAAGCAGGCGGGTTTGGTGTAGATGTTGCTGTAGCCGTTGCAGATGTGTTGTCAATGGTTAGTAATTTCAATTGAGTAAATTATCAATCCGCTCTAACATCAGGAATTGGCATGAAGTTCGGCGGCAGCTCTTAGGCCAGAGAGGTAAGCGCCATGGACAGTGCCAAACATTGGATGGCTGGCTTCACCAGCAAAGAACAAGCGTTCGGCTAGGGGTTTTGCTAGCTCCTCACGATCGCTTGGCGTACTGCCAAGCGCGTTGAAGGAATAGGCGCCGCCACTAAAGGGATCTGAGTGCCAGCGAGTTATCTGAGCTCCGATCGGCTCGGGAATACCTTTACCAAAAAGGCCCCTAAGGCTTTCCATAGCACTTGCAATTAAGTGTGCGTTGTTCATGGTTTCCATGGCTACTGCCGCTGCACCAGCCTGGAATCCCACTAAAACTGGCTGGCCCAATGGCTTGGCAAGGCTTGCCCATTCGCACCACTGGCCTGAACCTGAGGGGATTTGTCCAAGCCAGTCGACGGTTGTTGGCCAAAAGGGACGGCTAAAGCGCAGGCAGCATTTATTTAAGGTACCCATCCCAAGGCGGCTGATTGCTGATTGTTTATTGGCCGGTAGGGGCGGATTGAATTGAATTGTGCCGGCTTTTAGAACTCCCAGTGGCACTGTTAGAACTAGCTTGTTGGCTTCAAAACTTCGCTCTTCTTTCCCTGCCCCTGCCCGGCAAACGACCCTCACTCCACCCCCTGGGCCTGGGCTGTCCCAGTTCAGCTGTTGAACCCGCTGGCCAGTGAAAATTTTTAAGCCCTTTGCCATGCCATTAACAATCGCAGCAAAGCCAGGCACCAGTAAGGCTTCCGCACCGCCGTAGGCCTCGTCCATGTCTAGCCAGTGGGCCGACAGTGAAGAGGCGCTTGCGCCGTACTCTTGTTCATATCTACTGTTGATGAGGTATTGGAGCCGCTGGCGTTCTTCACTACTTATTTTTTCCCAGTTGAACTCACGAATCACCAATTCCTGCAGGGAAATATCAGGACCTTTCTGCTTTTGGGCCTGGGCAACGGCTGCCGAAAGGCGATTTTCGAGGCTTTCTAATTGCTGCTCCTGGCTTGTGCTGAGGGTGGTGCCATCAGGGCCATAGATTTCGGCACTATCAAGGCTGGTTTGCACCAAACGGGCGCCGTTGCTTATGGCAAGGGCTGTGATCGGGTTGCCGTTAATTCCATGAATCCAGCCGGCTCCAAGATCAATAGGCAGGTCTGGCCAGGTTTGGCTGGTCCAGGTGCGTCCGCCGAGGCGATCGCGCCCCTCCAGCACAGTTACCTGATGGCCCTGTTTCTGTAAAAAACGGGCAGCCGCAAGGCCCGCTAAGCCAGCACCAACCACGATCACCCGCAGCGCTCGGTTGCTGGAGCTGGCAGGTGTGGATGGCTTTAGCAAAGCGGCGCCTAACCCAGCCAGGCCAAGGCCTAGGAGCTGGCGACGTTTAAACACGAAGTTAATGTTGCCCATGGAAGTTTGGAATCTTTGTAAAATATTCCAATGCTTTCGAGAACACCTGAGTGGCCATCTGCGGTTGCTGACTAGCTGTAATACCAAGCTAATCTATGCATTGTTAAAGAAATTCAAGAGGCATTTGTTGGCACAAGCCAACAAATGCCAGGCAGGAGGTTGCCTACTGGTTACGGGATAGGCGTGGGATTGGTACGTTGAATGGGGTTAATAATGAGCCAAAGCAAGAATAGATTGCCATTAAATAACCATAAATCAGCATAAGGTGGCTTATTGATAATTACTCTGAATTCACCAAGTATAAAACTTGCGGAGCACTGCAAATTTTACGCCCTCGCTGCCCAGAGATTTATAGACCATGGTCGATTGCCGGAAGTGAGCGAAACGAAGAGAATGTCCATAACTGTATTTTCATGAAATGGCACCAACTGTTTATTGGGGTAATGGCCACTACTACGAGTATGTTACTGACCAATTGTGGTGGGGTAGTGCTGAATATTACGCAGGAATTCGGACCCATCAGGGATTGACGGGATACCTAGCCACAGTCAGAAGTGCAGAAGAAAACGAGTTTATTTGGAAGAGGTCGAATAATAATGCCCAAATATCAGGCGATGCCTATTTGGGAGGTCAGTATGTTAACAATAAGAACACATGGTCATGGAAAACAGGGCCTGATGCAGGCATTTGGTTTTGGGAAAATAATGCAGCGGTACCAGGTCAATACAACAACAGGCAAAATAGTGGCTGGAATGGTGATAACGGATCGGCAGATTCCTTGGCAATGTGGAGAAGCGATGGTAAATGGGATGATACTAACAATAAAAAAAATTACATCACTGAATATGGCTGGTCTGGCCCCCAGTTCACCGTTGGGCTCACGGGCACACCCATCAATGGAATCGAAAATAGCAACGCGGCAAGATTCACAATCACAGCCAATAAATATGTTCCGAATGACTACTACGATGTCAGAAATACAGACGGAAATACCAACGCCCTAATCAATATTCCCCTCACCTTTGGCGGCACAGCCACCCTCGGTGTTGATTACACAGTGAGCTATAGCAATAGCCTCGGAGGCAATGGCTCGAATGCCTACATCAAAGATGGCAGCTCTGTGGATGTCATCATCACAGCGATTAATGATTCTATCTGGGAAAGCACGAAGGATGTAACGATAACCATCAGCGATAATGACACAAACAATGATACCTATGCAATTGCCGCAGGCGCAACTACCTTCCAACGGGCAATTTTTAGCGATGATGAGCCCGTGCTCACCATGGGCAATTCCCTGCGTAAGTCGATCTATTTTCCCTATAACGATTCAGCTGTTTCCCTAGATAATTTAACGGCTGCCTACAGCACCTTTGACGCTTCTATCAATGAGTATAACGACAACTTTGCGGCTGAAGGCTTAATCGATAATTTTGCAATTCGCTGGCAGGGCTATGTCAAAATTGAAACCACAGGCCAATACATTTTCACTCCCCGGGGTGATGATGGCTTGCGCCTCAAGGTGAATGGCAGCCAGGTCATTAATCAATGGCAGGTTCAGGGAGCTACCTCGTTTAGTTCAGCTCCAATCCAACTCACTGCCGGCAGCTGGGTTCCGCTGCAACTGGATTATTACCAAGGAAATGGTGGCAAAGAAGCCAGCCTCTCTTGGACCCGGCCCAACCCCAATGGCGGTGCAGCGATCACCGAACTGATTCCCTCCAGTTCCTTTGCTCCCTACTTGCCAACCCAACTAACCGGTAGCGTTTCAGAAGGCCCCAATGGCGGCGCCGATACGATCGCCCAAGGATTCACGATTTATTCCAATAAGAATATCAACAATACCCTGGATGTGAAGGTTGCAGCTGCCTCCACAGGTGGAGCTAGCTACAGCTCCCAATCCGCTCAGATGGCCACGTTTAATAATGCCAGTAGAAGTGCCCTTCAGCTCAACGGCTCCACCTATCTCAACGTTGGCAACCCAAGCAAACTCCAACTCACCGCAGGAACCGTCGAAGCCTGGATCAAAACCAGTAATGCCGGCTCAGGCGACCGCTTAATATTTACAAAAAACGGGAGTTTCGAACTAAAACTAATAGACAATAAGCTAACCCTCTACAACTTTGGGACAAGCTTACATACAATCATCCAGCCAGATCTCTATATTAATGATAATCGTTGGCACCATGTGGCCCTTGCCTTTGGCAGTGGCACGGCTAGCGTTTATGTGGATGGTAAGCAGGTTGGTAGTAATAGCTATACATACAGCAGTCCAAATCCGACCGCTAACAACGTAACTATTGGTGGTTGGAATGGCTATAGCCAACCAACAAACGCGGCTATCGATGAGGTGAGAATTTGGAATCGAAAGCTAACTGGCGATGAGATCAAGAACTACAACACCTATCCCATAGATCAAGGCAACCTCCCCTCAGGCCTAGTGGCCTATTTCCCCATGGATGAGGGCTCGGGTTCCACTGTTTTTGATAAAACAGCCAACCCAACTAATGCCAGCATTATCGGCACGGCAAACTGGGCTGGACCGGTTCAATCTTCGGCAAATAATCAAGGCTTTGCCCAGCTCGGCGGATCGACCAGCCGTGTTGGCGACAACTACAAGTTGTTTGGCAATCAAAGCGATGCCAACAACAATGCCAACCCCCAAGGCGGAACTGGCATCAGCACGGTCAGTATCACCACAGCAGCGCAAAGCGGTCAAAACTTTCTGGCGCTCAATGGAAGTAACCAATACGCGACCTTGCCGCAACAATCTCTCGGTGGCCCCCTAACTATTGAGTCGTGGGTGAAGCTCAATAGCTATTCTAATTGGGCGAGGATTATCGATTTTGGCAATGGAGCCGGAAATCAGAATATCTTTTTAGGACAATTTGAAAACTCTGGTAGAGCAATTTTTCAAGTTTTCGATGGGAGCGGTAACACTTTAGTTAATCTTCAATCAACGACCCAAATTACCCTGGGTGAATGGACCCACGTTGCCGCAACAATAGACCCACAAAAAAACGTCAAACTTTACATGAATGGTGCGGTTGTTGGCACGTCGGTTGCGAGCAGTTTGCCCACCACAATGCAAAGAACCAACAACTATGTTGGACGGAGTAACTGGGGAGGTGATGCCTATCTTAATGGCTCAATCGATGAACTAAGAATTTATAACACGGCCCGAAGTGCCGACACTATTAGCAATGATCGCTACAACACTGTTAATCCTGGTGATTCCACACTTGTTTATGCCTATAGCTTTAATAGTGCGTCGAGCAATCAATCACCCAGCAGCCTCACAGGTGCTAGCGGCGCAAGCTTAGTGAATGGGGCCAGCATTAGCTCTAGTGCGGCTGTTGATGGTAGCCCAGCGGCCAATAATCTCTGGCTGCGTGTATTAGGTGATCCCTATGCAAAACCAAATCAGCAAATTCAACTTGATCTCGTTGATAATGCCTATGGCATTACAACAGACGGTTACACAGTTGTTGGCAGCCCCAATTCCCTAACAATTAACGATAGCGCTCCGGTAGTGTCGATCCTCAGTAAAGTGGATCCCACAGAAGGCAGCTTGGGCTACGTTAATCTTAGCTTTGATAAGCCCGTAACATCAGCAGCGGGCATAAAAATAAAATACACATTGAGTGGCAATGCCACAGCGGGTCAAGACTATCTCTACCCAACTGCAAGGCTAAATACCGATCCAAATTCAGCCAATTACCAAGCCCAGAATATCGTCTATTTTGCAGCGGGATCTACCGGAGGGCGGATCTATATTCCAGGCGTGCAAGATGCTGTGGCGGAAGGCCTTGAGAGCATTCAACTCACTCTTGTCGATAACATTGAAACCAACAGCAATGCCTTCACCTATACGGGCTATAGCGTTGCCGCAAACGCCTCCCAAACAACTCTAAATCTCAAAGACTCGGGCTATTACGCATCAGGAGTTGCCATCACTGCCCAAGGTAAAACAGGCACGGCCGCCCTGCGTTTCAATGGCAGTGCAGATCGGCTGCGCACCAGCATCAGCGAGGCAGCAACAAGCACGAGCCGTGAGATCGTCTTTCGCACCACCAGTGCCAATGGTGGCCTCTACCAATTAGATGTAAACGCCACAAATAACTACCTAGGTCTCTATCTTCAAAATGGCAACCTAGTTTCAAAGCTTGGCGCTAATAGCTTGCTTACCACAACCAATAGCAATTATGCCGATGGCAATTGGCATCGGGTGCTGGTCACGGTGGGGAGTAATGGCGGCCATTGCCTCTATGTGGATGGTCGATTGGTTGCCTCTAGTAGCACTCAAACCAGTGCAACCGGTGGACCATTCACCTCCTCCTTCGTGGGCTACAACGGCAATGGAGGCTCTACTGGCTCCTATTTCAATGGTGATATCCGCAGCCTACGCAATTGGGATCAGGAATTAACCTCTAACCATGCCACTGGTTTACCAACAACTCTACCGGCAGCTACAAACTGGCTCGACTTCAACAGCAATCGGATCGTTGATTACACCGCAGCAACCGGATCGCTCGCGTCGGCCCTAACCCTGGAAGGCAGCCTGCAAACGGTCACCACAACCCAGGTGCGGGCAACGTCTAATAACACGGCTGCGCTGCAACTAAAACTCACCAGCCAACCAACCGATGCGGTGACGATGGTGATTACGGCTACTAATGCCTCCGTTGCTTCCGGGGCATCGCTCACGTTCACGGCGAGCAACTGGGATACAGCCCAAACAGTAAATCTCACAGGAATTTCTAGCAGCCAACTGGCCACAATCACTGCCAGCGCCAGCTCCAGCGATAGCAACTACAACCGTAGTTCAACATTAACGGTGCTGCCCTTTGGCTGGTCTGGCAGCCAGCAACTCGACCTGGTTGAAGGAGGCCCCGTTGTGGCAATCGTGCCGATTGCTTCGATTTCGGCCACAAACAATAGCGTTGAGGGCCCAACTAAGGCCGACAAATCTGGTTTTGATATCGTATTCACTGATCCGGTATCAGCTGGCGGCGGTGAGCTGCTTTTCACCCTGAATCAGGGGTTAACAGGTAACGGTATTGCCAAGGTGGAATCAAAGGCATCCGGCGCCCTGCTATCAGGCGGAATCCTCAAGCTCGATAGCTCAGCCAATGGCTATGCCACATTACCCTCAAAATCGATTGGCGGGGCTCTAACTATTGAGTCGTGGGTGAAGCTCAATAGCTACACGAATTGGTCGCGTATTATCGATTTTGGCAATGGAGCCGGAAATCATAATATCCTTTTAGGTCAATTAGCATCCACAGGTAGACTAGTTTTTCATGTTTACGACGGTAGTGGCAATCGGATAGTAAATCTGGAACCACTAACGCAAATTCCTCTGAATGAATGGACCCACGTTGCCGCAACAATAGACCCACAAAAAAACGTTAAACTTTATATGAATGGTGCCGTTATTGGCACAACGGTTGCCAGCAGTTTGCCCACCACAATGCAAAGAACCAACAACTATGTTGGTCGCAGTAACTGGGGAGGTGATAACGCCTATCTTAATGGCTCCCTTTCCGATCTAAGGGTGTACAGCGGTGCCCGCACTGCAGAACAAATCAATCAAGATCGCTACTCGGCAGTAGATGCTTCAGACATCAGCCTCACCTATGCCTATACCTTCAATAACACTGCTAACAGCTCGCTCGCTGGATCTGGTAATGGCGCCCCAACACTCTTCGGCGGTGCCTCGCTTATATCAGGCGCAGATATTCATATCAACGTAGACCATACCTATCGCCCCTTAAATTTTAATGGTATCAATAACCAATATCTTGATCTGCCCAATAAAACGATCGGTGGAGACTTAAGCATTGAAGCCTGGGTCAACCTCAGTGCCTACGCCAGCAACGGCACAATTGTGGATATTGGTTCTGGTTCCACAACCGACAACATCAGCCTGGGATTCGATGGAACCACCGGCAGTCCCGTCTTCAGGATCTTCAATGGCTCAACTAAAATCCTAGAGCTAAAGGCTAATACAAGCTATGTTCCCATCAATCAGTGGAGCCATGTTGCAGCTACCATCGATAACAATAGGCTGGCAACTCTATATATCAACGGTGTTGCTGTAGGTTCGGCAACGGCAAGTGCTGCCGCGTCTTCCCTGCTGCGCAACGAAACACGTATTGGCAATACAGTGGCCTCCTCAGCGCCATTAAACGGCTCCCTGCGTGACATCAATATTTACGACGTTTGCCGCAGCTCGGCTCAAATCAAAGAAGATCTCTACACTAGCCCTAGCCAATCTCTCTCCACAGGTAATAATCCAAACCTTTTATGGAGCTATGCCCTAAATAATTCTACAACCAGTCGGTTCAGCTCAACATCAACTGGCGAAATGCTCGTTAATGGTAATTTTGCCACCACGCCAATTTACGGCCTCATGCTTGAGGAAGGCGCGCAATCAACCAGCATCGCCCTCACCTCAGTAGACAACAGCATCGCCCAGGGGGATCGTACTGTTCAGATCAATGTATTGCCATCAGCGGGCTACGGCATTTCCACAACGTCAACCTCCACCTTCACCCTTAGTGACAATGATAGTGCAGGACTGGATCTAGCAATTTTAGTTAACAATCAAACAGTTTCAAATAGCGATGCAACATGGAGCCCCCTGAGCGATGGCAACTATAAAATAACAGTTTCAGAAGCCGACCGCCAAGGAACGTCTATCACCACGCGCCACACCATTGGTGTGCGCCTTAAGAGTCAACCCCTGGCAACGGTGCTAGTACAAACTCCTGCGAGCACAAGCACGGCGATTGATGTGTACAACGCCGGCACCACAACACCCTTCTCAGGGCTGACCTTCACCCCCGGGGATTGGTCTACCTACAAGATGATTGATATTGTTGGGCGGGATGACGGCCAAGCTGCAGGTGATCGTACAACTAATTTAAGTTTTAGCCTGGCCAATAGCAGTGATACCACCTATCAAACAATCACGAGCGCTGTAGATGTTCTCACGAGCAATGCTGATACCTTAGTAATAAATAGCGGCATGGCCGCCGAACCAGACAGCACAGGTACCGTTGCCTTCCTGAGCACAACTGCAGGGGGCTCGATTGGAGAACTGGGCTCCTTAGTGCTGGATGGCAGCAGCACTGGCTATGCCACGTTACCGGCAAAAGCGATTGGCGGGGCTCTCACGATTGAAGCGTGGGTAAACGTTAAGCAATACACAAATTGGGCAAGTATTTTAGACCTTGGTAATGGGGCAGGTGTATCCCAAATCATTCTCATGCTGCATGGGGATACGGGCAAGCCAAGATTTATGCTTCAAGACGCAGCTGGGAATAGCCTGTTAGATGTGATATCAAGCGTGCCATTACAACTCAATGAATGGTCGCATGTATCCGCCACAATTGATGATAATAAGTTGGCCACTATCTATGTTAATGGTGTATCAGTCGCCACTGGCACCGCCTCAGCCCTACCACAAAACTTGACCCGTTCAAATAATTATATTGGGAAGGCTAACAAAACTTGGCATGATAATTTAAATGGATCAATTCGGGATTTAAGACTTTATAGCGGTTCAAGAACTCAAAGCCAGATAATCGCCGATAGCCAATCCGCCGTTAATCCAGCAGACGCAAACCTCACCTATGCCTACGGCTTCAATGGCACCGCGAATAGTTCCCGTACGGGGGATGCGGCGGCCACCCAATTCTCGGGTGCAAGCCTGCGGGGTGAAGGATCTAGCGGGCTCAACTTTAGTGGCTCAACTGCACAATACGCCTCACTGACTCCCAAAACCTTAGGCGGCCCACTCACAATGGAGGCCTGGGTAAATGTGAAGCAATACACCAACTGGCCAAGCATTATTGATCTTGGTAATGGAGTGGGCGTAAATCAAATCATTCTGATGCTGCATGAGGCCACAGGCAAGCCGAGATTTTTGATTCAAGATGCAGCCGGGAACAATGTATTAGATGTGATATCAAGCGTGCCATTACAACTCAATCAATGGGCCCATGTTGCCGCCACCATTGACTCAAATAAGCTTGCCACAATCTATGTGAACGGGGTTTCTGTTGCCACCGGCACTGCTACAACATTGCCGGAAACCCTTAGCCGTTCGAGCAATTTGCTTGGTAAAGCAAGTAGGAGCTGGCATGATAATTTTAATGGCACTATTCGAGATGTACGGGTTTATTCAGCAGCCCGTAGTGTTGAGCAAATTAACGCAGATCGTTTCAATGCCATCAGCGCTGACGATACCTTGGTGTATGGCTACGAATTAAAAGATTCAGCCACCAGTGCCACCAATTCCAGCGAAGTGGCCACCGTAGTGGGCAGCAGCTTTGGTGCCAGTAGCGGTAATACGGGCAGTCAAAATTTCACGGTGTCGCTGAAGCAAGCCAGATCAACCGATACCCAAGTGTATTTTCAGCTCGATGGCAGCAGCAAAGAGCGCGTAGGTAGTGACCTCATCATCAATGAATCCTCACGTTCAACAGCAAAGGGCCTTAATGAATTTATCTTTGACAATTACATCCAGCAAACATCTAGCGACCAGCTGCAAGCGTCATCCTTTAGCCGCAGACAGGTAGACAACAATGGCATCAATGAAACCTACGCAAGCACCTACGCAAATGCAAGCTCACCCCTAAAGTATGCATTACGCTGGACGGGTTTTGTTTATATTCCAACCGACGGCTATTACGCCTTTAAGAGCAAGTCTGATAGTGGCGTTCGCCTCACAATTAACAACCAATTGCTGATTGATCGCTGGCACAGTGTGGCCACTTCAACCTCCAATCCTTCAACAACTTATATCGCTGACGAGCTCTATCTAAAAGCAGGCACCTATGTGCCTATTGTTTATGATTATTTCGATTCTAATACAGCTTCCACCAACACAAGCATCGCCCAATTGTGGTGGCAACGGCCCAATCCTTCGGGAGTGGGCACAACCGATGAGTTGATCCCTGCCAATCACTTCAGTGTGAATGGGCTCGATTCGGTGTTGATTCCAGCTAATAGCACCAGCGCCAGCTTCAACGTTAATACAGTTGATAACATCGTTGCTCAGAAAATTGAGCAGCTAAACTTTTCCCTGCTGTCTAATCCGGGCATCAAAATTAAAGCCGGAACGTACACACAAACAGGCGGCCAAACCACCATTAAGCTCAAACTCGATGGTGCCTATCAAGATTCCCTAGCCCTAAGCAGCGGCACCACCCTTGATTTCTGCGTAGACGATGGACAATCAATTGGCAGCGTAGTTAACAGCCTTACCCTAACCTCCGATGTCACCCTCTTTAATGGCTTCGAGGTAGGTGTTACCGGCACCCATGCCAATGCCAATGCATTCACAACGTCGATGGCGGCCGCCTATCGGCCCGTTACCTACCGACCCAATCTGAATGTTGTTGCCACCAGTGATTTCACCAATACGGGACTAACGCGGCAACTATTTGCTGGTTACACCGACCTAACCAGAGGCCTCTATGCCCTAGTCCCAACAGCAACAGCAACTGATAGTAATGGCATCAATGAGACAGATGCCAGCTTTGCACCACTAACATCAACAGATAATTTTGCGGCCCGCTGGACTGGCTACATCAAAATTCCCAGCACAGGCAGCTATAGCTTTCGCACAGTAACCGACAAGGGAGTTCGTTTATATATTGATGGTCAGGCTTTGATCAACCAATGGACTGCATCGTCCCAAGGAACATTTGATTCAACCAGTCAAAGTTATACCCAAGGACAGCTTGTTGCGGTCACCATGGATTACTTCACAACAACTGGAGCATCCACAGCCCAATTGCAATGGAGCTATGGCGGTGTCAATAATCAAGTGATTCCTGCATCAGCATTCAGTCAGCTCGGTGGCTCGATTGGCTTGAGACTGAATGAAAGCGATACATCCCTCACCCGGAGCCTTAAAGCTGGCGATTCATTGCAGTTCTCAAATGGCACCAGCCTCAGAGTTAACTCCGATGTCACCCTCTCAACTACAGCCACAGCGGTGAGTGCCTCAATATCAGCAATCACACCCGAAGCAACCGTATCAAGCGGTGAAACCCTATCGCTCACTGCAGCACCAGCGGCCCAGCTTACAGTTATTGATAATGACCGTGCAGGATTTCGGATTACGAGCGATTCGGCTGGCCTCCAATCTGTGCTCGCCACTGATACCTTCTCCATCAATGAAGCCGATAGCAATGGCGCTGGCCTCACCCGCTACCTAGCCCTCACAACCCAACCAACCAAAACGGTCACGGTTTATCTCGAATCCGCCGCCACGAACCATGCCCTGTTGAAGGGCGGATCCAGCAGCCAAGCCCAGAAACGAATCCCCCTAACCTTTACGCCAAGTAATTGGTATACGCCACAGGCGTTCTCCGTGATTCCCCAACGGGATCAAATTGCCACTGGCAATGTCAATGTCGGCATCTTCGCCACCGCTACATCTGATGATTTGTTTTACAATAATTTGAGGCCGGGAACCAATGGAAAAGTATTTAATATCAGCAAGGTTGATATGGACGTGCCGGCTATTATCACTTCAGCAGTGAGTGTGGCCACGGGGCAAGGCAGTAATAGCAATGGCTCCTTCACCGTATCTTTGAGCACCAAACCAACGGCAAATGTTAACGTAACCCTGAATCCAACCGATGGTCAGTTTACTGTTAACAACGCCAGTATCAATAACGATCAAGTGTTGGTGTTCACGCCAACCAATTGGAATATCCCCCAACAGGTTCAGGTGCAAGCCGTTGCAAACAACATTGTTCAAGATACAACCATTAGCCATCTGCAACTTAAATCAAGCAGTAGCGATGCAAACTACACGAATTTAACAACTCCAGATGTGAGTGTATTGATCACCCACAACACCCTGCCAACGGTTCGCTTAGAGCTCGTTGCACTCAGCGAAGCAACCGCTGAAAATGGTAAACCGGCCAGTTGGCGTCTTGTTTCGAATGCACCGGTTCCCACCTCTTGGGGATCCACAGGTTTAGTGGTGGGATATGGCGTTACCAATGTGCTTAGTAGTGCCAATCTCGATGGCAACTCTACGGAGTCTGTGTCAATCAATACCTTGGTTCAAGGTCTCAACAGCAGTGGCACGATTCGCATTGCCCCGGGCCAAACCACCAGTAACGCTTTCATCATGCCAATCGACGACTTTACTGTTGATGGTGTGGATAAGACGTTCCAACTGAATCTCCAAACTGGCAGTGGCTACACCCTCGATCCGAGCGCATCTACTGCCACGATCACCATTAAGGACGATGACGTAGCCGGCATCATGATTGTGCAGGCGGGCGAGCGCACCATGGCCGTGGAGAGAGCAACGGCCTCCCAATTCCAGGTTTGTTTGCTGAGCCAACCAACTAGCACGGTCACGATTCAACTGTCAGACATCAGTACTGTTGCAGCGGGTCAGAGCGGCACACCGATTAGGCAGTTGACAGTAAACAACCCAACGCTCACATTCACTAAAGACAATTGGAATGTGCTGCAGGTTGTCAATATTGCCGCCAATGACGACAACATCATTGAAGATGGCACTGGTACCCGCCTCAATACGGGGATCCATACAGGCCAGATTCAATATGCCTTCACTAGTAATGATAGTAATTACTCCTCTGCGGGCAAAGCCGCCAACCATTTCACCAACACCACCCAAGCCATTGATATCCTCGATCGCCCCCTGGATCCAGCTACCTACCAGGGCCTCGATCAGGCCCTAACGGCCTTAATGGATGGCCTCAATGCGCTGAGCTTGCCGATGGTGGGCAACCTAGAGGGCAAAGTGGGCTTGGGCTTTAATAAGTTTCTCGATAAGCTGATTGATTCGATCCGCACCGCTCCGCAGCTAACCAGCAAAAAACTTGAAAAACTTTTAATGGATTCAATTGGCGTTGATATTGACGTAGCTATGACAATGAATTCTGAAGGCCTTGCTATTACCTTTGGAATTGATGATCAATACGACCTTTATTCAATACCCCTCGCTGCAGATTTTGGCATCCCAGCCTTAGGCTTTCAAACCAATGGGGCAATCGATGGCACCTTTGACTACTCAGCCGTCCTTGCCATGGGCATTGATATCAACAATGGCTTCTACTTAGACACTGACAATACAACCTTTACAGCCAATTACAGTACTGGTCTTTCGGAAGACTTTAGCCTTACTGGTGGTCTGGGTTACTTGCAACTCGATGCGGTGAACAAGCCGAGCCCCCATACCGCTAGCAATGGTGCTCATGTAGATGGGTTGACTGACGAGAGCACGGGGATGAATGCGAATTTCACCCTTACGCTTAGCTCGCCCTATGAAGACAACGAAGCCCGGCCCTTCACTGACGCTTCCAAGGTTGATGTTCCCAAGCTACTTAGCACAGATTTCAGCGACCTATTTGAGTATTCATTTACTGGCAATGCGGCCCTTTCTCTAGGGGTGACAACGTCTGCTGGCGGAAGCTCGGTGATTCCTTCCTTTAGCTTTGATCTCTCAAGCATCATGCCCCTGTTTGATTATACAAATAAGCCAGATGAGCCAGAGCAACCTAATCAACAGGAGGAAGAAAGCAATATCTTTTTTGATAATATTGAATTAGATATGGGAAGCTTTGTGACCGGCTTTATACGCCCGTCAATCGCCGCAATTGATGGAATTTTAAAGCCAATCTATCCAATTATTAACGCGCTGTATGCGGATACCTACGTTTTTTCAAAGCTTGGCATTGCTGGTGTTTTTGATGATAACAATGATGGTAAAGCAAGCACGATTGAACTGGCGCAATTCACTGCTAACTTAATTGCCAAGCTGAGTCCTGGTAATCCAAAAGCCCTCGAATTAGTTCAAAGCATTGAGGATACAATTGCATTCTGCGACACCCTAAAAGGCGTGATAGACCTCATGGGTGAATTGAATAGTATGTCTAAGGATGAATCATTCACCATCGATTTTGGCAGCTATACATTGCCAAACTTCAAGGCATCATCTAACAATCCAGCCGATTCTACTAGCAGCAAAACTGTAGACAATCAAGCGGGCACACTCGCATCTAGCCAATCCACAAGTGCTGCTGCTAGCAGCAAAACTGGTAGGGGGGCCAAACTCAGCAAAGCTTTCAATGATCTCAAAGATCTTGGCTTTAGTATTCCCTTAATAGAAAATCCCGCTAATATAATTAAATTGTTATTTGGTCAAAACGTAGATCTATTTACTTGGCAACTGCCCGATACCGGTCTGTCTTCAAGTGTGGAGAAAGTGTTCCCGATCTATGGGGCCCTTTATGGCGTGATGAGG
Organism: Synechococcus lacustris Maggiore-St4-Slac; assembly: GCF_024345595.1. Classification (NCBI taxonomy): domain Bacteria; kingdom Bacillati; phylum Cyanobacteriota; class Cyanophyceae; order Synechococcales; family Synechococcaceae; genus Synechococcus; species Synechococcus lacustris. The sequence goes on along the minus strand of NZ_JAGQBK010000002.1, from coordinate 11,145 downwards.
GGGGGCTATGGAATGTCTACCGACCTCAGTTTTGGCTTTGATACGGCTGGCATTCAGCAATGGTCAAGGGATGGTTTCAAACTCCAGGATAGTTACAAAGCCTTGGATGGCTTCTATATTGCCACCGGTAGTCCGCAATTAACTTTTGAAGCCCTCATGGAAGCCGGCCTTGGAGTTGGGGGCAATGGTATCCGAGCTGATATTACTGGTGGTCTTTTAGGCACTGCCGAATTCGAATTACTAGATCCAGGTGGGGTGTCGGGTACGTCTGATGGCAAACTGCGTGGATCAGAAATTGCTGCCAATATCACTACCCCGCTAAATCTGTTCCAATTGACGGGGCAAATTGCCGCCGTTCTTAATACCACAGTGCAGGTTGGAATTGACGCTGGCGCATATACATACTGGGCTACGGTTTGGAGACAACGCCTTGCCACAATCCCAATTTTCAAATTTGGAATTGGTGGCTCCTACGGCAGTGGCCAGGCCTCTAACAGCTACCTGCAAGGATCAACAGTTTTCTTTGATGCTAATTTCAATGGCATTATTGATCCCGGTGAACCCACTGCCATCACCTCGCAAGAGGATGGCAGCTATTCACTAGAAATAGATAATCGCACCTTTGACACCAATCAAAACGGCACTATAGATTCAAAAGAAGGCATGCTAGTGGTTTATGGCGGTGTTGATTCCGTTTCCCAGGCATCAATTAAAACACCTTTTATTGCACCCTATGGGGCGATGGTTACCCCCCTAACTTCGCTCTATGCCTATAGTTTGATCATTGCGAAGGATAAGCCTGGCTTTAGTGAAGATGCCCTGAAGGCCAAAATTCAACAATTCTTCTTGCTAGGAAACTATGATTTCCTCAATCGTGATCCCGAGGGTGATTTACTCCAGGCTGAATCAGCAGATGGGAACACATCTTTCTTCCTAACTCCTGAGCAAAAGGTTACAGCTGAGAACGCCTATATGGCTCATATTAAGCTGCACTTAGCAGCCTATTATCTTGAAACCCTGGGTGAGAATGTTCTTCCAAATATCTTCCCCAATGATTTGCCCAATAAGCTTAGGCTAAACAAGGAGCTCTATTCCCAAATTATTGCTTTCATTGAAGCATCGGATGCTCAAGACCCAACTGGCTCCAAACTATCTATTTCAACCGTTAACGGTATTTTCCCGGCGATTGCCGATGGCATGATTGCCTATATCAGCCAAGCAACTACTGATCAGCGGAGTATCGCTATTTTCAAGTCCTTATTTGCAAATATAGCTAGCCGAAGCACACTCGCTTTTAATGAACTAGACGAAATTTCCAAAGCATATAATGGCAAAGAGTTTTTTGACAAAATAAATGAAATTAAAGCCAAAATATTTAATGGAATTACCAGTGAAATGGAAAGCACTGTTAATTTCTATCAGTCCATTCCTGGTACCCCCACCATGTCTAATGGTGCCAGGATTGATCCTAGTAATCCCATCTCATTCAAGCCATCAAATGCCATAGCACCCGATCCCACGATTACTAAAACGAATGTAAAACTAAATGATACAATGATTGATTTTACTGCCATCTTAGATGGAATTGGTAAGCGCACATCCCTAGGCCTAAATCTCAAGGTCGTTGGCGACTCACTGCTATCCAAGTTGGATCCAAATAGAACTGGTATCCAAGTTCCTAACAAGCAGTTGGCATATTTTGCCATCGATGCTGCCGGCAATACAACACCATTTACCTATAGCCCAAATAATGATGTGGGGGCTCGCTTCTATGATCTTAATGGCTTTGGAATGCCAGATTTCGTGCACCTTTCCTATGTTGATGGTGGTCCTGGTGATATGGATGGAGTTAAGGATGGCAAAATTTCTGACCCGTCTTCTGCTGCGGTTGTTGATTCAACGCCAAGTTTGCATCTACTGGGTACGAAAGCATTACAAATTGGCGACTTGTCTATTAATGTGCCCACCGCTCTTTTTATATCACTCACTTTAAAATCAAACTCATCAGATCTAAATCACGTGGGCTATTTAGTACTAAATCAAGATGAAGACCCCACTTCCGTTACCCTAGGAGATCTATTAAACAAGGGCCAGATTCTCTTCAGCTCCCTGGGTAAATCATCGAGCCTCCCAATGGGGGAAACATTATTTAGCCGTAATCTTCAGATTACAAATAATCAGAAACTCCTTTGCTTTGAAACTAAGGGGGCAACTCTCCAAGATCTGGCCCTAGGTAAATCCAGCTTGGCTGAGTTGGGTAGCCAGTTCCAATTCCTTACATGGAATACACAAGAAGGCAGCAAAATCGCCAACGTGAATTCCACTAGTGGCATCTCCATTGAACTCAACCTCAATAACTCAGCCCCGGGTTTGAATGCCCTAATTTCCAGCGACCAATCCTTTGCCCCAGTCTTAAATACAACAGCATTAGCTGGTGCTCAACTAACTGGTTCTTTAACTTACAATCGTGAAGCTAATTATGATTCTACTGTTGGCTTCTACCAGGTGCTAGATCAAAATGGTTCACTATTTGATTCAATAACTGGCCAAACTCTGGATCCAACAAATCTCCGAGCCACTGACCAAGCTCGCTATCGGGAACTTGCATTAAGTGATGCCAATAGGGCAACCTCTCTGGCAGGAATTGCTACAACCAATGGCCAATTAGCCCAGAAAGACTTCAGCTTGACTGCTGGTTCCTTTTACGCCCCATTTGCAGTTGTTGCCAACACTGAGCAAACCTACTTCGCCTTTGCAGCGGTTAACACCGATGGGGTTAACCATTTCAAGATGATGGGTTCCAATACCTTTGGTTTGGAAGACCTGCATGGCGGCGGTGATCGGGATTATAATGATCTACTCGTGGGTATTAATTTTAAAAATTACGTGCCTGTCTAAATACTTCGTTCCAATACGTTTTTACAGGTTTCTGCATACTCAGGCGATATTAAATGAATCGCAGGCCCGTTAATAAGATCCCTTGCTGCTGTTGAGGAAGTGATGGCAAACGTAGCTAACTGTTGTTGGCCCTCTGGTGTAAGCGTTCGGATACCAGTTCGGAGATCGGTGTTAAGTCAGCAGCTCAGTCAGCGGGCGGTGGAGAAGCATCTGGCAGTCTCTAGCCAATGCGTGGGGGGATAGTTGAAGAAATTAAATCCATTAGGAATCAATTTCAGTTGAATCTTTCTGTATTCGACGTTCCACCTGCAGAAATACAATCCATGCCACACCAGCGCTTATTCCACTAGTCCAATGATTGCGAAATAGTTCTACAAAGGTGATTGTGCTAGCACCAATCCTCAGCCCACGCAGTAAAAAACGGCCGAGCTTTTCTGTATTGAGTTGCGAGGCATTGAACACAAGCGGCTTTTTGGCTAGTGATTAATAGAATTCTGCATCAGATAACGCGATAAATTCAATGATTTTGATATTCTTATTTTTTTATTGCAATTCCAGGTCAATGGCCCCCAGGGCACCCCGTTTTTTCTACTGGCGCCCAAAAATCGGCTTGGATATATTGCTCAACCGTTGATATCTATAATATGTTATGCGATTGGCTCGATTGCCAAGATTTTAATTCTAAATTAATTGCTACTTTCTTGCGAGGAGATGCAAAGCTAAAAAATGATTTCTGCGTATGTTAGAAAATAAAAAAGCATTCGAAGTTGTGGCTGGTATGAAATCACTCAATTTTCCTGGTTAAACCAAATTGCACTTTAGAAATACTTCAGCGGTAAATATCCCTATCAGGCTGCCGATGGCCGGCGTTGCTTTGTGGCATACAGCGCCGACCCACCAGCAACAATCACCAGCCCACTACCGATTGCAAGGAATACCAAAGTTTGCAACAACAAGAAAGCGATGCCAATTGCAGATCCAGCTGCTATCTGCACCCTGGCTTTGATCAGCAGGGTGAGTAGCACTACAACGGAGGATTTAAGGGCCAGCACCTTGGCAGCAGTTAGTGCGCAGAAGGGATTTAGAAGCATGGGGTGATTGATTGGGTATCCATACTGGCTAATTGTTGGGCTCACTGCGCTGCCAATTAGTGGCAATGGCAATCAACAAGCCTGATACGGATTCAGCAGCCGCACTCCGCAGCTGGCGAAGTTATCGCCATCAAGGTGGAGCAACCGATCGCTGTAGGTCTGCAAAACCTCAGCTAGCCACTGCTCTAGTCGCTCTGCTTGCGGTTTATCCCCACGGTGGCTGTCAGGAAATATGACGTCTCTGCCACTGATTAGGCAGCCTTTACAAACCTAGCCGTTTGAGCGATGAAATCGTCAGCTGGGGGGTTATCCACATCAAATAAAGTTGTTTCTAGTAACACAATTAAGAGTTAGTTTTTCAAATAGCTATCACAACCACGTGATTGCTCTTTTGCATAAAGAATTTAAATTTCATGCCAAACTTTTCAAAACCTACCCCTTCTGTAATCCCAGGCCCACCGCTTACCCCAGCACGATCACCGTGGCGCCATAGCTCCGCAGCTGGTTGTTCATGGTTAGCAGCAGCATCGGTTCAACCAAGCTCTGGCACACCAGCAAGCGATCAAAGGGATCCCTGTGGACGCCATCCGTCTCCAGATCCCCAACCGCCAGCAAGTGGGCGTTGCTGATCGGCAGCCAACGGAAGCCCTGCAGTGGCACTTGACGCTCTAATTCAGGCAAATCCACCTGCAGGCGGCCGATCGACACCTTGATCGCCATCTCCCACAGCGAGGCCTGGCTAACGAACACCTCCGCCTCCGGCACTTGCACCCGTTCGACCACTGCCTGCGGCAGCCGTGTCACTGCAGCGCCTCAAATAACCCATCCAGGGGCGCATTGAATTCATCGGCCAGCGCGATCTGGCCGCGCATCGCCCCAGGTGCTGCAACCGGCCGGGCCGGAGCCTGCCAGGCCACCAGCCGCGCAATCGGCACGCCCGAGCGGGCGATCACCACCTCTTGCCCCTGCTCCACCTCCTGCAGTAGCTGGGAGAGATGGGTCTTGGCCTGGTGCACGTTCACCAGATGCTGGTCGACCATGGGACAGCGCATTGAACTAAGTCTTAGTTTGGTCTGCAGAGTCGCCCGTCGCCATCCTCCGGACCGATCGCCGCACCGTGGTGGGAGGAGAAGCGTGAATAGCAAAATCCGACCTAGTGTGGTCGCAGCGGCGGGGTCAGGCATGGCAGATGTGGTCGCAAGTCAGGTGTCGGTGCGGGATCTCAAAACCCACCTCTCCGAATGGCTGGCCCGTGCCCAGTCCGGTGAGGTGGTGGAAGTCACCTCATATCGCAAACCCATCGCCCGCATCACCGCTGTGAAGCCAGCAGACTCAGGGATAACCAGCCCGCTGCAAAAAGCGATTGATGTGGGCCTGATCAGTTGGAACGGTGAGAAGCCCAACTTGCCCCCTCCCGTGAAGCTGCGGGGGCAAGTGAAGTTGCTCAGCGAAATCGTGATTGAGGATCGGGGTTGAGCTGATGATCCTTTTTTGTGACACCAGCGCCCTGATGAAGTTGCTGGTTGATGAAGCCCAATCAGATCAGATGCGGCAGATCAGCACCACTGTTGATGCCATCGGGGTCTGCCGTATCAGTTGGGCCGAAACAATGGCTGCCCTTGCTCGCCTCCAACGGGAAGACCCGGTTTGCAATGAAGATCTCGAACAGGCTCGGCAGCACCTGATCCAATCCTGGAAGACCTTTGCCATTGTTGAAGTGAGTCAGCCATTGGTGGAAACGGCTGGGCGCTTTGCCGAAGTCTTTGCCCTTCGCGGCTACGACAGCGTGCAGCTCGCCGCAGCCCATGAGCTCCATGTCAACGCTGAACAGACCGTTCTCTTCGCTTGTTTCGACCGTCGACTCAACCAAGCGGCCCAGCTCCTTCAGCTTGAGGTGTTGCCATGACAATCAGGGCTGATACACAGAGGGGGTGATATCACCCGATGCATGTATTCAGCGACACCTTCAGTGCAGCAATGAAGCTTTTTTATCTATTGATACTTATAAACTTGAGACAAAAAGATGCAGATCCTGCGCAACACAATCGGCTTAACCGTTGACGGTAGTTTGATGCGCCTGCATGTGGCCAGGCCGAGGCTGGAGGGTCGTTGGCCTGGAATCCTCTTCTACTCCGACATTTATCAGTTAGGGGATCCGATCAAGCGATTAGCTGATCGCCTTGCTGGCTACGGCTACGTGGTGGCTGCACCAGAAATCTTTCATCGCCTTGAACCGATCGGATCGGTCATAGAGCCGGATGGCATAGGTCGCTTGCGGGGCAACAACAATGCCAGCAGAACCCTTGTATCTGATTACGACTCAGATTCTGCAGCCGTTCTCTCTTGGCTTGCTGCAGATCCCGGGGTTGATCAAGGGTGCCTGGGTGCCATCGGCTTCTGCATCGGCGGCCATCTCGCTTTCCGCGCTGCGCTAAGGCCGGAGGTTAAGTGCACTGCATGTGTGTACCCAACCGGTTTACAAGACGGCAAAGTTGGCCAGGGAATCGCTGATTCACTGCAGCGAGCCAGTTACATCCGAGGTGCCTTGCTCACGATCTTCGGCAGCCTTGATCCGCATGTTCCCTCCGAGGCACGTGAAACAATTTTGGCGACCCTGGCAGCTTTGCCGGATCTTCGCCATCGCACGCTTCTCTATGAAGCCAATCACACCTTTATGCGCGATGACGGTGAGCGCTGGGATCCCGAGTGTGCTGATCAAGCCTGGGCCCAACTGATCCAGTTTCTCCGTCAAGAGATAGGCTGAAACGTGCTGGTGATCGTTAAATTGCATTCATTAATGCGAGTACCGTCCATACTGCTAGAGAGTTTATCTTGAACAAGATTATGTATAACGTTCTGTTTCTGTGCACAGGTAATTATTTCCGCAGTCGTTTCGCTGAGTACTGGTTTAATCGATGTATCAACTTGAGTTCTTTGCAAGGTAAGTGCATTTCAGCTTCTGCAGGACTAAACGTGTTTGCTGGTAATAGCAATGTTGGCCCGATGGCTGCAGAAGCGATTGCTGCCCTTCGTGATCGCGGTCTTGACCTTGATTTTGCCGCACTACCACTGCCTCGTCAGGCGACAGAGGAGATCTTCCGGAGCGCAGATCTGATTGTGGCCGTTGATGCCCATGCCCACCAACCAATGGTTCGCGACAAATTTCCTGAGTGGGAGTTAAAAATTCAATTTTGGGAGATCAAGGATCTGGGAGAGGGTGGTTTGGCTCACGACCCTATTTCTTTGCTTGAAACTGCCGTTGAGGATCTGGTTGAGCAACTTGTTGCGCGTTTATCTACAGCGAATACATGAGATAGATCTGTGCAGTTGCAAAAACATCATTCGGCAACTGCTGGCGCAGGGCCTAACCCAGTTGGCCAGCAGCACCTTCACCCCATCACCTTCCTTGCTATTGAGTAATCAAGTATTTTTATTCCTCAGATCGCCGCGAGCTGGTAATGAGCAACGAACATAACAGTCAGGTATCCAGAGGTGGGTGCCATCCATTTGTTAATTCCTTACGGACACACCAATATTCATAACGTTTTTAAGATGTTCTACCTGAGGAATCAAGTGCTGCCCAAGCAAATACTCGAGCACTCAGGTGGGCACCACGAGGCTTGGGAAGTGCTCAAGGATCTTGGTCTGCGTGTTTCAAGTGCCATCGGATCTCAATTTTAATTAACTTAGTCATAAACTAAGGCAATCAGAAACCTTCGCAGTTGTTACCGAAGGATCCTGGTTGTGATGTAAATACTCGGGCAAAACGGTTGGCTAACTGAGCTTGCTAAGCCCTCTGCATTTCGTATCTCTAACGGCGTTCGGCGATCCATTCATCGGGTTCTTGGCGGGGCTGTTCCCTGTTCCTATGGGAATAAATCCAAATTCATTCCACCCAAAACCTAGGAAGAGTATAAACAATTAATACAGCTTAATGCAATCAATAATAGCCTCATTAAGGTAATAATTAATTGATCAAAAAAAGTGAAAAGAGCAAAATATTTTATTCTTGCTTCTGCATTTTTAGGTTTTGCCATTACTGGCAACATATCACATGCTCAAGATGCAGCTCTAACCAAGTGCATGAAAACTTATCTTGACCTTAAAGTATCACCAGATATGGCATTGAGTGAATGCCGTAAAATGAGCATGATGGATTGCGTTAAATCTCTAGCAGGCACTCCATACGTTGCATTTTCTATAAAGGAAGAAGATGGAAAGTTTTTAGTTGATGTTGGCAATGAAACAAGTAGATGGATGGAAGGAAAAACTTGGGACCAGATTGGGTGTTCAGCTTTTCAAAAAGGTCCTTACAGAAGACAAAGCGATAAATATGCAGGTATGTTTGGATCAGGAGAGCGATCCTATGAGTGGTTTAGGCAAGCATGGTGTGCTAAATCTCAGGTGCAACTGGAACAGCCATATAGTTTAGAAGAAGCTAAATTAAGATGTGAACTCGGTGTAGAGATTGCACCAAAAATGGTTACACCAAAGCCTAATTAGAAAGTTTATTGGATAGCTAAGTATCCAGAGCTGGATGCCTTAAAACCGCAGGTGCTTGCAGTAGCAACACGCCATGGCGCATCCAACCTGAGGATCTATGGATCGATCGCCACGGGACGGGAGCACCCTGCCAGCGACCTCGATTTGCTGGTTGACCTGGCTGCAGAGCAGTCACTGCTGGGGTTGATTGGTTTGCGCCAAGACCTCGAGGACTTACTGGGCTATTCGGTGGATGTCACCGAAGTGGAAACACTGCATTCGCTCATTCGCAAGCAGATCCTGGATCAGGCATTGAAACTTTGAATAAAGATCTTCTATACCTCGAAAGCATTCGCGACTGCTTGGAACGCATGCTTTTAACGCAATAATCACTGGAGCTATACCAGCCAAGTGGACATGAATTACCTGCATCCTCTAGTTAAATACAAATAAATATGGCATCTAATTGATCTCAAAAAGCAATACATCTGCCCCTTGCTCGCCAGCCTCTGCCTGTGGAAGATCTTCAGGATAGCTAAAACCTATACCATCCCCTTTGTTTAATAACCAAGGAATCTGCAGAGTGCCATCAATCATCTGCATCCAAATCTTTTTCTCGCCATCGATGCGTGTTGGCCAATCAATTTTTTGCTGAGAAACAAGCTTGTTTCGCCACAGCCTAACATTTTGATTTATAGCCATTGTGTCATGATTTTTATTGGGATCTAAAATACATGTCCATCCGCCGGAATAATCAAATAGTTTTTGCTCATAACTTGGTGGTGTTCCTTTTGTCTCTGGCACTATCCAAATCTGCAACAATCGACAAGAAGTATCAGATGCATTCTGCTCGCTATGGACCAAACCTCTTCCTGCACTCATTCTCTGCACTTCACCTGGGCGTAGCTGCTCGGTATTGCCCATGGAATCACTGTGCTGTAGCTCACCCTCAACCATGATGGTTATTATCTCCATATCTCGATGAGGATGCATGCCAAAGCCTCTTCTAGGGGAGACCGTATCGTCATTAATCACTAGTAGGGGACCGAAACCAACCCACTTTGGATCAAAGTGATTCCCAAATGAAAACGAATGCCAACTATCAAGCCAATCAATTTGAGTGTGAAATCTTTCTGAGGCTGGACGAATGACTGGCATTATGTTAGCCAAGAAATGAGGTAACGATAAGCGGATGTTTATGTGTCATCCGCCCTAATTGTAAATTATAGTGTAATAGATTCAGTAACAAATAGAAGCCGAGAAGCCAGAGTTGGGAGATGCGCGGAAGTCGCGTGCGAGGCTACAATGTGAGTACGTTTGAAGGCCGTGGCCATGGTTCGAGCGAAGCTGGTCAAAATCGGCAACTCGAGAGGGGTCCGTCTCGCCAAGCCGATGCTTGAGGTTGCGGGGCTGGCTGACGAAGTCGAGATCGAGGTAGCTCCAGGGGTTTTAACCATTAGGCCGTTGGCTCAACCGAGGGCTGGCTGGGCAGAGGCGGCGGCAGCGTTCCAGTCGGAGGGACTTATCGATGAGATGACCGCTACTCGGTTTGATGATGAAGAGTGGTCCTGGTGACTGAAGAACACGTCTCAAGAGGCGATATCTTCCTTGTTGCGTTGAATCCAACTCGCGGATCTGAAATCAGAAAGACGAGGCCTTGTGTCATCGTTTCGCCGGACGATCTGAATTCTCACCTACGCACTTTCATCGTTGCGCCGCTCACAACTGGCGGTCATCCATATCCTTTTCGAGTGCGTTGCACGTTTGATGGTAAAGACGGTCATGTTGTTGCTGATCAGCTGAGAGCTGTTGATAGGGAACGTCTCGTCAAGCATTTGGGGAGACTGTCGGACACTGCGCTCAATGAGCTGCTGGGTGTTCTTCAGGCGATGTTCGCTGTATAGAGGCTTGCTTCGGCCAGGTGATGGCAAGCGTTAGAGAATTTTAATGTCATCAAGTTAAATAAAATGTGGCCCTAACTTTTCATGAAGATTGTTAGGCAACTCTTTATTCTGAATTTACTTGAGCATTGATATCTTTGAATTCAGCCCTAAGTCAATAAAATTGCTAATAACTCAAACGTACAACATGATTTTGTTGTTTATGTTCTTTTTGATCAGCAAGCCTTGCTTGCACTAGATCAACCCGGGTGATGCGATAACCAAGCCTTCTTGCCGCTAGCACTAGTTCTGGATTAATACGGCAATGACGTAATGCCCGGGCAAGCTGGGGTTCCTTTTCAGCATCATCAACTAAACGCTCCAGCTCAAACCAGCTCATCTGTACTAGATCGGGCTTATAGTATCGCAAAGGAATCAGCATCACTCAAGCCTCTTTTTACCGGAACCCACGCCTATTAATTGGTCCACCAAGATTTACACCCGACTCAATTGCTGGAATACCAGGTGCTCCAATTGGATTGCCAATTGCGCCAAATCCAAGGTCATCAGCATTCCCATAACCAGGTTCTGCTGCTGCTGGAATACCAGGTGCGCCAACTGGATTTCCCATCACCCCATAACCAGGAGCACCTGCAGCAGGAATACCAGGAGCACCAACACGCCTTAATTGCGCATCAGCAGCAAGGGGCGCAATAAATAAAGCAGCACAACTGCTTAATATCGCAAAAGTTCTCATTTTGATTACAATCAACATAAACATATTCTAGGCGATT